>NZ_JAPEID010000008.1:0-153492 GCF_028823755.1 Vibrio sp. VP6
GTTGACCAAAACGGTTACATCTCAGTTCACTAATTTATCGGGACTCTTAAGTTTGCTCAGCCCACCGTTTAGGGCTGAGCCTTTTCTATCCATAGCGTTCATTGGCAATACCCAGAACCGTGAGATTTTTAAATGACCATCGCAACAAATAGTGAAAAGCTTATGAATACTGACGCTAAAGCTATCAGCAAGCCAGGCCTACGCGAGAAACGTCGTGTAGACTGGAAAGAGCGTATCTTCCACGGCTTGTTCCTAACCAGTGCTGTTATCGGCATTGTGTCGTTAGCAGTAATTGCTTACTTTATTGTTCGAGAGAGTATTCCTGCCTTCCAAGAAGCTGGAGTATCGGGCATCGTTCTTGGCCAAAACTGGCTTCCACCTGCGCTTTACGGCGTAGCAACAATGATTGTCGCTTCTGTAGTCTCTACTGCGGGTGCGGTGATGGTTGGCGTTCCTGTTGGTGTGCTTACCGCAATCTTTATCGCTGAAATCGCGCCTAAGCGTTTGGCTGATGTTATTCGTCCTGCGGTTGAGTTGCTAGCGGGTATCCCTTCGGTGGTGTATGGCTTCTTCGGCCTCGTTATCATCGTTCCTTTGATTCAAGACATCTTCAATGTGCCAGCGGGTAACACCATCTTGGCGGGTATTATTGTTCTTGGTGTGATGATTCTACCGACCGTAATCACGGTATCTGAAACGTCTATTCGAGCGGTGCCTCGTGCATACAAAGAAGGCTCTTTGGCTCTTGGCGCTTCAAAAATCTACACAATCTTCAAACTGCTCGTACCTGCGGCTCGTTCAGGCATCATGACTGGTGTGATTCTTGGTATCGGTCGTGCGTTGGGTGAGACAATGGCAATCATTATGGTGATGGGTAACGCACCGGCAATGCCAGAAGGCATTCTCGACTCAGCACGTACGCTGACTGCGAACATCGCGATTGAAATGTCTTACGCAAGTGGTGTTCACGCGAACGCACTGTACGCAACAGGTGTGGTACTGCTGGTCTTCATCATGTCGTTGAACGCTGTACTTCTTTACCTAAACCGAGAAAAAGCGAAGTAATCGCTCGTTAAAGGTGACTATTATGGATCGCGCAAAACTGAAAAAAGCACGCCAGTTCAAAGATAACGTCTTTAACGCTTTCGTTTGGATTTCGGCTGCACTAACGGTAGGTTTTCTGTTCTGGATTATCTGGTACATCCTATCAAACGGTCTACAACACGTAGATTGGAACTTCATTACTGACAATTACACTCGTACCGGCGATGAGCACGGTATCTTCCCGATGATTGTGTCGACCATCTACATGGTTATTGCATCCATTGCGGTAGCGGCACCTCTGGGTATCATGACGGCGATTTACCTGACTGAATACGCAAAAGTAGGCAGCCGCTTGGTGAAAGTGATTCGATTCTGTACAGAATCCCTAGCAGGTATCCCGTCGATCATCTTCGGTCTGTTTGGTATGACTTTCTTCGTGGCAATTCTTGGTCTTGGTTTCTCGATTCTATCGGGTGCACTGACGCTAAGTATCCTAATCCTGCCAGTTATCATCCGTACCACGGAAGAAGCATTGATGGCAGTGCCACAAACGTATCGTGAAGGCTCATACGGCCTTGGCGCTTCAAAAATTTACACTATCTGGCGTTTGATTCTTCCGAGCGCGATGCCAGGTATCTTAACCTCGGTCATTCTAAGTATTGGTCGTGTCATTGGTGAGTCTGCTCCAGTATTCCTGACTGCAGGTATGGTTGCACGTATTCCGGATTCTCTATTGGATTCAGGCCGTACGTTAACCGTTCACCTTTACAAACTGACTACCGAGCTGTTTACCATTGAAGAATGGAATCAGGCTTACGGTACGGCAACAGTGCTGATCGTCGTTGTTCTTTTGATCAACATGGTGACTAAACTGATTGCAAGACGTTTTAACACAGCAACTTACTAACAAAACCAATTAAGAACGCACGTTAAAAGACACGAATTCAAGATTTAAGAGATTAAGACAATGAACAAGTTTGATATTGAAAACCTAGACCTATTCTACGGTGAAAACCAAGCACTGAAATCGATCAACCTGCCTATTCCTGTTCGTCAAGTGACGGCACTTATCGGCCCATCAGGTTGTGGTAAATCAACGCTTCTACGCTGTTTGAACCGCATGAATGACCTTATCGAAGGCGTAAAAATTACGGGTAAGCTCGCGATGGATGGCGAAGACATCTACGGCAACATTGACGTTGCGGATCTTCGTATTAAAGTCGGCATGGTATTCCAAAAGCCAAACCCATTCCCAATGAGCATCTACGAGAACGTGGCTTACGGCTTGCGTGCTCAAGGTATCAAAGACAAAAAGACCATTGATGAAGTGGTAGAGCGTTCGCTGCGTGGCGCTGCACTTTGGGATGAGGTGAAAGATCGCCTTAAATCACACGCATTCGGTCTTTCTGGTGGTCAGCAGCAGCGTTTGTGTATCGCGCGTACTATCGCGATGGAACCGGACGTAATCCTGATGGATGAACCGACGTCGGCACTTGACCCGATTGCAACCCACAAAATTGAAGAATTGATGGAAGAACTGAAGAAGAACTACACCATCGTAATCGTGACTCACTCAATGCAACAGGCGCGTCGTATCTCTGACCGCACCGCGTTCTTCCTAATGGGTGAACTGGTTGAGCACAACGATACTCAAGTGATCTTCAGCAACCCTCAAGACGACCGTACGCAAGGCTACGTAAACGGCGACTTCGGTTAATAACCGCATTTTTGAAATAACCAGATAACTATAAGCGATGGTAACTTTGCCCCTCTTTATGAGGGGCCTTTTTCTTTTTAAGATACTGATTTATAAAATCTATCTGCATAAATAATTATTAAAAATTAAGCGACATTGGCCACTTTTATGCAACATGTAATTCTCGTGAAACATGGTGCTAAAAGTGCTGAAGAGTTCTCGAATGTGAAACTTAGTCCGAAAATTTTGCGAATTACTTAACAGCTCAAAATTGATTATATTGATTGCATATCACCACCTGCGTAGTTTTTTATCGAGGATAAAAAAGTAAATTAGGTTGGTAGGGTGAATTTAAAAAGTTTTACGAGAAAAGTGTCTTCAACGAGGGACCACCGGCTGCTGGCCGAAGCAATATTCGATCAATTAGAGAACCTCTTTTCCCCCCACGCGATCGCCATTTTTGAAGACCCTTTAACCAATCCTCGTTGTTCTGTGAGTTTTTCTCGCGGAGAGCTTTACCCTATTCAAAAGTACCCTGAGGTTTTCTGGGATTGGGCCTGCCAATTTGATACATCCGAAAGCATTATTCCTCTGGCGATTAACACTTGTAACTGGAATCACACCCAAGATTTAGGTGGCGACAGCTACATAATGATGCTCGACAACACGCCAATAAAACGCACCTATTTACTTATCCAATCTGTCCAAGCTCGCACCGCACACAATATTTACGAAGAAAGCTACGACGCAATGCAGCTCGCGGCTGCGCGTTGGCAATGCATTCGAGCCGAGAAAAATGCATCACAAGAGATGCGACATCGAGACATCCGTGAAGCTCAATACGTCGATGAAATTAGCCAGCGCGAACGCTTTATCGAAAACATGAAGTTAGTTCAGCAAGTCGCACTCGAGATCTCCAACCCTGATTCCTTAAAAGATTTGTATTACAAAGCCGTCGAAGCCCTGCGCGAACGATTGGGCTTTGACCGCACCACACTGATGCTACTGGACATGAAAAAGCGCAGTTTCAGCGGTACATACGGCACGGATGAGTCTGGCGTTACGATCGATGAATTCCACACGCAATACGATCTACATCAACTGAGTGAGGAATACATCGCTGCGCTGTCGAGCCTTGAGAGCAATTTAGTGATCATCGAAGATGCGCCAATATACACGGCGGGCAAAGTGGTCGGGCAGGGATGGAACGCGATGTTAATCTTGCGCGACGGCAATGAGCCCTTCGGTTGGTTTGCGCTCGATAACTTCATTCATCGCAAGCCGATAACGGCGTATCAAAAACAGATGTTGGACTCGTTTGGTTCTCTTTTCTCGCAAATTTATATCCGTAAGCGCCAAGAGCAAAATGTGCGTATGTTGCACTCAAGCATGGTTGAGCTATCACGCTGTACAACCGTTAGTGATGTGTGTAAATCGGCAGTGACTTTCGCGATTAAAAACCTCGGTATTGATCGTATGGCGGTATTTTTGACCGATGAAAACTGCTCATACATGCAGGGCACTTGGGGCACGGACATTCAAGGGAATGTCGTCGATGAGTCCTATTTCTTTGGTGAGACGCAAAACTTCTCTCTGATCAATTTAGCTCGCGCCGTACCGAGTGAAGTCGCATTCGAAGAATCCGTTCCCATTTACCACGACTGTAATATCGTCGGTTTTGGTTGGGCGGCAATGACGGTTCTCACCTCAAACAGCAGTGGCCCCATCGCTTTTATTGCCGTCGATAACCTGCTCACTCGTGCGCCGTTAACCTCTCAACTGCGCGAAGTGATTCGTATGTTCTCTTCCAGTTTGGCCGAGGTGCTGCAACGCACTCAAGCTCAAGAGGCGATTCGAGAGTTAAATGAAAACCTTGAGTTAGAAGTGCAGAACCGAACCAAAGAGCTAGAAGAGGCGAATCGCCAGCTCGAAGTACTGTCTAAACTCGATCCACTTACGCGCCTTGGCAATCGCCGTATGCTGGAACATGTGATGCAAAAATACTGCGCATTGGATTGCGAAGAGGCGATGTCATTCGGTCTGATTCTGATTGATATTGACCATTTTGGTTTGTTTAACAATCACTATGGTCATCTTGAAGGCGACATTGTCCTGATGCGCATTGGGAACATTCTTGAACACCATACCAAAGATGAAGACGAGGTCTTTTGTCGTATTGGGGGTGAAGAGTTTGTGTTATTGATGATCGGCTCGAACCAAGAAGAGGTTCGGTTGAGAGCGGAATGCATTCGTCAATGCATTGAAGATGAAGGCATCAAGCATCAACATAACCCAGAAGGTGAACTGCTGACGGTTTCGGTGGGCTACTCCTGCTACAAAACCAAAGGCAAAGACTTCAATTTCGACCACTTGTATCAGTTGTCCGACAAGGCGCTCTATCAGGCGAAAAGCAGTGGGAGAAATTGCGTGAAGCGATATGAGTTAAAAGACCCTCAAAAAGATCAAATTGTAGCGTGAGTTTGTTTTTACGTACTTCCTGAACATCAGAAACCAAAAATGGCAGCGTTTAGAGCGCTGCCATTCTTATTTATAGTTTTTCTAGCTGGTGGCTAGATTTGTCACGTTTGGCCTTGGCCAGTTTTTGCACTTTCTCCAACAGGGCTTTGTGACTCCATGGCTGTTGATTTGGACTAAAACGTGCTCTGTTCATGGCATCGAGTTCGAGTTTGACCGCTTGAACATCTTCGGGATTTAGTCGGTCACGATGGGTACTCAAGTACTCGTTTACTGAGCGTTCGATTTTCGCTTCGTCGCCTTCATTAATGATGCGTTTCAACGCTTCAACGCAAAGTGGTCTTTCTGATGCCGACAATGGTTCTGTGGAAGCAACAGGACGCTTTTTCCAAATTACAAATGCAATTGCGGAAGTAAGAATCCACAAGCCTGCAAAAACAAAAGTGAGCGTTTGCCAGAGTTTATCGACGCCATTTTGTCGGGCGGGAGCTGCATTTGAAACGGTTGGTATAGGAAGCGCGGTTTCAGGTAAGGTAATCAAGCCTGCATCGCTTTGTTCCACATTCAGTTTTAGCTCAGACAAGTTTGCCTGCTTTGCTTCATCGCTTTTACTGTCCCACCAATTCAGTGTGTAGCCTGGCAGCGTGAATTCGCCTGCTTCTGTTGGGATCAGCACTTGTTTTACCGTCATGATTACCGTGCCATCTCTTGCTGTGTCGAATTGAGGCTGTTCAGGGTAAACGCGTAAGGAGTTTGGGTAATCCATAGTAATACGCGGTAAGTATTCGGCTTGTGTACCGCGAGCTTTGATTTGAATGGTACGAGTAATAGACGAACCTTGTTTCACGTTATTTACCGTATTGGCGGATAGCGTATTGCCTTGATCGTCTTGCCAGCTCTGAGTCATTTGCAATGCCGATGCGGGTAACCAACTGCCTTTAAACTCACTAGGTATGGCTTTTACCGTTATTGGCATTTGCTCCACTTTTGTGCTGATCGGCATGATCTTGGTTGAGCCCGTCAGACTATCGCCATAGATATAAGATCCAGTCAGTTGTGGGCCAAGGAGCGTGAATGTTCCCGGTTGTTCTGCGGTTAAGCGGAAAGATTGCTCCACCACTGTCACTTCAAGCCCAGAAATGACTCGCTGCCCTTGTTGCATTTCACCAACAGGTTCAAGCTTCATGCCTTCAATACGTGGTGGCACAACTTGTGGGTTGTCTAAACGGCGAGTGTCGGCCTTGATGATCAGTTGCATGCGTAAATTCGCAGATTGCTGCGGATATAGCGTATGGTTATCGACACTCATATTGAAGCTGAACAAATCATCCAGATCGGGTGCCGATTTGTTCGCCGTGACTCTTAGCTGAATTGGCTCGGTTTTCATGCCATCGGCCGAAAAACTCGGGATCGTAATTATCCCTTCTTTCATTGGCGCTATAGAAATGCTCCATTCTGTGCGCTGATATTTTCGACCATTGATGTTGTTACTCGAACGCCCGTAGCGAGGCTGTCCTAAGAAGAAATCTTTTTCCAATACGCTGAAGTCGATGGCGTCGGACGCCACTTCTGAGTCTGCCATTATCCGTAGGTTGATGACTTCATTTTTAGCCACTTCAGTTTTGTTGACGCTTGCCTGGAGGCTTTGTGCCATCACCGAGAAACTAGATAACAGGCTGGCCACAAGAATAAAGACCAGATGTACGCCTTTTTTCATCACGGGCTTACCACTCCTTCTGAGATTGTTGTGGACGTTGTTTTTGTTGAGCTTGCAACTGCATTTGTGCACGAATCAAAAAGCTTGGATCTCGAGCACTTTCGACAGCTTCTAGGCGGCGGAATTCAGGATCATCCTGAGGTGTTTTTTCTGGTTGGGCTTGCGCCTGCATAGGTTCACCTTTTTTTTGCTCACCTTGCTTTTCTACTTCCGTTTCGGCCTTTTGCTGCTTAGCTTTGTGTTCGGATTCTTGTTTTTCTTTTTTATTTTCAGCGTCTTGCTGATTTTGTGACTGCTGTCCTTGATCTTGTTTAGTACTATTCTGAGACTTTTGTTGCTGTTGCTGTTGCTGTTGCTGTTGCTGTTGCTGTTGCTGTTGCTGTTGCTGTTGCTGTTGCTGTTGCTGTTGCTGTTGTTGCTGTTGCTGTTGCTGTTGCTGTTGCTGTTGCTGTTGCTGTTGCTGTTGCTGCTTCAGTTTCTCCTCCACAACCGACAGGTTTTTCTTCGCTGCTTCAAAATCAGGATTTTCTTTAAGCAGCTTTTTGTATTGCTCAGCTGCGTCTTCTAACTGACCATTTTGTGCTAACGAGTTCGCTAGGTTATAGCGGCCGGTTTGTGATGGGTCATTCGAAAACGCTTTGATGGCCGCTTCGTAATCGCCAGTTTGGTAACTTGCCGCGCCTTGCCAACTTGGGTCAGTGAACAGGTTTTTGGCTTGTTCATATTCTCCCTGTTTATAGAGATTAGCCGCTTGCTGATCGGCATTTAAGAACGGGTTGGCTTGTGCACCTGGAGTCCAAGTCATTGGAAGCAGCGCTGCGACAAATACCCAAATTACACCACGGCGGAACAGGAAAACGGTAGGTAGTAGCAGTAGAGGCAATAGCCAAAATCCACCATTCAAACGAGAATCGGTTTTGACCTCTTGATTCTGTTTTGCTGCCAAGTTGTTCCCAGTATTATTCGTGTACGCTGCGATGCTATCCACGTCTCGGTTGTTGTGCTGAATAGGAACAAACATACCGCCCGTCTTGTTGGCTAGCGTTTGTAGGTTTTTCAGGTGTGTTTTGGCAACAACGGTCGAGCCTTGCGTGGTCTTAAGAAGCGAGCCGTCGGGTAGGGCAATCGGTGCGCCGTTTGCCGTGCCGATTGCAAGAACCGAGACTCGTATGTTTTTACCTTTAACTAAATTCAGAGAGCGTGCCAATTCTGAATCATCAAGATCATCGGCAAGAACAACAATGTCTCCTTGGTTTGCTCCTGCTTGTGAAAATTGACTTAACGCCAATTCGATCGCAGCAGGGAGGTTCGAGCCTTGGAATGGCATCAGCTCTGGCGACAAGTTCTCGATGATACCTGCTAGCGTACTAGCATCCGTCGTTAGCGGACTCAAGCTGTAGGCGTCGCCTGCATAGGCGATCAATCCAGTCGCCCCCTCTTTCCACTTCGGCAACAAGTCCAACGCTTTGTAACGTGTTTGAGTAAGGCGATTGGGTTTGATGTCGCTGGCGTACATCGAGCGAGACATATCTAGTACTAGCATGCGATTTTGGCTTAGCTCGAAGCTTGGACGTGTATTTGATTGCCAGCTCGGCCCAGCGAGCGCTACGCAGGCAATCGCCCAAGCCAAGCCCCAAATCGTAAAATAGGATTTGGACTGGGTGGTCTGCCCAAGCATTTTGGCGAGGTGCGGGGCAATCAGCGCGGATTTTTTCGCTCTAAGTTTTTGATTAATCAGGAGTACGAAGGGGATTGCTATCAGTCCCAGTAACCAATATGGGTTAAGGAAAGTAAACTCAGCCATGTTTTCTCCTTAGCAGGAACAACAACATAGAAAGCACTAAAGCTGCACTCAATGGATATGGGAACCATTCGGACTGAGGCCGCCAAGTTTGGGTATCGCTTGATACAGGTTCCAGTTTGTTGATTGTGTCGTATATCTTTTCAAGTTGTTCGGCATCTCGCGCACGGAAGTACTGCCCGCCAGTCATTTCTGCAATCTTCGTGAGCGTTTGTTCATCAAGGTCGGCTGCGGTGTCGACCTTACGAGTCATAAAAAAGTCTTTCACCATCATTTCGCCAGCACCTACGCCGACGGTATAAATAGTGGCATTGTATTTCTTCGCAATCTCAGCCGCTTCGATTGGATCTAACACACCTGCGGTGTTACTGCCGTCACTGAGCAAAATCATCACGCGCTGGGGCGCATCGCTATCGACAAAGGTTTTTGTTCCTAAGCCGATACCATCGCCAATTGCGGTTCGTTGACCAACTAGGCCAATTACGCTTTGCTTGATTTGTTGGATAACGGTTTGTCGGTCAGCCGTCAGTGGCGTTTGTAAGTACGCGTGGTCACCAAATAGAACTACTCCAAGCCGATCACCTTTTCGCTTCGCGACAAAATCTGATAGGACTTTTTTCACGGCAGAGAGTCGGTCGATGTACTCGCCATCTAAGTTCATGTCCTCTTTTTGCATGGAGCCTGAAAGGTCAACCACCAGCATTAAGTCTCGGTACTTAGGTTGAAACTCGACAGGTTCGCCAAACCAAACTGGTCTCGCACATGCGACGACCAATAATGTCCAAACGCCTACAGCTAACGATTTTTGTAGCCATTGTTTAGGTTTATGGCTGTTTTTGCTTTCTGGCAAATACGCCAGTTTGATTTCTGCTTGTCGAGTTTCTTCAGGAAGAAGCTTGTAAATCAGCAGAGGTAAGGGCAACAAAAAAAGTGCCCACCACCAGACAAATTCAATGTTTAACCATTGGGAAAGGTCTGTCATGAGTGTTTGCTCAGTCACGGGTGTTTGCCTTTTTCTTCGGTGGCAAAGCGTGAGTTATCCAAAAGGCACAATCGTCGATCAAATCTTGATGTTGCTCTTGAGACGACTTTTGATATAACGCGGCTTGCCACTGTTGTTGTTTGTCTACGAATCGAGTCTCTTTGGTATGACTGTCGAGAAATTCATACCATGCCATTCCAGTTAACGGGGCGATGTCTTCACGTGGGAAGTAACTCAATGCGGCTTGACGCAGAATTTCCAGAGCAGAGGAAGGCGTATGAGGTGTGACTGATTGAGTCAAAAGCTTTAATGCCGTTTTTTTGGCAAGTAAGCGCTTTTTACGCCATTTTGCATACAAATATACACCTAAAACAAAAAGAACGATCGCCGCAAGCATTGCCCACCATCCCCACGCAAGTGGGAACCAATCTGGAGCGTTCGGCAAAATCAAAGGTTCAAGGTTTAGGCTTTGGTTGTTTGTTGTCATTATTATTACTGCTTTATTGAAAACTGCTTTGTAAGGCCTGTTAGCTTAATTGCTGAATCAAAGGCCAACCACTTGATAGTGTGTTAAATGGAATAGCCATCGAATGACACTGTTGTTTGATGGATTCTTGGTGTTGAGTAAAGTGTGTTTCGAGCGCTTTTCTTTGTCCTGTTGAGCCGAAGTTGAACCATTGGCTACGACGGCCATCAGAGGCTTTTGCTTGGCCACGAAAGTCGGTTTCTCCTCTTTCCAATGGGTCGTAAAACTGAATGGCTCTCACGCTGTTGTGTTGTTTAAGGCGACGCAGTTGCGTTAGCTCTCTTTCTTCTACATGTGCAAAGTCACTGAGTAGAATCAGTTCACTGCCTTTTGGCGTGAGTGTGTGGAGTGTTTCTAACACTTGCGAATATGGCATTGTGCGAGTCTCATGATTTGGATCTTGAGTCAACTGCGCGTTATGGGTATCAACGACCGCATTGAGAATCCGTAGCCCCTGTTTTTGCAAAGAGGAAGGGCGAAATTCTAAGCATTGGTGTCCATCATCAATCACTGCGCTAATACGATCTTTTTTGGCTAATGTGAGCCAAATAAGAACACTGGCGAAATGAGCGAGTTGTACTGACTTCAATACGTACTTTGAGCCAAAGTGAAGGCTTGAGCTGAGGTCGAGATACAAAATCACCGCTTGTTCTTTGTCTTCCGCAAACAATTTAGTGTGTGCTTTTCCGGTGCGCGCTGTGACTCGCCAGTCGATGCTGCGAATGTCATCTCCGGCTTGATACTGGCGCACTTCCATAAAGTCCATACCACGACCTTTTTGTCGGCTCGTATGGTTGCCGCTCATCTGCGACCAAATGCTTTGTGCCGGTGGCAACCAACGTACCGACTGCGTGCGATATTGAAGCAGTTCTTCCAGTGTTAATGTCACCCCATTCGCATGAGGCGGTAATGGATGGTTTGCAGACATGTCACTCACCCGCTTTATGCGCTGCCAACCAAGTTTAGCAACTTATCGATGACTTGATTTGCCGTTACGCCTTCTGCTTGAGCGTGGTAGCTGAGCAATAATCGGTGACGTAACACTGGGTACGCCATTGCTTGGACATCTTCAGGAGAGACAAAATCACGACCTGCTAACCAAGCATGAGCACGAGCGCATCGGTCAAGGGCGATGGTTGCACGCGGACTGACACCCATTGCTAGCCATTTATCCAACTCACTGTCGTATTCGCTTGCTCGGCGTGTTGCCATCACCAAACGCACAATGTATTGCTCAATGGCTTCTGCCATGTGGATGTCGAGCACTTCTTGGCGCGCGGTGAAGATGTCTTGCTGACTCAAGCTTGGGCGCTCAATAGAGCATTCACCTTTTGCTTCACCACGATTGATCCGCAAGATCGCTAATTCATGTTCTGCATCTGGGTAATCCACTTCTAAGTGAAGCAAAAAGCGATCGAGCTGAGCTTCTGGAAGAGGGTAAGTACCTTCCTGTTCTATCGGGTTTTGCGTCGCCATGACCAAGAATAGCTCAGGCAGCGCGTAGGTGTGGCGACCTGCGGTGACTTGCTTTTCTGCCATCGCTTCAAGCATTGCGGCTTGTACTTTGGCTGGCGCACGGTTGATTTCATCCGCAAGAATGAGTGAATTGAAAATCGGCCCAGATTGGAATGTGAACTCGCCCGTTTCTGGGCGGAAAATATCCGTACCGGTTAAATCGGCAGGCAGCAAATCTGGGGTGAACTGAATGCGATGGAAGTCGCCTTCTACGCAATCAGACAGTGATTTTACGGCGCGAGTTTTAGCAAGTCCCGGAGGACCCTCAACCAAAATATGCCCGTCAGCAAGAAGGGCGATCAACAGTTGTTTAACCAGATCATGCTGGCCAATGATCTGAGACTCTAAATAGTGCTGAAGAGTTTCGAAGTTTGATTTATGCATGCTTTGGACTCTCGATATCCATTTGATTTTCGTTTTGAGTATTGGTCATTGCCAATCAGGAAAAAGTTCCTGTTCGCTCTCGAAATTTATCTTTTCAATATTGGGGCAAAGAAAAGGATTGCAAGCGAAGAAAAACGCTGAAAGTGCTTGAATGACAGGGTGTTACATTTATTTTGCATAAGATAGTGAGAAATACCTCTAGTTTTGTTCGTTCAGGTCGATATAGGTTCCATGCTGTGTATGTCACAGAGATATGCACCTGATAGCCACTATCTAGGATGCCAATAACAAGTGATTCTTTTAAAAGGTCCGAATATGTTGAAACTTCATTCTCTGAGTATCAAACAAAAGGTTGTACTTGGTATTACTTTTGCTGTTCTTGCATCAACCATTATCGTTGGTGTGATGGCTCAACGCCATGCGAGAGACGTGTTAAGTCACCGCCTGATTGATATTGAGTTGCCAGCCATGCTGCAACAAATTAATACTGAAATTGACCGCGAAGTTGTGCAAATGCAGCAAGCGGCGAAGCAACTAGCAACAAACGAATTTGTTGTCGAAGCGCTAAAAAATACTGATCACCCACAGTTTTCTGAAACGCAGCTTGTTCAGCAGCTAAACAACATCAAATCTCAGTATGGATTGAATGACGCATCGGTCGCAAACCGTAAAACGGCGTACTACTGGAACCAAAATGGTTTCTTGCGTCAGCTAAACCATTCGCAAGACGCGTGGTTCTTTGGTTTCACCTCTTCGGGTCGCGAAACATCAGTGAGTGTTTTCCAAGAAGCTAATGGTGAAGTGAAAATGTTCACTAACTACCAAGACTTAAACGGTATCTCGATGTCGGGTCTATCTAAGTCGATGGATGACATGGTGTCACTTCTAAACAGCTTCCAAATTGAGGACACAGGTTACGTGTTCTTGACGAATGAAAAAGGTGACATTCAAATTCATCGTCAACAAGGCAAAAACAAAACGTCGATTGCGCAGCTTTTTGGCAGTAACGCGAATCAACTGCTGAACAAAAACAGCTTCAACCTAATTAATGTCGAGTTTGAAGGTAAGGACAATTTCGTCGCGAGTTTGTATGTGCCGTCCATGAACTGGTTTGTTGTTGGCGTTGTGCCTGTTGACGAAGTGTTTGCTGATCTCAATGCAACTGGCCAAAAAATGATGGTCACAACCATTGTAGTGGCATTGGTGTTCATTTTGATGGGCGTATTGCTTGCAAACAGTATCACTAAGCCTATTCGATTGATTGCAGATCGCTTTACCGATCTTGGTCAAGGCGAAGGTGATTTATCACAGCGTATTGAAATTCGTGGCAATGATGAAATCGCGCAGCTTTCTAAAGGTTTCAACGGATTTATTGAAAAAATCCACGCAACCATGAAAGAAGTATCTTTAACGAGCGGTGCACTGAGTCAAGCGGCAGACAGCGTGTCGAGCAAAGCAACGTCAACGTACGATAATAGCCAAGAGCAACGTGACCAGACGATTCAAGTGGTTGCAGCGATCAACCAAATGGGCGCGACGATCAGTGAAATTGCGTCTAACGCAGCGACGGCAGCCGATACTGCAAACCAAGCGTCTGATAATACTCAGACGGGTCGTGAAGTTGTGATGAAAGCGAAAGAAGTGATCAGCCGTCTTGCTGACGATGTGGAAACGACAAACATTGTTGTGACACAGCTTGCTTCTACAACGAAAGATATCGGCTCTATCCTTGGTGTAATCCGCGATATCTCTGAGCAAACAAACTTGTTGGCACTGAACGCAGCGATTGAAGCAGCACGCGCAGGTGAGCAAGGTCGAGGCTTTGCGGTAGTTGCAGATGAAGTTCGTAACCTAGCGTCGCGCACTGCCGATTCAACGGAAGAGATTCAACGTATGATCAACCAGCTTCAAAGTGATGCTCAGGATGCAGTAAGCGCGATGGAAGCTGGCAAAGCGGTCACATTTGAGGGTGTGGCTTCGACGGATGAAGCGGTAGAAGTGCTGGTGAATATCTCTGAGCGCATTACGGATATCTCCGATCGAAACACGCAAGTTGCGACGGCAACGGAAGAGCAATCTACCGTGGTTCATACGATCAATCAGAATATTGAAGAAATCAACGCAATCAACGAGATGACAACTGCAACGGCGGAAGAGTTGGCTGGCGCAAGCCGCGATCTTCAAGAGCTTTCATCTCGCCTAGATAAGATGGTTGGTAGCTTCAAACTCTAGAGTTGGATAGAATAGACGAAGTTGAACAGTTTAATGACTATATTTAGGTAAGTACTATGAACGACTTCGAAAAAGAACTAGCGCAGATTTCTCAAGACGCTGCAGAGGAGCCAGAAGTAAAGCTGCCTTCGCTAGAAGAGCAAAAAGCCATTGCGGCTGAGCTTAAAAAGCTAGAAGCAGAAGGCAAGTTAACGCCAGAAATTTTGGAGCAATACTTCGGCAAGTTTAATCAGAAAAATTCTGTTCCGATTCATTAATAAAAAGGGAGTGTTTACTCCCTTTTTTCATTTGTAAAATTCATCATTCCTTCAATTTACTAAGTCACAAGCACGACTTCTACTCATCATTTTCTAATCGGATAGCTTTTATCTTCCATTTCTCCCTACATCATGCCGTGACTTAAAAATGATTGACACTTCAATAGGTTACTAATTAGTACTAGGGATTTTCATACTTGACAATGCTCCCGCTCTATCTACTCTATTGCATATTTCAATCAAAACTACTAAAGGAATGCGAGCAGGATGGAGCATCAAACTACAAGGAATGTCATCTTAATCACGGAGGGCAGTCTACAGTCATCTCTCTTAAAGGATGTTTTGGAAACGAAGCTCGGTATTAACGTTCTACTGATCACTCCAGAAAATCTTGCTAGCCCATTTGTAAGAAATCAATCCATATCAGCGATTGTCTTGGATTACAGTGTTATCACAGATGAAGTGTTTGCTCGTTATATGGAATTTAAAACCCCCCATTTAACTGGAACGCTTGAAATCCTCATCAACTGTGACAAATCTATCTCAACGGATGAGCTGTTTGTTTGGGGGGCGCTTGCTGGTATTTTCTATACTTCAGACGACATACAGACCTTACAGACGGGCATTGATAAGGTTCTCCAAGGCGATATGTGGTTCAGTCGTAAATTTGCACAGCAGTACATTACTCATTTGCGTCGTCATAGTAGGCCGATTAATAAGAACGTTCCAGCAATACTGACTAAGCGAGAACAACAGATCATTACGTTTTTATCTATGGGGGCCTCTAATCAACAAATAGCCGAACAGTTATTTGTAAGCGAAAATACAGTTAAAACGCATCTTCACAATATTTTTAAAAAGATTGATGTAAAAAACAGAGTACAAGCACTGATTTGGGCAAAAGAAAATATTTCAGATCACTCTATAGAGATGGTTTGATTTTATAAAAAAATACCTAACTAATTTAGTGCATACGTATATTTTTTTAAAAATAGCTTTAGTTAAAAGTGTTTCTTTTATGAGAAACACTTTTTTTGTTTCTGTTTTTAATAAATTAGTAATTCAAAAAGGTAGTAAATAACTTTACTCTGTTGTCTAGCACTTAGATATGAGCTTGAGTGCTGATAATTAACTACGAAATTAAGAATCTTAAGTTAATGAAAGTATGAGAAACATTATGGAACAGTACACGGAAAAGCCTGAAATCCTAATGCTCACTCAACAAAGTTTACAGAGTGAAAACTTTAAGGAAATGCTTTCTAAAAATACAGAAACGAAGATAACAATCATCGATGCTAAAAACCCTAGCTATCATGAACTCATCCCAGATCGTTACTTTTTATTGGTTGACTTTTCAGTTGATACACCTTCTGACACTTTAGTTTATCTAAAGGATAGCAATAAAGTGCTAGGTACTATCATGCTTAATCTGGGTTATGACTTAGATACTGAAGAGCTAGCGTCTTGGCCTCATGTCAAAGGCATATTTGGTCCATTGGACTCTATGGAAAAGGTTTGTCGAGGATTAGGGGCCATTGTTAAAGGAGATAATTGGCTATCAAGAAGATTGTTGGATCAATTGGTAAATTATTACAAAGGAAAAGAATCTAATAACGTTTCAGAGCCCGCAATTGAAGTGGAACTGACACGACGCGAAATTCAGGTTCTTAAAATGTTGAAGGAGGGGGGGTCAAATATGGAAATAGCTGACTCACTATTTATCAGCGAACATACTATTAAATCGCATCTATACAATATTTTTAGAAAGTTAGAAGTGAAAAATAGGACGCAAGCCACAAGTTGGGCAAAAAGAAACCTCTAGTACTAGGAATAACTGCATGTAATTAAAAGAAAACAATAGATAAAGTACTAAGTTTTATATTTATAATTAAAAGGTCAGTTAGAAATATCATCCCATATTCAAACTCATTCTTATCCACTTGGCTATTAGACTTCTCATGTCTGGAGCGAATCTCATCAGACGTGGAATAAAAGGTCTATTCAATAAATAAGCCAGAGGGAATAAAAATGAGCACAAGTGACAACGACACGTATCTAGGCGATGCAGGCGCAAACAACAATATCGCTGATTTCGATGGCGGTGATGATCTGTTTATCGGTTATGGCGGTAATGATTCATTTGTTGGTGGCGGTGGTGATGACTATATCATTGGCGGCGCGGGCAATGATCGTCTAATCGGTGGTGCTGGTGACGACGTCCTGAGAGCTGGTACGGGAAATGATTATCTTGGCGGAGGTACGGGAAATGACTTGCTACTAGGTCTTCTCGGCGACAATAAACTGAACGGCGGCGTCGGGGAAGATATCCTTGTCGCAGGTTCAGGTGATAACGTTTTAGTTGGTGGCAGTGACAGCGACAAGTTTGTGTTCACTGACAAGTTTGGTGGTCATGGTGAAGCGAAGGTAGTGGATTTCACTATCGGTGAAGACTCGCTTCACATCATTAGTGACACCGTGACAGAGTTTGGCGATTTAACTTTCAGCTACGATGCGGCTGGCAATGCAGTATTTACTGACGGCGCAGATTTAACCGTTAAGCTGATTGGTGTTACTGAAACAGATATTAACACCTACGGTGCCGATTTATTTGTTATTTAAAATCTAGTTTAAGGCGCTAGTCATCTAGCGCCTACATCATTCGATTAAAGTGGAAGTAATCGTGCAGAAAACAGTTTTCAAAGAAGTCAGACAAAAACTATGCACGCTTGCAGGTTTGCTGATCGGTTTTAGTCTCTTCATTAATTTACTCGTACTTGCTATCCCACTTTATATGTTGCAAGTGTACAACCGAGTCATCTCATCTTATTCGACTGACACCTTGTTGCTTCTTACCATCATCGTGTTGGCGGCTTTGTTTACTATGTCCATTATCGATATTGCTCGCGCACAAATGAGTAAATCGTTCGGATTTTGGATGGACGCGAAACTTTCAGTGTTCATGCTTAAACGAAGCATTCAGTATCAATCGCATACTGGAAAGAGTTACACCTCTCAGGTTCTTCGAGATATTCAAACCATAAAAAGCTTTTTGAGCAGCCAAGCCCCTTATCCTTTGTTAGACGCTCCCTGGACACCGCTGTTTATTTTGTTCGTCTATCTACTCCATCCTTTGCTTGGGCACATTGCGTTGCTTGGTTCTGTCGTTCTGTTTAGCTTAGGTTTGATCAACGAGTTGATGACGAGAAAGACGATGCAAGAAAGTGAAGTTAGGGCCATTTCTCATATTAGTAGTGCAGAGTTAGCGACACAAAACGCCAACTCTATTTTAGCCATGGGGATGATGAACGCATTTTTGGAACAGTGGCAATCGCGAGTACAGAGTGTCAGTGTGCTTGAAGAGCGAGTTGCCGGAAAATCGATTTATATGGCTAACTTTTCTAAATTTGTTCGTGGCTCTTTGCAAATATTTTTACTCGGCGGTGGCGCATGGTTGGTTATTCAGCATGAAATCACGGCGGGTGCGATGATCGCGAGCTCTATTCTGATGAGCAGGGCATTATCGCCGATGGAACAAGCGATAGGAACATGGCGCAGCGCAATGTCTGCGCGAACGGCTTATAAACGGTTAAAGGAGATTGATGCGATTGTTCGTCAAGACGAATCTGACATGCCGTTACCTAAACCGAAAGGCCATTATGAGTTAACCGGGCTCACTTACCGTCACCCGGGTGCGAATGAGCCAGTGCTGTCTTCTATCACATTATCAATCCCGCCGGGTGTGTCCGTCGGAGTAATTGGCCCTTCTGGCACTGGTAAATCGACATTTGCTCGCTTATTGCTTGGTAACATTCGGCCTTTAGCTGGAAAGGTGACTTTAGATGGCATGGCAGTGTCGACTTGGGCATCTGAAGACCGAGGTGTTCACGTTGGCTATTTGGCCCAAGAGGTGGAGCTATTTCCAGGAACCATTCGTGAGAACATCGCGCGTTTTAAACAAGAAGATCCAGCGAAGGTGATCAAAGCTGCACACTTAGCGGGTTGTCACGAATTAATCCTCAAAAAGAACAAAGGTTACGACTTCATTATTGGCGAAAATGGTCGTGGACTGTCGGGTGGTGAACGACAAAGGATTGCGCTAGCACGAGCTGTCTATGGTGATCCTTCTATCGTCGTCTTTGATGAAGCAAACGCCAATCTAGACGGAGAAGGTGAGGCTGCGTATCAGCGTCTTATCGCTTATCTAAAATCTCAGGGCTCAACCATTGTGGTTATCGCCCATAATCCAAGCACATTGAGGCAAATGGATCGATTGCTGTATTTAGCTGATGGCCGCGCCAAACTTTATGGTGCTCGAGATGAAGTGTTGAAGCGTTTAATGGGTGAGGACAGAACGGATATTCCAAGGGTGAAAAATGAGCAATCAGCAGCCAGTCGTTAACGAACTTCCTGCGGAGAAAGTGTACCGTTTCAGTTCAGATGCTAACTTGAGTTTCAAAAAGCCAATTTTGCTCGGAGTTGCAACGTTAAGCTTTTTCCTAGGCGGTTTAGGATATTGGGCGGCTACCGCAAAGTTAGAGAGTGCTGCTATCGCTTATGGAGATTTGTCTGTTCTAACCAAGCGGCAAGAGATACAGCATTTAGAAGGCGGTATCATTGAAAAACTGTATGTTCAAGAGGGCGATTTGGTAAAGAAAGGCCAGCCGCTTGTTCAATTATCGCAACGTCAGCCAATGGCCAAGTTAGATGCAGTTAGTGGTCAGTACATTCACACGCTAGCGAAGGAAAACCGGCTGAGTGCCGAATTGGATGAATTAGCGGATATCTCGTGGTCTGGTGATCTAGAAGCGATTCCTCGTGTGAACATCGTTAAAGAAGCACAGTTAGTACAAAACAAAATCTTTACTGCCAGAAAGCGTTTTTTTGAGAGCAAGCTTAGTATTATTGAACAAAGTATTTCTGGCGCGAGCTTAGAGCTCGAAAATCTTAAGCAAACCAAAGTCATCGAAAGAGAGCGCCTCAACTTTATTGAAGAAGAAATTGCAAGTAACCAAGCTTTGGTCCAGAAGGGGTTTTCTGGCAAATCCACTTTGTTGCAACTCAAACGGCTTGCCGCAGAGGTTCGCAGTACTCTAAGTCAGCTTGATCGGCAATCTTTAACCGTTGGGAAAAGGTTAGACGAGAACCAAGCTAAGATAGAGGAGTTAAAGCTCGAAAGATTGAATGAAATCGTCGAAGAGTTGCGGAATACCAAAAAAGAAGTCGTTGCCATTCGTGAAGAGTATCGATCTGCTCAAGATGTGGTGGCTAGAACTTCAATCAATGCACCAATCTCAGGCCGCGTAGTGAACATGCAAGTGTTCACTGAAAAGGGGGTTATTGGTTCAGGACAAACGTTGTTAGAGTTAGTGCCTCAAGATGATAAGTTGCTTGTTGAAGCAAGAGTCAATCCGCAAGACATTGACTTGATCAATCCAGGACAACAAGCGCATGTGCGATTAACCGCTCTGAATGCACGAACATTGGCTCCTCTCGATGGCACGGTGCTGACTGTTTCTGCGGATAAATTGTCACAAGAAAACCAAGATGACTATTATCTAGCGCGAATCTCAATTTCTCAAGATGACGTTGCTAAGTACCGTTTGACATCCGGAATGAACGCCGAAGTACTCATTTTGTCTGAGCCTCGAACACCGCTGAGTTATTTGATTAAGCCACTGACAGAAAGCATGAACCGAGCATTTCGAGAAGAATAGGTATTCCGTCTTCGAAGAAGCGTATTCTCGCCAATTACATGCCTCGTTGGATATAGATCTAGCGGGGCAATTTTCTTTTTCAAATAGCGTATTTTAATCGGATATATGTTGTTAAGACTGAACCAATCTACCGATGATTTTCGAGTGACAGCTTTAATTATCAACACTCTGATGTTTTTATTTGTTAGTTTTTTATCGGTATTTTTGATGGGCTTAACAAGCCAAATCGAAAACGAATGATATTTTCTTGGTTATTTGTAGGAATTGTCCTGCTTTGTAAGTTTTGTATTACTTAAGATCGGTAATTTTCTTTCCTATATATCAATTTTTGCGATCGAGAATGGTTAAGTTTCGCTATAAATTATAATGCGTCGAATCATTCCTAATCTTTTTTGAAAATAATTTCTATTAAATGGTGTGGATTACGGTTTGCTTATTACTTTTTATTTATTTTATCTTGTTGATTTTTAATTAATAATTTCTATTGTGGCTTAGTTTGATAAAATGATGACTTATCTAGTATTCATCATTGTTTTCATTTACAACGCTGTGTTACTAGTTTTAAGTTGTTGTCAGATAATTCTGATAACCGTCGTTTCATATAAATTTAAATATCATAATCAGTTACCTTTCACCTATCTACTAATTCATGCTTTAAATCTAACGATATTGCCAGATCCTATGGTTTTCGAACGTTATAAATTATTGGATGTGCAATCATAAGATTATATATCTACCTATTTATGGTTATTAAATAAAAAATTGACCATATCGTGACATTTATTGATTAATTGTCGTCAAAAATTCGTCGCCTCAAAATTTTGACGATTTTGTGTTCATTTTACTCTCGGTAATTCATAAGAATTTTATATAAATTGGAAAGTACTGTGTCGATGGTTCAGCGTTGTTTTACCTTACTCTTAGTTGCCTTATTTACCTCTGCCAATGCTCTAGCTGCAGGAGAGGTGGAAATTTCATTTAGTCCTGCTTCTGGGAGTCATTATGAAAATGGTGAAGAAATTTCGTATTCGATTGAGGTAAAAAATACAACGGCGGACACAATTGCAGATGTCTCAGTGATAAACGCGGTTTGGGATGTCATGTCGGGCGACCAAAAAGCCTTTCAGAGCGTATCGATATCAGACACTCACAGTCTAGGTTCAATCGCTGGTAGTTACGCATCTAGCAATGCGAACTTAGAAGTGACTGGCGCGACATTGCTGCCATTTGGTCGAGTTACTTATCATGTTAGCGCGACAGTGTCTCATGAGAGTGCTGAAAACATCGTATTAGGTGGCGCACAAGTAAAAGCGATGATTGCTGGGGCAGAGAATACATTCGTTGATACAACCAGCGTCACGTTTGAACCTGCCGAATACAAATACACGCTAGATGCAGCGGTAACGCCAGCTGAATATCAAGTCGCTAACGTTTTGACGTACACGCTCACCGCAAAAAATACTGGCCTGTTTGCAGTAAAAGGCTTAGACATAACCCAACCTTTTCTGTCTCTTACTGGTGAGGTTCTAAGCGGTGCCAACGCTCCAGTTTTTCGTCATGTCGAGATCAGTGCTGTCGCTTCTTCTGGGAGTAATACGGGAACATTTTCGAAAGCAGATGATTTGTCGGTAGAGAATGCGGAGCTATCCGTGGGTGGTTACATCACTTACACCATCAAAGCGACCGTTGCGAATGATCTGGTTTCTGACATTACAACTAAGGCGTCGGCGTTAACGCGCGATGGCCCTGTAGAAAGTAATGTTCTTGTCACGCCGCCAGCGACGCCGAACGTTACGCTTACCCATACACTTTTGTCTTCGACACCTTATTTAATAAACGGTAAGCTCAATTTCGAAATCAAAGTCAGTAACAACGGTGGTGCGATTGCACATGGTTACCACGTTACGCAGAACATCAACACGTTACTTACCAACCATGGCTTGGCGAACGATCTCTCGTCTGCTTTTAACAACACCGATGTGACCGGAAATCCATTCTCAACGTGGACTGTAACGGTCAACAACATTGGCTCTAACTCCTTATCTGCCTATCAAGCTAGTGGAGTTCAAACTGATGTCGATTTTGACGATACGGTGTCGATCTACCCTGGTGAGTCAATCACTTACCTAGTTGAAGCTACACTGACGCCAATCACCATTGGTACGCTTCAAGGCTTTTCTGCTGCCGTCAAAGATGAATCAGGTTCATTAGTTCAGAGCGCAAACGTCGCAGATACAGTCAATGCAGAAAAAGTGCTGAACGTTTCTGATTCCGATATTGCCATTTCTAAAACAACCACCGCATCAGAATATGTGCCCGGTGGAAACATCGAATATGAAATTACGGTAACCAACGGTTCGTCTAAGTACTTTGCCAATAACTTATTGATTCAAGATAACTTAACTTGTGTCATGACGGAGCAAGCAGGCGGTGTAGGCGATGCTCAAGCGTTTAAAGAATGGAAAGTTGACGTCATTTCGGGTGAGGACTCGCTTGGCTCGGATCCGGGTTCGTATAGCTATGGCTCATGGAGCTCAAATCCAATTGCTTTGACGCCCGATCTTGCTCCAGGAAAAACCGTTAAATACAAACTTACCGCAAAAACCAATGACGCTAGCATGGGCGTTATTTTGGATGACTCGACGAGCTGCGCCAACGACAACGTGACCGAAAGTGGTTCAGGGGTTCAAACTCCTGACGACAACTTACGTGTTAGTAAAGATGTCGACAGTCGTTACTATTCATCGGGTCAAACACTCACTTACACCATCGTAGTGACTAACGATGGTGATGGCTTTGCAAACCAAGTTCAGGTCTTGGATGAACTCTCGGCGATCACTACTCAAGACATTAATGGTAATACGATCAACGCCTATTCGGATTGGACCATTACTGCAAACGCATATAAAGCAGACGGTACAGCCGCGACGGCTTCCAACACTGGTATTGTTGGGGCAGTAAAGTATCCCGACAACCTGAATGTGATTGCGACGCTTGAGCCACATTCCTACATTGAATACACCATCGTGGCAGACACTCATCCTCTGGCGAATGGGCACATTCAAAACCAAGTGACGGTTGATGGCACTGTATACGCCGACCGAGGTTCTGATCCGCGTGATTTCGCTATCGAGGTTAACAAGCGTGTTAAAACGAACACCGATACCAGTTTTGATACCAAGCAAACCTCGTATTCCAAGCTGGACAACGAAGTGACGTTTGAAATCAGTGTGAAAAATGCGAAAGAAAACGGCTATGCAACCAATGTGCAAGTCAAAGATGCGATATCAACCATCACGGCTGAAATTTTGGAGCCAGATGGCGTCACTAAGCCAGTTTTCAATGCTTGGACTATTAGTGCTGAAATCAAGTCTGACGATCCTTTGCTGAACGGCAATCCTGCTTACACCGATGTCGGCAGCTTCTCAGACAACCTTGATTTAGATACTAACGCTCAAATTCCACCGAATGTGGAAGTGGTGTACACAATTGTCGCTCAGATTGACCGTTCAAATCCGGATCAAATTCTGTACTCTCAATTCAGTAATACCGCGACGGTTAAAACGCCAGATTCTACTGTCCAGTCATCAGCATCAGACAGCGTTACGGTGTATCCAAAAGAACCTAAGATCATCGTGACTAAAACCACACCGGATGACGAGTTTATCCCCGGTGATTGGGTCACATTTACGGTATCCATTTTCAACTTTGGTGAAGGTTATGCGAACGAAGTTCATGTAACGGACGATATTGTGGGTCTGGATGCGTTTTCTGAATGGACGATAGACGCGACGATTGATTCAAACAACTCGCCATACAAAACAGGCAGTTACGCAGGGCCTAAATCGGGTTACCCAAACAATGGAAATATTGACTCGCGTATTGATATCGACCCTAAAGTGGGTAGTGAGAAAGGCTCGGTGGTTTACGTTATTCATGGTCGAGTGAAAAGCGATTATGCCAAGCAAGAGATCTCCAATACGGCGCAAGCTTATGATCCTTTAACCAATTTGAACCAGTCGTCTTCTGCACAAATTGGTGATGGTTCGAGCGACAAGCTTAATGTATCGATCTTAAAAACTGCCGATAAAGTCCGCTTTGTTCCGGGCGAAGATGTGACCTACGAAATCCGTGTTCTCAACAATGGTTCGCACACTGAAACTGGGTTAAAAGTCGTTGATAAGTTGCAAGATATTTTGTCTGTATTAGCGAACGACAAAGACAATCAGTATCAAGATTATCCGGACCAAAGCCCGTTCGAATATTGGCAATTTGACTATGACGACGGTGCCGGTTTTCATTCTGTAACAACGGAGAACTTTGTGTATCCCGAAGGGGACGCTTCCAAAACAATGAGTTTGGAACCGGACGAAGTGCGTACGTTTAAAATTAAAGCGCGTGTAAAAGATAACGTCGTTGGTTCGCTAGATGAAGGGGGGAATCTCAACGATAAAATTGCAAATGATGCATACATCTATCGCGATCTTGGTGAAGTAACGGAAACTTCTCACATTTCACACCATGAAATGAAAAAGGCATACAACGGTGGGAATGTCACGCGCAAGCTATTGGTGAATGGAGTCGAATCTCGTTTTTACTCACCAGGTGATACGTTGACCTATTTAGTGACGGTATCGTCTCAAACAGGTTACGTGAACGACCATACTGTGAGTGAAAACATCACTGACGTGACGACACAATTGCTCGATGGGGCAACTGCAACGCCCTTCGCGTCTGGTTTTTCCGTTGATGTATCGAAAAGCGATGCCCACGGCGGTGATGGCACAACCGATGGTACGCTCGATGGCACGGTAGCAAACAATCAGAACATCTCAACCATTATTGATGTGGCGGGTGGGGACTCAGTCACATACCAAGTCGAAGGCGTCGTTCGTGAAGAGTCGGTAGGTAGCATTACCATCGGCGGTATCACCGTTATTCCAAACAGCTACCATCTTTCATTCAGCAAAACCGTGGATGAAGCAAGCTATGAGCCGGGTCAGCCATTGGTCTATCGCCTAACGATTGAAAACGATGGTAAGGGGAACGCGTACAATATTCCTGTGGTGGATCGCTTATCCAACATCACGGTGGAACTTGTTGATGGAACAAGTGAAAAGGCGTTTGATTCGGGCTGGACGATCGAGCAGAACATCGTCAGTGGTAGCGATAAAGCCATTCTCGATCTTGATGGTTCAGTTGAAAATAATCGAGATATCGACACGCATACTTCCATCCCCGCGGGCACTAAAATTGAGTACAAAGTGACGGCGACGGTAAACAACAATGCAGTCGGTGAAATCCTCAACTTGTTGACCGTTGACGGCGATACCGTCAGTGCGAAGACGAAAGCATCGGCAGAGAAATACGACTTCGAAAAACACATTACCCGCTTCTTAGATCAAGACGGTGTTACTTCATTGAGCGGCGGTTACACGCCGGGCGGCTACATTGAGTATGAAATATCGCTCGTTAACCTTAACAACGTGCACATGCAAAACATGCCGATTAAGGATGAACTTAGCGCAATCAAAACCCAATACTTAGATGGCTCGATGGGTGCTGCGTTTGACTCTTGGACCATCACGACTCAAACCGATACCAGTGGTATCAGTGAGCCGGGGTCGGTCACGGATAACCGCGATATTGACACCCAGTTTAACCTTGCAGCAAATAGTTTCGCTGTTGGCGGCACTTTCATCAAATATACGGTGAAAGCAAAGATCAGCGAGAAAGCGGTTGGCCAAATCTTAAACGTGGCGGTTATCGATAACAGTCATAACCTAGTCGCTGAGCCAGCCAACATGCTGCCTTCTGAGGTAAGCAAATCCCACAAAGCGTACACGGATTCGTCTTTATCAAGCGAAAAGCTGACGTACAATCACACGTCTAGTGGTGAAAATATCGTGTACCGTCTGCGTCTCCAAAACAATGGTAAAGGACTGGAGTACAACAAATCACTGCAAGAGTTATTCTCTAGCATCAAAGTCCGAGTGGCACAAAATGCGGCTGGAGAATCAGACGCACAGAGTTTACCTGCGTTTGCTGCGCACGGATGGGATGTGAGCGTGAAAACTTCTGGTGAAGCAACGACGGATATCGGCGGCTTTGTTGGTGGTGCAAATGCGGATATCGATATTCCAGTTCTATCTATTGCGCCGGGCGGTTGGATTGAGTTTGTGATGAAGTCACGTATTCGCCCAGACGCTTTGGATCAAATTGCTTCGACGCCGAAATACGACGGCACGAACTTCGCGACAGCTCGCGTGACACCGGAAGGCAGCAATCTAGCCGTTAACAAAGAGATTGTTTCGATTGCTGGTAAACCTTACGCAGCGGGAGACACTTATAAACCAGAAGATGAGGTGGTGTATAAGTTTACGGTGACCAACACCGAACCGGTATGGCGTGATGAGGCCGCGATTCAAGACATCATCTCTAATGTTCGTGTTGAAGTTATTGGTGACACAACGAAATCGGCATTTTCAGAATCTGAAATCAGCCACGTCTTTACCTCTGTTGGTACCAGTGGCACGCAAGACACCTACATCGAACCATACGATGCCACCGATGATCTGGATTTGGTGGTTGATATTGCGCCTGAAGAAGTGATCGAATTTACCGTAAAGGGGAAAGTTCGCGCTGATGCTGTCGGTGATATCGATGGAAACACCGCAAAAGCTGGCAACCAGAGTGACACAACGGAAACCATTCCTCCTGTCGCACCTGTTTTAGATTTCCAAAAACTGGTACTGAACACGACCGCCGACAGCAGTACGTGTATGTTCCCATCTTCGACGGGCACTGATTGTCACTACAATCCGAATGGCCAGATCCAGTATCAAGTCTCAGTCACCAACGTAGGTGAAAGTACCACTAATGGTGCCACCATTGTGGATGAACTGGACAAGATTAATACGTCTGATGGCAAACCAGCTTTTACGGATTACAGCGTGGCGATTGTTAGTGCACCAACGTCAGACCGCTTCTCCATCAATGGTCAATATCAAGGCAATGTACCCTTAAACGCAGCATTCGATCTGATGCCAGGCGATACCGTTGTCTTTGAAATTGATGGCACGGTTGCGGCGGATGCAACGGGCGCAATAACTAACGTCGCAAAAGTTGCAGGCGTGGACAGTAATGCTGTCGTGCTTGATCCGGGAACTTCGAATCTGCTGGCGCAAAAGTCGACGGACACTCCGACGTACACGCCGGGCTCGGAAGTGCGCTATCAGATGCGAATTCGCAATGTAACCACCAATAATGAACTAGTGGATGTGCGCGATACCATTAGTAGCTATTTGGTGGAGACCGCGGACGGCACTGAAAAAGTCGCACTGAAAGATTGGAGTGTAAGCGCGAGCGTTATCTCTGACGGTAACCCGGCGTACACCGACATCAACAACTTAAATCTCATTGCGGATAATACCGACATCGACACCACCATTCAGATGGGTGGCAAAGCGCCAGATGACACCTACACCGAGGTTCTCATTGAGGTGGTAGGGCACGTGCGTGACGACGCGGTTGGCGAGTTTACCAACCAGTTGCAAGGGAAGTTAAGCAGTGGCTCGCGCTATGTGACGTATAACTTACGCGAAAAAGTGATCGTTCCTGAACCGGGCAATTTGGCCGTCACGAAAATCACTACCGATCCAGCGGCTATCTACCATCCGGGCGACACTATTGGTTACGACATTGAGGTGAAAAACACTGGCAGCGGCTATGCAACTGACGTATTGATTGCGGATTTGTGGAAAACCATTCGTACTGAAAAAGCGGGTTCTGCCTTGCCTGTTCGTGCCTTTGAGGGTTGGTCGGATGTCAGCGTTAGCGTAGATGGAACGGATCCGAGCTTAACTCAAGCTGTGTCGGGCTCAGAAGTAACGGGCGATAACGGTTATCAAGTTCGTTACAATATTCACCCTGATCATAGCGTCAAGCTGCATGTAGAAGGTGTGGTCAAAGCCGATCTGGTTGGTGATATCACAAACGTGGTCGAAGTCAGTGACGCGACGAGTAAACTAGCCGCGCAAGCGACGTATGTTGCAGCTGCCGCTGATTTGAATGTGACAAAAATCGTCGATAAAACTCAGTATGAGTCTGGCGATATGCTGACGTATACGATTCAAATTGAAAACACCACGGCAAACTGGGCGAACGATGTCCAAGTTAAAGACTTCGTAAACAAAATTACGGCGGCCAGTGTGACTGGTGCGGACGTGATTGCGTTTGAGTCTGGGACTATTTACATGAATGCCGAGTCTTTGAGCGGAGCCACTAAGTTCCCCGCAGCCAATGACGAGTTCATTGATGGCAGTATTGATATTGCGCCTAATGATGTGGTGACCATCACCGTAGAAGGTGAGCTCAACTCGCAAGTCGTTGGCGAGGTGACCAATACCGTTGATGTTACCTACAACGGCACCACAAAAACGGCAGAAGCGACCAGCACGGCAAAGATCCCCGATCTAACGTTTACGAAAACGCCGATGGTGGAGCATTACAGCCCAAACAAAGTGTCGGGTTACATTCTCAAAATTGTCAATGAAGGCAACAACTACGCGAACGACATCAATTTGAAAGATGCCATTGGCGCGTTAACTGTCGATACGATTGATGGTTCAACCAACCAAGCATTTTTGCAATGGGCCGTTCAATATGTGGCGGGCAGTGCATTAACTACGGTCGATGCGAACTCTCTGGTGGTGGATAAAGATATTGACTACAACATCGACCTAGCACCAAATGACAGCATTACGTTGTACGTGATTGGTTTAGTGAATGCACAAGCAACTGGTGACATCGTTAACCAAGCCACACTCAGCTACAACGGCAAAGATATTCTCGCAACTGCAACGCTAAAACCTTATCCGGGCGATGTCGTTATCGAAAAATCCGCTGACGAACGATATTACCAGCCGGGAGAGTTCTCGACATTCCGAGTCAAGGTCACGAACAATGGTTCTGGTTTTGCTGCGGATGTCAAAGTGGAGGATTTGATTTCTGCATTAGAGGTTGAAACGTCTGGTGGCGCAATGGAAGCGGCATTCAACGATTGGACTATCGTGATCAGCAAAGGTGACCTTCGCACCAATATCGAGACCTTACCGGGACCAAATTCGGACATCGCGACCAATCTCGATATTGCTCCAGGAGATACGGTTGAATTTGCTATTACAGGCACGGTGAACAGCCGAGCGGTTGCCAACATTATTAACACAGCAACGGCTGAGTTTGCAGGTGCAACGACAGAAGCAACCGCAACCTTAGAAACGCTGCCTGAAGAAGTGTGGATTGAGAAAACAGCCGAATCTCCAATGTATATTCCGGGAGAAGATGCGGTATTCCACGTTCGCGTTTACAACGGCACTGATGGCTTCGATAACGACATCGCGTTAGAAGATATTTTGTCGGGCATTAAAGCCACCAACATCTATGGCGTGAGTGAGCGTGCTTTCGAGAGTTGGACGATTGAAACGACGAACAGCGACAGCCGCACCACCATTACCCCGATGCCCATCGATAATCAGGATATCCGTTCGATGATCGATATAGCACCGCATGACATTGTGGAGTTCACGATCACCGCGAAGACTAACCCGTTAGCCGCGAGTGATATCACCAACACGGCAACGGCGGATCTCAACGGTACGCAGCAGCATTCAAGTGCCACTGTTCAGCCTCAATCTCAGGGAATCTCGATTGAGAAAACCGCAGACACCCAATATTACGTTCCGGGTGCAGAAGCGACGTTCCGCGTCAAAGTGAAGAACGAAGGCACAGTCCCAGCGACAGATGTGGCTGTAAAAGACGCCATTAGCAACCTTGAAGTCGTGCGTCTTGATGGTACATCGGTAAAAGCGTTCGACTCTTGGCGCATTGAGGTGAATAAAGCGAATGCGGAAACTGAGATCACCAACATGCCGGGCGTGAATTCCGACATCGATTCAACGCTAACGATTGCTGCGAATGATGAAGTCGAGTTTGTGATTACAGGGCTAGTGAATCAATACGCTACTGGCGAAATTGAGAATACTGCTAGCGCCACATTCCGTGGTGAAACGCAAGATTCAACAGCGACACTGCTGGCGATGCCGGAGTCGGTCAAACTTGAAAAAACCGTTGACGATGAGTTCTACCGTCCGGGAGAGAGTGTTACTTACCACGTGGTGTTAACGAATGAATCGGGTTCATTTACTGAAGAGATGGTACTGAAAGATCTGATCTCAGAACTCAAGGTCAACACCATCAACGACACTCAAGCTGAAGCATTTACCAGTTGGCGTATAACCAGTTCATACAACGATGAACGAACCATCGTTCTGCCGCAAATTCAGGGCGACAATCTGGATGTAAACAGTCGCGTGATTCTTGCGCCAAACGACACGTTAGACATTGAGATTACCGGTGTGGTCAATGCAGACGCGATGGGCGAAATCACCAACCATGCTTACGCATACGACAAATCGGAAAGTGATGTTTTGGCAGAAGATGTCGCCATTATCAAACCGCAACCAATCATCTTATCGGTGACGAAAGTGGCCGATAAAGCCGAATACACCAATGATGACGATGAAATCACGTTCACGATGACGGCGACCAACCGTGGCTCTGGCGATGCAGAGAGCGTGAACTTGTTGGATGAAATCGACAAATTGATTGGTAGCAACGGTAATGCGTTGTTCACGACATGGAAAGCGACTATTACAGAGCTGAAATCTGGCGTTGTGGTCTCTGTGGATTCGGATAACAACGTCAATTCCAACCATACCTTGAAAGCGTACCAAGGCAATGAGTTTGAAATCGTCGTGACAGGTGAGATTAATCAAGGCATTGATGACAACTTTACCAACGTCTTCACGGCAGCAGCGTCAACGGGCGAAACGGCATCTGCGAATGTCACGATCAAAGTGAAAAAGCAGGCTTACAACGAAGGCATGCTGAAAGTCACTAAAGTGGCAAGCAAATCGGAAGCCAGTGTCGGTGAAGTCGTTGAATATGAAGTGGTGATCACCAACGAAAACGACAACCCATTCTCAGGAGTGCGTTTGGTCGACCGTTATCCTGGTGGCTTTGCTTACATTCCTGATTCTACCGAGATGGTAAATAGCGGCCCTGATGGCGTATTTGATACCTCAGACGATATTCAAATCACGGTCGAGCCGACCAAGACAAACCAGCTGTTCTTCGATGTTGGTGACATGAATATCTATGGTAAAGGCGATTCTCAAACTGCGGATGCTGTGCGCATTCGTTACCTAATGCGCGTCAGTGTCGGTGCTACTTTTGGCGTCTACACCAACACTGCATGGGCAGAAGCGCCACCAGCAGAAAGCTTCTCGGCACAGAACACCAGCACTAACTACGTGGTGAAATCGAACCTAGCGAGCGCAACCGTCGAAGTGATGCCAGACAAAGTATTCGATACCGCTTCTATCATCGGAAAGGTGTTCGAAGACCACAATGGTGATGGTTTCCAAGCCGATGCAACCGCGGACGATGTTCTCATCGACATTGACCTTGCGCTAGGTGATTACGTTCCGAGTTCGACCTTCATTATCCAAGATGGCGTAGAAACTCAGCTCAAAGATGTGACGGGCAAACTGCAAGGTCAACCTGTAGTGATGTCGAGAATGGATAAAGGCTACGAAGTGGATGAGCTATATGGCTTGTCTCGTAACCGAACGCTTAAGCAGAGCAACCAAGTGGCGTTCCAATTCAAAACACGCACTCGCCAAGGCTTCTCATTCAAGGTGACCACCGATAACGGCACGCACATCGAGTTCGACCAACAAGGCAATGCGATTACCAAGCATAAAGGTGATAAGCAAAAAGGCCTGTCGGCAGAGAACATCGATGTCGAGAGAAACCTTTATCGCGACGGGGATGAGTACCTTTGGGAGATCGTCGTTGAGAACAAAGGGCTTTATGAAGACGGTATTCCGGGCGTTCGACTGCTTACCGTCGAAGGCATCATTATCGAGACCGACCAATATGGTCGATACCATGTTCCAGATCAGTGGGTGTTGAATAAGAAAGGGAAGCAGTTCTTGGTCAAAGTCGACACAGACTCGCTACCAACGGGTATGAAAGTGATCAGTGAAAACCCGAAAGTACAACGAATCACACCAAACAAACTGACGAAATTTAACTTCAGTATTCAAAGCAGTGGGGATGATTAACCGTTCGTAACTTACACGTTGGCTGGGCTTGTTCTCAGCCATTGACTGCAACGGTTAAGCAAGAAAATTATGATTAGATTTAGACAATCAAAACTGACGATATGTATCGCGGCGGCGTTGCCGATCCTATCGTACGCAAAAGACACCAGCCAGTTAGAAAAGCTGGGCAGTGACTCACTGGGTATTGAAGCTAACACGCATGAACAAACCGACAATTCTCGTATTTATCTGGAACAAGGTGCGATTTGGGTTAGCCGTGACATCATGCGCTTTGACCCGGTGCTGGATCTGAGCATCAGCAGCAATGTGGAAGTCAGAAACGGCAAACCTCTGCAAGAGATGAGTTTTGCTATCACCACCAACTTCAGTTACTACGTGGATCATTACCAGTTAGAAGTGTATCGCGGTGGCGATCGTGGTTTGGTGTCTCCGCTGGCGGTGGTGGAAGGTCAGCAATTTGCCAACGATTTCAACATCGTTTGGGATGGCAAGACCGATCAAGACTACCAATTTGAATCCAACACGCAGCTTCTGTTTCGCTTAAAAGCGTTTGATAAAGACGGCAACATGGACGTGACAAGTGTCGGTGTGATCGATCTTGTTGAACCCGATTCTGAAGTCGACATCGACAAGAATGATGGTGAAGAAGATCAAAGCCGTAAGCTCGGCAAAGCTCAGTTGATGCGCCACAACATTCCTACCTCGGCTGGTCTGGCAAGGTTTATGGGTACGGGACTAAAAGGTGTCGACAAAGTGGTGATTGGTGAAGATGAATTTGACGTAGAAGAGGGCGAGCTTTACGCCGAACAATACTTGCCAGCCGACGCCTATCTGTTCCCAACTCGTGTGGTATTTGATAGCGGTGAAGAGCGACGTTACCAACTGTACGTGCGTATTCCGGATGAATATTGGGTACAAGCGGGTTTGGCGGACTTCTACATTGGTAAAAACAAAGTCACAGGTAATTCGGCAGCATTGGCGGTTGATGACCAATATCAAGATGATATCTACAACCAAGGTCGCTTAGCGTATTTTGGCCAAGGTAAGTTTGGTGACAAACTCCGAATCACCACCCACTTTGATACCAAAGAGAGTGACGTGCGAGACATGTTTAAGCACCCGTTTGCCTCTGATTCATCCAGCGTATTCGACATTCTCGAAGACGACGATGAAATGTATTACGGCAACTACGGTGACAGCTCGAACATCTACAAAGTGGTCAACACCAAAGGCAAAGTGTATCTCAACGTTGAATACGACAAATCCAACGTTTTGTGGGGGAACTACAACACAGGTATAACTGGTACTGACAACAACGATTACAACCGCAGCCTATATGGTTTCAAAGGTGACTATCGCACACGTTCTACCACCAAGTTTGGTGAAGATCGTCTTAACATCGTTGGCTTTGCCGCCGAATCGGATTCGCTGTTTGCGCACGATGAATTTTTAGGTACTGGCGGTTCGCTGTACTTCTTACGCCATGGCGAAGTTGTACCGGGCAGCGACAAAGTGATGGTTAAGGTGGTCGACCCAAACAGCGGCATCACCTTGCAAGAACTGCCGTTGCAGTCGGGACGTGACTATGAAATCGACCCATACCAAGGCCGAATTATTCTAACCAAACCACTAAACAACATCATTTCTGACAACTTTGGCTCGGTCATTAACGACTCCCCAGCTGACGGTTATGACAACTATCTTGCTGTTGATTATGAATACGTGCCTCAAGGCAGTGAAGCGCTTGGTGCAATGACCGCTGGTGGACGCGTCAAAGGTTGGGTAAACGACTACATCGGTGTAGGTGCAAACTATCAAACCGAAGAAAAAGATAACCAAGACTATGAAGCGTACGGCACAGACTTAACGCTACGAGCATCAGAAGGCACCTATTTGAAAGCCGAGTTCGGCCACAGTAAAGGTCGTCAAACTGATTCTAACTATGTCTCTTTCGATGGCGGTTTAACCTTTACGCCTATTGGCGGCAGTGCGGATGATCGTGAAGGTGACTCTTATCAAGTGAAAGGGGTGATGAACCTTTACGATATCGCCCCGAGCGTGTTTTCTGCTGTGGGTAACGATGTAAAAGCTTGGTACAAATCTAAAGATGCAGGTTACAGCTACGCAAGCCAAGATGACGATTTAGAACAAGAATCTTATGGTACGGAAATCCGTCTTCAAGCAACGGATCGTGTTGCGGTGAAAACTCGATTTACCTCGATGGAAGAGCGTGAGTCCGACGGCACACTAAGAACGGATTCTCAACAGGCAGAACTGGAAACTCAGGTCAAAGTGACCAAACACATCAAGATTTCCGCAGCAGGTAAACAAGTCGAAGAGTTAAACAACGAAGACGAAAAAGGCAAAGGCACCTTAGCGGGCCTGCGTGCCGATTACATTTGGGATAGCGACAACAATGTTTACATCAAAGGGCAAAAAACCGTTGGAAAAACAGATGAGTACGATGAGAACGACAGCGTCACTATTGGTGGTGAAACGCGTATTTTAGAAGACTTCGTCGTCGGCGCAGAATACACCACGGGCGATCGTGGCGATGCAGCTGAAGCCAGCGTGACTTATGATGTGACGGAAGACTACAGCACTTACTTAACCTATGTCGATGACAGCTACGAAGGCAAAAACAACGTGATTGTCGGCCAACGTGCAGATCTGACTTCAACGGTCGATTTCTACCAAGAAAACCAATTTGTTGATGAGAACAACGGCAAAGGTCGCATCGATTCATTCGGCTTTGGCTACGACATGAACGACGACATCGACATGGGTATCGGCTATCAGAAAGGCGAAATCGAGGATGATCAAAACATCACCACCGAGCGCCAAGCGGTGAGTGTAAGCACCTCGATTGATGTCGATGATGTGTTGTTCAAGAACAAAGTGGAATATCGTGTCGATAAGACAGATGACTCTGCTGACCCAGACAAAAAACGCATTGACCAATGGGTGACGACCAACCGTTACACCCATCACCTGACGGAAGAGTACACCTTATTCGGTAAGTTCAATTACTCACGCTCAGAAAGCAAATCAAGCGACAAAATGTTGGCTCGTTTTATTGAGTCGACCGCTGGATTGGCGTATCGCCCAATTTACAACGATCGTTTGAATTTGTTGTCGCGCTACACCTACTTAGTGGACTTCGACCAACTCAATCGCGATGTGGATTACAAAGATGAAGAAAGCCATATCATTGAAGTGGAAGGCATCTATTCACTTGATGCCAACTGGGATTTAGGCGCGAAATACGCATTTAAAAACAAGCATGAACTTTTCACTCGTCAATCGGGTGAAGACATTCCGGTTGACAGCAAAATCTCATTGTACGGCTTAAGTGCTTCTTACCGAGTGATGAAAGAGTGGGACGTGACAGGCGAGTACCATTGGAAGACCGATTCGACCTACGATGAGTTAGAGCAAGGTGCGATGATTTCAGTGAACAAACATCTTGGCGACAACTTCAAAGTCGGCGTCGGCTATAACTTCTCAGGCTTTGACAGCAACCTTGCGAATGATGATGACTACGACGCATCAGGCGTGTTCATTAACCTAGTTGGTAAGTTATAAGAGGGCCACATGAAAACGACGATTCGCTTGTTGAGCGGCATTATGCTTGGTGCATTGTTAGCAGGTTGCGCTACCGAAACTTACGTGAGCCAAGAAAACCGAGAGAAATTCTCCGATGTGAATGTCTCTAAATTTCTTATTAGTGAGTGCTTAGCGCCGCAGCGAGAAATTCATATTGCCGTTGCAGAGCACTTTGATTTCGACAAATTCAAGACTCGAGAAGCAGATGCGACAAGTCTGGATGCGTTTATTCGCGATATTCAAGGTTTAAGCGGACGCATTACCATTGTCGGTCACACTGATTATAAAGGTTCAAACGAGTACAACGACGCGCTTTCTCTACGCCGAGCACAATCCGTTGCGGCGTACCTCAAGCAGCAGCTTGATCCCACTTTTTATGATTGGGAGATCAAGCACTTTGGCGAGACTCAACCGCTTACGCTCGATACTTCAGAGCAAGCGCGTGCTGAAAACCGCCGAGCGTACGTCATGTTTGAGGAGGCGCAAAAATATGATGAGATGCCATTCTGTGAACCTCCAAAGCCAGAGCGCAAGGTTTATATGACCATGACGCCACACTTCGACTTTGATCAGTCAGAGTTGAAAGCTGAAGATCTCACTCAGCTCGATGATTTCATTGAACAGTTACAAGGGTTAGAAGGCAGCATTTTGGTTGCAGGGCACACCGATCAAGTCGGCTCGCTTTCTTACAATGAAAAATTGGCAGAGCGACGAGCTCAAACAGTGGTCGAATATCTCAAGACCAAACTTGATGCGTCGCGGCTTGTTTGGGAGGTCAAAGCGTTTGGTGAACTGCAACCGGTCATAAATCAAACGACTTCGGAAGCAAACGCACTGAATCGACGTGCCTTTATCGTATTTAAAGAGAGTGAACACGGACAACTGACAGAATAATTTGTTATGGTTACCCATTACTATTCGAAAGATAATAAGTCTGTAACAAGGGAGCTGGTTAATGGAGAAAGTGCAGTTGGTCGTCGATTTTCTTCTCACGCACAAAATGCTGTTTACCACATTAATTTTGTTTTTTATGTGGTTGGTACGTCGTTCAATTTTGTCGATGATTCGCGGTGATCATGCCTTTTTAACCGAAGATCAACGCAGTTGGATGTCCAGAACCAAAAACGGTACGTTTGCGTTCACATTGCTGATCCTGTTTATCCTCTGGCAATCAGAAATCAGTGAGTTTGCGCTCAGTGTTACAGCGATTGCGGTCGCTATTGTGGTGGCATCGAAAGAGATCATTTTGTGTTTTACAGGCTCGATTCAACGTGCGAGTTCGCGCTCGTTTCGAGTGGGTGATTGGATTGAAGTGGGTAAGTTGTGTGGCGAGGTGATCGAACACAACATGATGGCGACGGTGATTCAAGAGATCGATTTGCATCACGGGCAATACCATTACACGGGTAAAACCGCGACGTTGCCTAATAGTATGTTTTTCACCTATCCGGTTAAAAACCTCAACTTCATGAAGCGTTATGTTTACCATAATTTCACCATTGTGGTGAAAGACTTCGTCAACCTGTATCCGCTACTGACACCGTTAACGGACAAAATTGATGAGCATTGCAGTTACTTTAGTGATGTGGCACATCGTTACAATGCCATGATCGAGAAGCATGCTGGCGTTGATCTGCCGGGCGCAGAGCCGCACATCCACATTTCAAGTCATATTAATGGTGAGCAGATTGTGCATGTGATGATCTTCTGCCCGACAGATAAGGCAAACCATTTAGAGCATTTGATTCGTCAGGACTTTATGGAGCTTTACGAGCAGCGTTTTCCTGCTTCGAATGATGAATCGAACGACGCTGCATTCAACTAACTCGCATTAAAAAGAAACCCGCTGCTTCGGAGTAAACTCCCAAAGAGCGGGTTTCTTTTTTCGCTTATCTTTACGCCAAGTTATCGGAACTTGCTTTTGAGCATCAGAAACAAGAAGTAGGTACTACCGATAATCGCGACTAACGTACCTGCTGCAATTTGGCTCGGGTAAATGGCGATTTGCCCTAACCAATCCGCCCAAACCATAAGCGTTGCACCAATCAAACTGCCAACGAATAATTGTTCTTTGACCTTTCTTGCTCCTAGCATCATCGCCATGTGTGGTGCGACCAAGCCAACAAAGGAAACGGGGCCGACCGTCGCCGTTGAAAATGCACACAGCAGAGCAACGATAACAAGCAAAATCGTGTTCGCAGATGATGGATTCAGCCCGCGCGCGTTAGAAAACGCTCGACCAATAGAAATCAGCGTTAGCCAACGTGACAACGCAAACACAATCGCTAAAAGCACCAACACGGCGATAAGTAACACCAATGCACTTGTGCTGGTGACGCGATACGTTGAGCCCGTGAGCCAGAGCAAAATTTTGTAACTTTCCCCAGAGCCTTGCGCCAACGCAAACTGAACAAGAGCTTGTAATAGGGCGCTAAGGGCAATACCCGAGAGTACAAAATTAGAAGGGTTAAAGTGGCTGCGTTTCCCGATAATGAGCAGCAGCATCAATACGGTCAGACTGCCCAGAAAAGCGACGCCCCAGTTAAATGCGGCGAGTACAGAGCCAACCATCACACCAGTGATGATAATGGCAAAGGTTGCGCCGGATGACACACCGAGAATGTCTGGGCTCGCGAGTGGGTTGTAAACGATACGCTGCAAAATGATCCCTGCAATGGAAAGGGCAACACCTACTGAAATCGCACTGATCATGCGTGGCCAACGCAGTTGCCATTGGAACTCGCCAGGAATCGCAAACTCAATACCACTGATGCCGTGCGTAACAAATGAGTACGTCAGAATGCCGATGATCCCCATTGATGCAATGCCCCAAACTGCTGCGTTCGATAGGGCCGTTTTCCCTTGGCTCATCGACAGGTTCAGCTGATCCGTAGCTGTCAGTTTCTTGCGAGTAAACCAGATCAAAGCAGGTGCACCAATGGCCGCCGCCGCCACACCGCTTGGGATGGTTTCTTCTAACAACAAACTGAGATAAATCGCCGCAGAATCGGTGATAAGCAGCAACGCAGCGCCAAGCAACATGCTGCTGATGAGTTCATCGCGTGGCGTTCTCGCTCCCATTGCACGGGCGATGTTTGGTGTTAACAAGCCGATAAAACTGATGATACCAACCGCAGTGATTGAGGCTGATACTAGCCAAATACCCATCACCATTAACGCCCCAAACGCGGGTAATACCGCTAAGCCTCGGGCTGCTGCGCCTTCTTGTCCCAGTTTCATTAGGGTCAGAATGCGTGGTGCGACAATCAAAATGACGATTGCGACAGTAGAACGTGGCAGCAACCATTCAAACCAATCCCAACTGTATTGTGAAAGGTCGCCCGCTCCCCACATAAAGATGTTTTGAGCAAACTGTGCATTGAGAATAATCAGAGCTGTCGCGATGGAGCCAAGCAAAATGTTGATGACCATACCGGAGACCACTAAGGGTAACCCCGTCATATTGCGCACACCAGCGATCGAAATGATCAAACCAAACGCGACCAAAGCACCTGCCATTGCAGCGAAAGCGGAATAGTCGGCCACCCAGTCAACAAACCAAATGTTAACGATGACCAGCGCAAGCCAAGCACCGGAAGAGGTGCCCAAGGTCAGCGGTGAGGTGAGGTTGTTTTGCGTTAACTGCTGCATCAAACTGCCAGTCAGCCCGAGCATTGCACCAACCAATAGCGTGATGCTCAATCGAGGTAACTGAGACTGCATAAAGAAAACATCACGAAATTCGCTGGCGCTTTTTGGTTGAGTTAACAACTGCCATTGTTCACTCAACGACAAGCTCGTATCAATTTGTAAGCTCAATAGGCTAAGCAACGCAATCAGCGCGACATAGCCAATGTACGGTTTCGTTCTCATTGTTTTGGTGCCAGTTCAATTAAGCTGTCGGTAATGGCTTCTGCCATGTATTGCAAAGACATCGCACCGCCGTAGGCCCACACCGCTCTTACCGAATTTACGCGCTGTTTTTTCACGAATGGCATCGCTTGCCAAAGTGGTGAGCTGTTCAACTTGCTCTCTTGCGGGAAAGGCTGCACGTAAAGTACGTAGCTTTGTTCAAGGTTTTGTAAGCGGTTGATGCGATCTTGTTTGATGCCCCAAGCGCGCGCAGAGACTTGGATAGGGTTGGTTAACCCAAGCTGCTCAACCACATAGTCAGTGGTCGAATTTTCCGTCGATAGCAGAACAGAATTGGGGGTCGAGAAGCGCATTACCAACACGTCTAATGGGGCAGAATAATGCTGACGAATTTTGTCACGCAGTTGTTTGAATGAGTCATTGAGTTTTGCCAGTTTTTGTTCCGCTAACTCTTGTTTATCAAACAGCGCACCTAGCGTACGAAAATGCTTGATTGCGGTTTGAGCCGCGGCTTCGTTTTGCGAAAAATTCGGCAAATAGACCACCGGCGCAATTTGTCTGAGCAGGGGAATCAAATCTTGCTGGGGAGAAGCTGCTAGGATCACATCGGGTTTCAAACTCGCGATCTTCTCTAAATTGGGTTCGGCGCGAGTGCCGATATCCTCAATGGATTCTGGTGCGTAAGGATTCACCACCCACTGGCGGTAACCTGGCAAGTTAGGCGCAGCAATGGGCTCGATGTCTAACGCGAGCACTTGTTCCAAAATGTCCCAGTTGAGAACCACGACGCGTTGCGGCACTTGCTCAAAAGTCACCGCGCCGTACGCATCATGAACGGTAATGTCTGCGTTCGCACGTGCAATCATCACTGTGAAAAGTAGCGTCGTGCAGCTTAGTTGTTTGAGAAGTCGAACCATCATGCACATACCACCGCCACCTTCTGGCTAGCAAGTGTGTCCGCGGGCGTTGGATGGTCAATGAGCTTAATTGGTGATTCGTAAAGTGCAGACAAACGCGCTTCATCAAGCAGCATTTCGGCGTTGCCTTCAAAGGCAATTTGACCTTTTTTGAGCGCAACTATGTGGGTTGCGTAGCGCAGTGCTAAGTTCAAATCGTGCAGGATCACGATAATGCCTACGTTCTCGGATCGATTCAGCTCTGCCAGTAGCGCCATCAGTTGAAATTGATGGTGAACATCGAGCGCGGAGGTCGGTTCATCTAGGATCAAAATCGGTGATTGTTGAGCCAACAGCATCGACACCCAAGCGCGTTGGCGCTCGCCGCCCGATAAATCGTCCGCTAATGCTTGAGCAAACGGAGCTACGCCAGTGCGAGCCATGGCTTCAGCGATAATCTGTTTGTCTTCAGGTTTCCAACGACCAAGTGCGCCACGCCACGGAAAGCGGCCTAAGCGCACTAGCTCTTCTACCGTTAAACCAGCCGAGGAGGGCAGCTTTTGTGGCAAATAGGCTATCTGCTTTGCCAGCTCTTTGGTTTTGAGTGATGAAAGGGAAGTGTCGTTTAATGCTACCGTGCCTCTATCTGGTGACATTTGACCAGAAAGCAGGTTCACCAGTGTCGATTTGCCTGAACCGTTATGGCCCAAAACGACAGTCAGTTCATTCGTTGGGATGTTAAGTTGGTCGATGCCGAGGATCTGACGTCCACCTCGAACGATCTCAATATTAGACAGTTGAAACATGGATGGCTCTCAGGAGAAAACTCCCCTCAAGAAAGGGGAGTAGAAAGTTCAATTACCAGCGGTAGTTTGCGTTTAGCATGACAGAGCGAGACTGGCCGTAGTAACACCAGTAATCGCAACCTGATACAAATTTTTTATCCAGAATGTTGTTCACGTTTAGCTGTGCTTGCCACTGTGAAGTGATGTCGTAAGTGACTGACGCATCCCAAAGAGTCACTGAAGGAACGGTTAGGCTCGAGCTCTTAGGGTTATCTTTAGACTCACCCACATAACGGACACCAGTACCGATGTTTAGACCTGGAATTAGGCTGTACGCGCTGTAGTCTACCCACGCCGAAGCTTGGTGTTCAGGAATAAGCGCGGCTTGTTTTTTGCCTTTGCCAAAGCTTTCGTCTGTTTTCGCTTTGGTGTAGGTGTAGCTTGCCATCAGTTTTAGATCGTCGGTTAGCTGCGCCGTGCTTTCAAGCTCAATACCTTGAGAAGTCACTTCACCCGTTTGTGTCGCGATCCATGTTGATGGGTTGGTCACCAACGCGTTCTTTTGCGCAATGTCGAACCATGCTAGGTTGATAAAGCCATCCATAAAGCTTGGCTCATACTTCACACCCACTTCTACTTGCTCGCCTTCTAGCGGTTTGTAAAGCTCATTGGTTGCCGCATCAATGGTGCTGATCACTTCAAACGATTGAGAGTAGTTTGCGTAAGGTGACAAACCATTGTTTGCAAGGAACATCACACCCGCGCTGAGAGACAGCTGACCATCATCACGAGATTCGTTTTGATCAACGCCTGCGCCTTTGCCAGAGTTTTCTGTTTTCACCCAGTCGTAACGAGCACCTACGTTACCAATCCATTGTTCATGCAGTTTCAATTGGTATTGTGAGTAGACACTTGCTTGAGATTTCTCAATCTCACGTTTCACGTTCTTTGAAGGATCAAGTGGATTGAAGTTGCCGTAAACTGGGTTCCACGGGTTGATGGTGCCAAACGCGTAGTTGTCCTGTTCGTCGCCATCGGTTTTGTGAAATTGCAGATCCATACCGACGAGCACAGTGTGTTCTGCGTTATCTGTCATCCAGTTGCCGACAGCATTGTTATCGAACGTGATGCTCTGGTTTTTGCCGTCACGAAATACGATGCCTTGCGTTAATTCTTCTTTCGCTGGATCGTTGTTTGAGAACGCGTAAGAGCTGCGCAAGTACAACTCATTCGAACCGTAGTTGAGGTTTTGCGAGAATGACCACGTGTCATTGATGTCGTGCTCTAGCAAGTAACCTAGAGAGAACTGTGTGCGTTCGTATTTATCGTAGTTTGGCTGACCAAGGTTAGTCGAAGGATCGATTTTGCCAAAGTTAGAGCCAATCAGAGTACCTGCCGCTGGGAAAAATGGGTTGGTTGGCACACCGTCATCACGAAGGTAAGTAGCCAAAACGGTCAGCATTGTACGGTCAGAAATGTCGAACTCGACGCTTGGCGCTAGATAAAAACGCTCGTTGTTGGTGCCGGCCAGTTCGCCATCTTGGCTTGTCATCAGGCCAACCAAACGGTAGCGGATTGTGCCATCGTCGTTTGCTTCATCAGCAATGTCAAAACCCACAGACTGGTGTTGGTTGTTGCCCACTTCCACTTTTACTTCGCCTTGAGGCGTAAACGTTGGTTTTTTCTGTACTGCATTCACGATACCGCCTGGTGCCGATTCACCAAACAGAATAGCTGATGGGCCTTTAACCACTTCCACACTTTCTAGGCCGTAAGGTTCGACCAACCATGTGTAGTAACCGTCGCGGAATAGGCGGTTGCCGTTTAGGTAAGTCGCAGCATCAAAACCGCGCACTTTGAACCAATCGGTGTCGTTGTCGGCGCCATAAGGCTGAGCGGTTACGCCAGATGTGTAGCGTAATGCTTCGTCCAATTTTTGCGGTGCACGAACGCGAAGTTCGTCTTCAGAGATAATAGAAACGCTGCGTGGTGTTTCTGCCGCTGGTGTTTCTACTTTTAACGCTTGTGCTGTGACGGTGATGGTTTCCATCGCGGTAACGTCATCTTGTGCGTTCGCTGAAAGCGCAACCACTGCTACTGTAGGCGCAACCGCGCAAACCATTGCTTTACGGATCGCAACGGTCAGTAAGTTATTTTTCGTCATAAATACATTCCCGACAATTATATTTAACAAGAAGCTTAATTGTAATTATTATCATTTGAACTTTTGTTTCGGTATTTTACTGACTTTCGTATCAAAAGATAGTAAAACGTCCGCAAATTTATTCGCGGTAACCAAAGTAGTTGTTATGTTTAATTGGTTTGAAAAACTGACCCAACCCTTTCCCCAGATGGAAACCGAAAAGCCACCGAAGACGCTTTTTGGCTTCTGTCGCTTTTACACTCGTGGCTTTGAAGCCCCTTTACTTGTCATGGCGATATTCAGTGCATTGATTGCGGTGACGGAAGTGACGCTCTTACGTTACATGGGCGAATTGGTGGATATTCTTGCCAACCAAGACCGTGCAACATTCTGGGCAGATCAAGGCGATCGCATGATGATGATGGTGTTGCTTGTTGTCGTTGTGATGCCGTGTTTAGGCTTTGTGCACTCGATGGTGATGCACCAAACGTTATTGGGTAATTACCCGATGTCTATCCGTTGGCTGATTCATCGCTACTTACTGAAACAAGCGGTTGGCTTTTTCCAACGAGACTTTGCAGGCCGAGTCGCGACCAAAGTGATGCAAAGCGCGTTAGCGGTACGAGAAACAGTGATGAAGCTGGTGGATGTACTGGTTTACATCAGCGTTTATTTTCTGTCGATGATTTGGATGATGGGTGAGGCAGATGGCTTGTTGATGCTGCCGATTGTGGTCTGGTTAGGCATTTATGTTCTGATCCAGTTCTACTTTATCCCACGAATGAAGCAGGTTGCGACGGATCAAGCGGATGCTCGCTCGGTTATGACCGGACGCATTGTGGATTCTTACACCAACATTTCTACCGTGAAATTGTTCGCACACTCGCAACGAGAGTTGGAATACGCAGAAAGCAGCATGAAGCAGTTTTTGGTGACGGTTTACCGCCAAATGCGCATGGTGACTTGTTTGCTGTTTAGTGTTGATGCCATCAACTATTTATTGCTTCTGTCTATCAGTGCTATCTCCGTTTACCTCTGGTTAGACGAAGCCGTGACGATTGGTGCCATTGCGATTGCCATCAGTATTGCGTTGCGTGTGCAAGGTATGTCGAAGTGGATCATGTGGGAAGTTAGCGCGCTGTTTGAAAACATTGGTACGGTAGTGGACGGCATCAATACGATTTCAAACGACGTTGAAGTGAAAGACGTGCCAAATGCCAAGCCTCTGCAAATCTCGCGAGGTGAGATCTGTTTCGACGACGTAAGTTTTAACTACAGTGACGAGAAGGCGGTATTTGAGAACTTGAACCTGACCATCAAACCGGGCGAAAAAGTCGGTATTGTCGGTCGCTCTGGGGCAGGTAAATCCACGTTGGTTAACCTGTTGCTGCGTTTTTACGATGTGAATACCGGTAAGATTTGTATTGATGGGCAGGACATTTCGCAAGTCGAACAAGAGTCGCTGCGTCAACATATCGGTATGATCACGCAGGACACTTCTTTGCTGCATCGCTCAATTAAAGAGAACATTCTTTACGGTGATCCAAGCGCTTCAATGGAGGCTGTGATTAACGCCGCTGAAAAAGCACACGCGCATGACTTCATCCAAACGTTAAAAGATGAACAAGGCAATGCCGGCTACGATGTTGAAGTGGGTGAGCGCGGCGTGAAGTTGTCTGGCGGTCAGCGTCAACGAGTGGCGATTGCTCGCGTGCTGTTGAAAAACGCGCCAATTTTGATCATGGACGAAGCTACGTCTGCACTTGATTCAGAAGTGGAGTCGGCAATTCAAGAAAACCTTGAAGTTCTGATGGAAGGAAAAACAGTGATCGCGATTGCTCACCGTCTATCAACGATTGCCGCGATGGATCGTTTGATTGTAATGGATGACGGCAAAATCATTGAGCAAGGCTCACACCACGAGCTGCTCCAATTGGGTGGCGTTTACGCTCAGTTGTGGAAGCATCAAACCGGCGGTTTTTTGTCTGAGTAAGATGCTGCCAAACAGCTGCATCTAAATGAGACTAAATGAAAGTTTTTTGTCTGAGTAAGATGCTGCCAAACAGCTGCATCTAAATGAGACTAAATGAAAGGGGAGCAAATGCTCCTCTTTTTTGTGTCTGTCGTTTATACCGTGTGGGTGGGCGTCAATGGGTAACGTTAACTTGTGATTATTCATTGAGTTAGGCCAAATTAATGATGGTTATGTTTATAACTCACTGTCGTTATTGAATTTTTTACGCTTTTTTTACGCGAACTCCGAATGGGCTTTTGCTAAAGTTTCTGCATCGAATTTTGGTTGATGTACTTTATGTTTGCTCATTGGCGAGATAACACATTTCTCTTTTCTGCCATCGTGATTGTTGGCGCGGTTGTGGCCTCATGGCTGTTAGACCAACTGTTTGGCTCTACGGCTGCCGTCCTGCTGATTTTGCAGTTAGCAGTCGTGGTGGTGGCGTTTCAATGCAGCTCGCGATTCGCTTATGCGGCGGCGGTGATCGAAGCGCTGAGCTTCAACTTTTTTTTCACGACGCCTCGTTACTCTTTGCAGATGTTTCGTCCGGAAGACATTTTTAATCTAGTCGTGTTTATGGTGGTGGCATTTATCACCAGCACCTTCGCGGATCTTTATCGTCGCCAGCAGGGCGAGTTAAAACAAACCAAGCTGCAAAACAGCATCCTGCTATCGGTGTCTCATGACCTACGCACGCCGCTGGCAACCATTATTGGAACACTGACCACTCTCAACGAGTACATGCCCAAGCTCAATGACTTAGAGCGCAAAGAATTGCTCGACAGTGCGACTTCAGAAAGCCACCGCTTGCATCAATATATAGAGAACCTCTTACAGGCGACTAAGCTCCAACACGGCACATTAAAAATTACCAAAAAAGATGAGCCTATTGCGAATATTGTGCGGGATGCGGTTTCTCGTTTGCCGAATTACACCGAGAAAGTATCCATGAATATGGATGATGCCGTTGGCTATTTGTCAGTAAGTCGTTCGCTCATCGAACAAGCGATTTTTAATGTGTTGGATAATGCCATGCGATTTTCGCCAGAGAATGAATCTGTTGAGGTTTCTCTTTCTAAGCAGGGTTCGTCGTGCGTGATTGATGTTCGGGACATGGGGATTGGCATCAAAGCTGAAGATGCGGAAAAAATATTCAGCCTTTTCTATTCCGGTGTGAACAACAAATCGGCCGATTCAGGCACCGGAATGGGACTCGCGGTTGCCAAAGGCATCATCACTGCGCACCAAGGAGAGATTCAATCTATGCCAGTATCAGAAGGGACGTTGATCCGCATTCGACTTCCACTCAATCAAGGAGCAGAACAGGCGTGAGTTACAAAGTGTTAGTCGTGGACGATGAGCCTCGCATTCATACCTTTATTCGAATTTCGCTGTCTGCTGAAGGGTTTGATTATATTGGCGCGAGTACCATTGCAGAAGCCAAAGCGTGTTTCGAATCGCATTCGCCGCACGTCATTCTGCTAGATTTAGGCTTGCCTGACGGCGATGGGACGGAGTTTCTCACTACACTTCGTCAGACGCATAAAACGCCAGTGCTAGTGCTGACAGCTCGCGATCAAGAAGAGGAAAAAATCCGCCTTTTAGAAGCGGGCGCGAATGATTACTTGAGCAAGCCTTTTGGCGTAAAAGAGCTCATCGCGCGCATCAAAGTGCTGGTTCGAGATTTGGTGGATGAGCAAACCGTCGCTGATGAGCTGGTGGCTGGCCGAGTCAAAATCATCAAAAGCACTCACCAATTTTGGTTGGATCAGAGGGAAATTCCACTCACCAAGAAAGAGTTTTCTTTCATTGAACAGTTGATTCTCAAGCCGGGAAAACTCATTGAGCAAACTCATTTGCTAGCGGTGATTTGGGGAAAAAGTCATGTCGAAGATACTCACTACTTACGCGTGTTAGTGAGTCAACTACGCAAAAAACTGAACGATAGTGCTGACGAACAGCGGCTATTAAAAACCGAGCCGGGGCTGGGTTATCGTTTAGTGCTTGAGACGTCCAAGCACCACTAAATTCCAAATTTAATCAACGTTAATGCCAAGGTTTAGTGCTGGTTATCGGCACTCGAACAGGATTCGTGTTGCCTATTTTTCGTGACGGAAAATCAGCCTAGCCCTTAACGCATTAGCATTTTCTATACATAAAACACAGTTAGGGATTGATATGGCTCACTTTACAGTAATTGGTTTAGGGCGATTTGGCGTTGCCGCTAGCTTAGAACTTATTCATCTTGGACACACCGTAACGGGGGTGGATAGCGACCCGAAAATCGTCGAGAAATACGTCGAAGAGTTAACGCAAGCGGTCATATGTGACGCAACAGACGAAGGCGCACTCAGAGAGTTAGCGTTAGCGAACAGTGATGTGGTGTTGGTGGCGATTGGCGAAGACATGCAAGCCAGTTTGTTGTGTACGCTGGCGCTGAAAAATTTAGGCGTGAAATCTATTTGGGTCAAAGCGAGCACCAAAGCACACCACACCATCGTGTCTAAGCTGGGTGTACAACGCATTATTCATCCGGAAGAGGAGATGGGCGTAAGAGTCGCGCAGGCACTCAACTATCCGATGGTGAACAACTATTTGGAAATGGGGCATGGTTTGTATGTGGTGGAAATCCACGTTAAATCCAATCTGCACGATACGCCGCTTTCTAAGTTGATCAGCCGAGGCAGTTACAACATTCAGCCTATCTTGGTGAAGCGGGAAGAAGCCGTCTACACCAATATCAATGATGAGTTTGTGCTTAATGAGTTCGACACGCTGTTGCTTTGCGGTAGTCGCGCTGAGCTGAAATACGTCGCTCCAAGGTTGGTGTAACATGGTTTTGTGGCATCCCTCTATTATCCCAATCGAGCGAAAACCCAAAGCGGGCAAAAAACTGTTGGGCGCACCGCCGCTGATACTTAGCCTCAGCTTTGCGTGCTTGATCATGCTCGGCACGGTCTTACTCAAACTGCCGATTGCCACCACAGAGCCCATCACTTGGATTCAAAGCCTGTTTACTGCGACATCAGCCATTACGGTGACGGGATTAGTTGTGGTGGACACGGGCACGGCGTTTACGCCTTTTGGGCAAGTGGTTATTGCCTTCCTGATTCAATGTGGTGGCCTAGGTTTAATGACGTTTGCCATCGTGACTTTGCTGGCTCTGGGCGGAAAAATAGGCTTTTTGGAGCGAGCCGTCGCGAGAGAGGCGTTCAACCAAACTGACTCGTCGACACTCATTGCCACTGCTAAATCTGTATTGATGTTCGCTCTGCTCGTTGAACTTATTGGTTTCACTATTTTGAGCGTTTATTGGAGTGAAGAGCTGGGCTGGAAAACCAGTTTGTTCCATGGTTTCTTCTACACCATCAGTGCGTTTAACAATGCAGGTTTTGCGTTGAGTGCCGATAGCTTAATGCCTTACGTGGACGACCCGGTCGTTAACTTCACCATTACCAGTTTGTTCATTATTGGTGGTTTAGGCTTCTCGGTTTGGATTGACTTAAAACGCAATCGCCGTTGGCACCGACTCACCGTTTACAGTCGAATGATGATCTTAGGCACGGTGATCATTAACGTGGTGGCACTTATCGCGATTTATCTGATTGAATATGACAACCCCAACACGCTTGCCCCGTTGAGCGAAGCAGGGAAATGGTGGGCATCGTGGTTTCAAGCGGTGACGCCAAGAACGGCAGGGTTCAACACTTTAGCTATCGATCAGTTGGAAGATGCCACAACGGCGATCATTCTGGTGTTGATGTTTATCGGCGGAGGATCACTGAGCACGGCAAGTGGTATTAAAGTTGTGACATTTATGGTGTTAGTCTTGGCAACTTACAGCTATTTGCGTCGTGATGAAGCAACCTATGCCTTTCAACGCGAGATTCCCAAAGAGACCATCAGCAAGGCATTGGCGCTGACTCTGATCTCGGTGGGTGTGACTTGGTTTGCCATATTCACGCTGTTACTGACAGAGAAAGCGTCTATGTTAGACATTATGTTCGAAGCGGTCTCGGCGCTAGGTACGGTTGGGTTATCGCGAGGCTTAACGGGCAGTTTGTCCGAACCAGGTGAGTTAGTGATCATCTTCATGATGTTTATGGGACGATTAGGGCCTCTTACTTTAGCGTACTTCTTAGCCAGTCCAAGAAAGAAAAAAGCGCGTTACGCGAGCACTAAACTGGCAATAGGATGATGAAACCGATGCGGCGGCAAAGCATGTGGATGGCATGCTTTGCTGTTTGCTTGTGCATAGCATTATTACTAAGTTGTTCATCGAAAGTTATATAAAAAGAGGAATAAATGAGCTTTATGAGTAAGTGGTAATTTCTGGAATAACCACAAATTATATATGCCTTTTGTTTGTCGTGAAGGTCAATAATCTCATTGGATCGAGCGATGTATAGTCGCTAAATTAAGTTGGCAACTTTTCCGTGCTGTTATTGGCATTTAGTATCCATTGTTTGACCTTAATACGAAAAACGACATTACCTATCAACAATGTTTGCCTGAGTTTCGGCTGTTGTATTAACGGCTGCATTTTCTGCAGTTGAAGATAACTACTTTACAAAAGAACTCTCCATGCAAACTCGCCGCGAACTCTTCTTTGCCCCTTTTCAGCGTCTGGTTGTAATCGCAGAGCAATGGCGAGCTGGGTCTAAATCTTACTTAACAGACTTAGCTTCAATCGCGTTACTGCTTCTCCCACTGACATTATCCAACGCGCTGGCTATTCTACTTGGTCACGCATTTCGAGTGGCGGGCTTGGGGGATGTTTCGTTACTGCTTTTCCACCTTTCCGACATTTTGATCAACTTATATCCCACGGCATTTTGCGTGGTTGCTGCATATTATTTGTCGCACAAAGCCAATGTATCGAGCGTGGTGCTTATTATTTATTCGCTGATCATGTTTTATTTGGTGTCGATAGAAAATGAAAGCCTATCCGCCACGTATACGTTGCCCAATAACTCTCTGTTGGCGCTGATCAGCGCCATGATGTCGTATTTGTACTGCAAACATTTGAGAATTCAATTGCTTGAACCCCAAGCGCTGGACTTTACTTCTCGGCTGTTTAAAGACGTTTTGCACTTTTTCGTATTTGTTCTTGTCGCGGTAAGCCTGTCTCACGTTACTGCGGCGATCATGGTGTGGTTTAGTGGCGCAGTGCGCAGTATCGGCGTCGATCCTTTAACGCTTGAAGGTGGTTTAATCTATCAAACCGTTTTGGGGTTGCTAGGGGCGACGGGCATCAATGCTCACAACATGTTGTTTGCCATCAAGCAGCAGATATACGCTGCGACCGAAGCCAATATGGCCGCTTGGCAAGCTGGTGAAGCGTCGCTTAACGTTATCAGCCAAGGTTTTTACGACGCCTTTTTGTCTATGGGCGGTTCAGGAAACAGTGTCTGTTTGCTTTTGTGTATCCTGATTTTTGCCAGAGAGCGCAACCATATCATGTTGGCGTTGGCGGCTGCGCCATTGGTGATGTTCAACATTAATGAAGTGTTGCTGTTTGGTTTGCCGATCATCTTTAACCCTATTCTCATCATCCCATTTGTGCTGGTGCCTTTGGTGAGTTTCGTGATCACTTATGCGAGCATTGCGTCGGGTATGATTGATCCTGTAGAGAAGATCGTGAACTGGATGACGCCGCCGTTAATCAGTGGATATGTCGCAATGGGAAATCATATTCAAGGCACAATACTTCAACTGATAGTGATCGCGGCAGGAGTATTGATCTATCGACCTTTTTATCTTGCTTATGCTGGTAAACACGCGAGTCAATTCGGGCTGAACAATGCTTTGAATGGTATTGAACAATCGCTGTTTAAGTCTCTGCTTAATAGCGTGAAAGATTCAAACATATACAGTATCAACAAATCATCGGCTCAGAAGCGTTTGACTTCAATTCTGCGAGAAGGGGAGCTGGTGATGTTTTATCAAAAGTTACAATCGACCCAAGATAAGAGCGTGTTCTCCTATGAAGCGCTGATTCGTTACATCGATAAAGAGGGAAAACTGTGCCCTCCAACGTTCATCAGTGACTTCCAAATGCTTGATGCCATGCCGCTACTTGATAAATTGGTCATCGAAAAAGTGCTGTCGGACATGAAAACAATGTCGTTATCGCCGTCACGTCGAGTTGCGATCAATATTTCGGTTTCGACGATCGAACAAGCGGATTTTGTTCAGCACTTACAAGGGCGACTTGAGCACTATGGCGTGTCCCCAGATTGGTTAGAAATCGAGATAACCGAAGAGGCGGTGCTAAACGATAAAGTGTCGTTGACCAATACGATGATCGCGCTGCAAGCGTGTGGTATTCGCATTGCAATGGATGATTTCGGAACGGGTTATGCTTCGTTTCCGCATTTGCTCAAATATCCGTTTGATAAGATCAAACTCGACCGTTCATTACTGCTTGATGCCACAGATGAAAAGGGGCGTGAGTTATACCGAATCGTGGCTAAACTCGGGCACATTGCCAACTGCGAAGTCGTAGCCGAGGGCGTAGAAACTCAAGCCGAATATGAGTTCGTCGCGCAATGTGGCGTCGACAAAGTACAAGGTTTTTATCTGGCCAAACCGATGCCGAGACAAGACTTATCGGATGAGAGAGCATGACCCGATTCGCCTAGTAAAAAGGGAAGCATGTGCTTCCCTTTAGTCACACTCAAATTGAATTCAACGATTATTTGAACTCAAATTTACCCTGCATGATCGCCCAGTGACCAGGGAATGAGCAGAAGAATGAGTAATCACCGCCAGCCGTCATTTTTTCCGTGCTGAATGTAATGCTGGTGCTTTCACCGCCACCAACGACTTTTGTGTGAGCGTAAACGCGCTCGTCGTCTGGCTTCACGTAACTGTTATCTGCGCCAGCAGACATGCCGTCAGTGCCTACCGCTTGGATGTTGGCTGTATCTGCGATGACAACGTTGTGACCCATAGATTGCGCTGGCATTTTACCGGTGTGGTTGAGCGTTAGCGTTACTTCTTTACAAGTTGCTGGAACACTCAATGTTTTGGTCGAAAACTGCATCATATCGTTAGCATCAATAGAAACTTCACACTCGGCACTGGCTTGTGCGCCGAAACTCAATCCTGCCAGTGCCAAGGTTGCTGCTAAAATACGTAAAGACATATAACACTCTCCATTTTGTTGTTTTGGGCTGACTTGGACTTTTTTGTCCAATAGTTCTCATTATCAGCCAGTTTTGACCCGAAAAACGTGCTTCAATCGGTATATTGACGATTTGCTGCAAACTTGTACTGGTTCGTTCCACTGATTGATCACTGAACTACCTGATTTTCTTTCGTGGCGTGAACTGGCTCAATTCTCAATTCGTGTAGGTTGAGGGAGTCGATTCAATAAGAGATGGAATATGAGATGGGTAAGAAACTAAGCGAAAGCCCAACGTCGACGTTGAGCTTTGGAACGTATTAAGAGGAGGGTTAGCGAGTCTGTTTAAGCTCGGCTAATACTTCGTGCAGTGAAGGCACGATAGCGTGACCAAATTGTTTTACCTCATCGCAAGGTTCAACCAAGTCCGGAATTTGATAAGTAATCATGTTTGCCGCTACAGCGGCGCGAACACCGTTATTGGAATCTTCAAAGGCCAAACATTGGCTTGGCTCTACATCCAGACGGTTCGCTGCCAGCAAATAGATTTCTGGATCGGGTTTGCCGTGGCTCACTTCGCAGCCTGTCGTTAGGTTATCGAAGTATTTGCTCAACCCTGCTAATTCCAGTTTGATTTTTGCCACTTCTTTCGCGGTAGATGTCGCGACCGCGATAGGTAAGCCCTGTGCTTTCAACCACTCCAGCAACTCAACAACGCCATCTTTTACAGGGATGGCTTGGTGTTTGACAACTGCGTTGTAACGAGTGCGCCATTCAAGATGTAGGCGGTCTAAATTCTCGCCGTAGGCTTTGCGGAAAATCGTCTCAATTCCTGCCGCATTGCGGCCAATGATCGATAGGTAAACATCTTCATAAAACGGAAGGTTTTGTACTTCACATGCTTCTTGGAAAATACGCATACAGACGCGTTCAGTATCAAGAAGTAAACCATCCATATCAAAAATAGCAGCTTGGTATTTCATTACATTACAGGCTTGTTGAGTGAGGGAACACATTCTGGCATAAGCCGACGTAATTTTCTCGGAAATTTACTTTTCTGTTTGTCGCAGCTGTATAAATCGGGTGCGGTCTTATTCGATAGGGTGACTTTATGGCTCTAAAACAAAAATGGTGACAGCGCAGCGTTAATCATTCTAATTAATCAATATTATTTTATTGGTATTGTTTATGTTTTCGTGGTTTATCAATTATAAATATTAATTGTTTAAATATTTTGGATTATTCCCGTAGAGTTTGTATAAAAACTATCTCTAATTAAAGCGTGAAACTTGTCGTAATTCATTACTTGGTTTTTAGGTTATTGAGTTGAATGGTTTTTTTATCACTACAATAGATGTTGTTTAAGATATGAATGTCTCGCTAACTATTCCTTCAAGCTTAAAAAGTACAGAGCGTTTTAATGAAGCCCGAAGTGAGTGGTTTGTATTGGAGTTTAAGGATGAAGTTTAAAATCGGTTTAATATCCGCAGCTATTTTGTTATCCGGGTGCGCGACTCAAAAAATGGCTTTCCCGACACAAAACAAATTAACCATTACAGGCAATACGTTGGTGTACGACGGCATGATTACCGGGGATGCCGTGCTCGAAGCCATAAGAATGGTGAATGATAGTGACCAGAAAGTGACAACATTACGTATTACCAGTAGTGGTGGTGATATTGGCGTCGGGATAGAGTTTGGTCACTTCATAAAAAACAACGATATGGATGTGATCGTCAGCCAATTGTGTTTTTCTGCTTGCGCGAATTACATATTGCCTGCGGCGAAAAGTGTGGTGATTGGAAAAGATGCGCTTATTGGGTGGCATGGTGGCGCGAATCAGAGTGACGAGATGTGGGATCAATCGGTTCCTTCGCAATACGAAAAGCAGTTTTATCGCTATCTCACTCGCTTACGAATTAAAGAAGCGGAGTTCTACAACAAAGTAGGAGTAGACCCAAATATTACCGTTTATGGGCATACGAGAACGAATACATGCCAACGTTCAACGCTCGCGAATGGTTGGTATTACACTGAATCTGATATGCGGCACATGGGAATTAAGAACCTGACTGTGCAAGGTGAATTACTGGACACTTTGAACTATAACAACAGCGAGATTAATTCTTGTTTGATGCCGAAAATATTTAATTAATTATCACCGCCACAAAAATCGCTCGAGTGAAAAAGAATACGCCTCGCTTAAATTGCGAGGCGTTTTTGTTTCAATTTGAATCAACTGTAAGCCCGTGCAACGCGACCTTCGCAATTCAAGGTGTATTGTTTGGCGTAAGCTGGGATGAAAACAGATTGGCCTTTATCTACTACACACGTTTCACCACTTGCGTGTGTAATCACGAGCGGGGAATCTAGCGGCAACAGGATTTCTGCGGTTCTTACATCAAGCGTTCGTTGGTTGGCTTGTTTTACAATCGCGAATTTGAAATCGTCGACGGGAATTGGGTATTCCAACATGTCGTTGTTTTCGATTGGTGCAAGCAGTAGGGTATCGAAAGGTTTTTCTTCGAAGCGTGTGCATGCTACGAGTTCTTTTATGTCCATATACTTCGGTGTTAAACCTGCGCGTAGTACGTTGTCTGAGTTCGCCATGATCTCAAGCCCCGTCCCTTTCAAGTACGCGTGTGGCGTTTCTGCATCCAGGAACATCGCTTCGCCTGGTTTCAGCGTGATAACGTTGAGTAGCAAGGGCGCAAACAAACCAATGTCGCCCGGGTATTGCGTTTCTAACTCCAAGATCAGGTTGAACAGAGGTAAGTCGGTGATGCGAGCTTGTGCCAATAGCACCGTCAACGCCATCTCTTTCTGTTCGCCTTCCAGTGACAATAGACCGGAGAAGAAGCTCGCCAATCCTTTTGAAGTTTGATTGTCGATAAGGTCATCCACCAAGCCTTGCAGCTCAGGAATCGCCAGCTCAGAAAAGAAGCTGATGATTTCACTTGTTGGGCGGAAGCCATTCATCGCTTGGTATTCGGTTAGCGCGTAAACCAATTCTGGTTTGTGGTTTGGATCTTTGTAGTTACGGTTTGCAGCGGTTAGGGGAATGCCTTGTTTTTCTTCCAGTGCAAAACCTAGTTCTGCTTGTTGCTTGTTTGGGTGCACCTGAATCGACAGCGCTTTCTCAGCGGCAAGCACTTTAAACAGGTATGGAAGTTCACCAAAACGGTTTGCGACTTCTTCACTCAGAAAAGCATTCATGTCTTGAGCAATCAGTGAAGAGAGTTTGGTCTCCTCGCCGTTTACCGTCACCATTGAGCAACCGTTTGGATGCGCGCCCATCCATACTTCTGCTTGTGGTTCGCCTGTTGGGTTTTCAATGCCAAACAGTTGGTTAACAGAAGTAGTACTGCCCCAAGCGTAGTTTTGAATCACGTTGTTCATCAGGAAGAACGTCGGATGCGCAGCTTGAGTTTGAATCGTTTGTGTATCGGACATCGTTAAATCAGACATAGAGTGTCACCATGAGAGAAAATCATGGCTTGGGCGACATTGCCCAAGCCATAGGAGCCATTTGGGGGCGGGGGGATTAAGCAGCTGCTTGCATCATTTTTGCTTTACGTACTTTCTTCAACGTTACACACGTTACTGCGGTAACCGTTGCGCCAGCTGCCATACAAATCAGAGCAAGGACTGGGTGGTTCATCGCGCCAAGTAGAGCGACCACGGGACCGCCGTGAGCAACGCTGTTGGTGATGCCGAATGAGAACGCCATTACTGCCGCCACCATTGAGCCAAGTACGTTTGCAGGAATCACTGACATTGGATCTTGCGCTGCGAACGGAATCGCACCTTCAGAGATACCCACCAGACCCATTGCACCTGCGGCTTTGCCCGCTTCGGTTTCTGATTCTTCGAACAGGTCGAACTTACGACCAAGCGCCGTTGCCAGTGCCATGCCTAGAGGAGCAACTGGAATTGCACACGCCATCGCACCCATAAATTGAGTTTGACCGCTCGCAATCATGCCCACAGAGAATAGGAATGCGACCTTGTTGAATGGACCACCCATATCGAAGCCAGCCATACCACCAAGTACGATACCCAGTAGAACGACGTTACCTGTACTCATGCTAGTTAGTAGCGCAGTCAGACCGTCCATTAGGCTTGCGATTGGCGCGCCGATAACGAAGATGAATAGACCTGCGATGAATAGCGAACCTGTGATTGGTGCGATCATGATTGGCACCAAAGGTTGGATGAATTTGTGGTAGTTAATCGACGTAATCCACTTCACGAAGTAACCCACAAGCAGACCTGCGATGATGGCACCGATAAAGCCTGTACCAGCGTCTGCGCCGTAGAAAGAACCATTATTTGCAATCCAACCACCGATCAAGCCAGGAGCTAGAGCTGGGCGGTCAGCAATCGCGTAAGCAATGTAACCGGCAAGGATTGGGATCATCAGCGTAAAGGCAACCACACCGACATTGAGGATTTGGTTCCACATGCTGCCTTCAGGAATCGCCATGCCCGCTTCACTTGGCTGACCACCGACGGCAAGAGCAAGGGCAATCAACAGACCACCCGTTACGACGAATGGGATCATGTGTGATACGCCGTTCATCAAGTAGCGATATAAGTCAGAACGAGATTGAGAAGCTTTGTCGGCAACCGATGCTTGCGTATTGCCATTGGACTCAGCTTGGTACGTCGGTGCGTTTAACGCTTCATTAATCAGTCCTTGAGCATCGCGGATTGGGGCTTTTACGTTGGTTTTAACCACGCGTTTTCCCGCAAAGCGGTTCATGTCGACTTGTTTGTCACATGCCACGATGATTGCGTCTGCACGCTCGATTTCTTCTGCGGTTGGGCTGTTTTTCACACCGATTGAACCGTTCGTTTCAACCTTGATTTCGTAGCCCATCGCTGCTGCACTTTTCTCTAGCGCTTCTGCCGCTAGGTAAGTGTGCGCAACGCCCGCAGGACAACCAGTAACACCAATGATGAAACCTTGGTTTGCTGGAGCATCTGTCACTGGTTGCGGTTCTTCTTTAGCAAGAAGGAGTGCCAGTGCGTCTTGGTTGTTTGTTGCGCCTAAGAACGCATCGATGAAACCATCTTCAATCAGTTTTGAAGACAGTTCTGCAAGTACTTCGATGTGGTGGTTATCGCCACCGTCTGGAGAGGCGATCATGAAGAACAGCTTTGAAGGTAAACCGTCTTCCGCGCCGTACTCGATACCTGATTTGCTTACGCCGATCACAACCGCCGGTTCAATCACAGCGGCGCTTTTCGCGTGTGGAATTGCCACGCCATCTTCAAATCCGGTATTTCCTAATTCTTCACGTGCTTTTATATCTGAAAGAAATTGTGTTTGGTCAGAAATACGACCTTGGGCATGAAGAACGGCAACCAGTTCTTTAAATACGTCTTCTTTTGAAGATGCTTTAAGATCAAGCTTAATTAAGTCTTCATTTATTAGTTTGGTGATCATTGTCGAACCCCTATAAATATAATTTTTATTTCAGGCGTATTTTTAAATTACTGAGAAAAAGACTGTAGTGAAGAAAAAATGCATTTACTGGAGGATTGTAACCGACTAACTATAGTGTGATTTAGATCGTTCACTGGACAAATCTAGCTGCATATCTGTGACATGATGGATAAGAAGCTAAACGATAAGTAAAATGTGGCGTTGCTCCCATTTAAAAAGGGATTGAGTGTTATTGATAGAGTTTTTGTTACTGGAAATTTGATGCGTTAACTGGATTTTTGTAACATTAAAATGGAAGTGTGATTTTGCTCAATAGCACAAAAATCCAGTCCGGTGTATATCTATAGTAAATAGCATCATTGATGCATATATAGAGTGTGAGACAATGATTTTTCATGATTTAATTTCAGCGGTATTAAATGAAAGAGAGCCATTTCATAATATTTGGTTTGCAGGAGATTTTCATACGCCGCCTGAATTTAGCTATCAAGTTAATTTCCCTCGCCTAGAGTTAGTTCTGGATGGGGAATATATTAATGAAATGGAAAGTCATGATCGAAAAGTAACGCACATCGTTGCTAAAAAAGGCGACGCGATATTTATTCCACCTAACTGTTGGAATAAACCAGACTGGGATACCGATTGCTCAGTGTTAAGTATTTTGTTTGGGCGTCGACAACTTGGGTTAAGTTTGGTGAGCAAACGCAAAGGTGAGGCAAACTTTTACGATATTCAAAAGCATAGCATCCAAACACGCTCAGGATTTGCGATAGATAACATATTGGAAGCGTTGAGCTCACTGGCTCGTGAGAATACTAAAAAACCAATGGATGAGCTTTTACTGCAAGCATTACTGCAATACGCGAAGACGATGTTGGATGCACCAGTCGAGCAGCAGGCACATAGCCGTGTGCAAGATCTCTATCAAGGGATTTGTATCTACATTCAAGAGAACTTCCATCGCCCAATCACGCGTGACAGCATTGCGTCGAGATTCAGTATTTCCTCGAACCATTTGTCGCGCTTGTTCCGTCAGCAGGGGCACATGACCTTGGCAGACTACATTACTTGGGTACGCGTGGATCGTGCGAAGTTTATGCTCAAGAAATACAACTTCAAACTCAATGACGTGTCAGTGCGCTGTGGATTTAAAGACGTGAACTATTTCTGCCGAGTATTTAAGAACCGTACAGGCAGAACGCCGACGGAATATCGTGGTTCGATTTAAGCCTTCAGTCAGAGTGCGTAAATCATAGAGAAGTTTAGGCAAGCAGCCTCGACATGGCGTACATCAGCAGCGCTTGTAAGTCGACGCTGCTTTTTGTTAGTAGTAGGCGTTCCGCCATTTGATCGGTAAGCAGATTTCGTGTGAGGTTAGTGGCCGCAATGATCTGTTCTCGGGTCGGCTTTTCTGGCATCACCAGTGCTATAGCCAGATGAACATCACCCATCTTTGAAGCCCAATCCATCGATTTTTCATTTGCAATAACGGCAATAGAAATATGGTCAACACCTGAAAACATCACATGCGGTAGAGCGATCCCCGGAGTCACGCAAGTTGATGAACGTTCTTCACGTTTAATAAAAGCAAGGATCAGTTCGTCAGGATGAATAGGGTGGATCAGTTGAGCTAATCCTTTAAGACATTCAAACTTGGTGAGCTCGGTATGTGCTTTGGCGTAGTGCCATTTGATTTCACAAGGTGGGCAAATTTGCGGTAAACGCTCGGCCAGTTGGCTAGAAAACTCATAGTTGATATGAGATCCCACCACCGTAAAGTGTTCAGCAATCATGTCTTTGATGACGAAGCAGGCCAGCTCTGCGTCAATGCCAATCGCTGTGATTTGACACAAATCACCTTGTTGTAGACCTGCTTGCAAAATCGCCACGGACTTGGTGAGTTCCGCAACACGATTTTGCGTTACATTAATGATATGTAAGGTACTTTTGAACTTCTTTGCCACTCGATTGAGTGGCTGAGCAAGGTGCGCACTGGCATTTGCATTATCGACGAAAAAGGTGATTTGGTATTCGTTCATCTGCAAATTTAGTCGCGGCAGTGGACGAGGAATACTTTGTCGACGTTCAGCAAAACCTCTTCAATGGGGATTTGAATTTTGCGCGTCCCTTCGAATCGGCCAGGTTGTTCTATCTCAATATCCGACACGATCAAAACCCGATCCGCTTGAGCGATATCGTGCGGAGTGAGCTGATTTTCTATCCCCATCGCACCTTGCGTTTCTACTTTAATTTGCACGTTATGTTTTGGCGCAGCTTTCATTAGTGCATCTGCCGCCATATAAGTATGAGCGATGCCTGTAGGGCATGCTGTCACCGCTACGATTTTCATGTTCTATCCATTTTATTTTTTGTGGATATTAGCACAGCCACCGCAGATTGAATTGATTTGAGCTGGATTAACGCAAGAGCTCTATCACAGTTTGAATCTCATGTTACATTAATCCAGTTAATGCACTTTTAGTCCTATATATCAAAGGGTAGGCACTGGTTAATCTATGCCCAAATAAAATGAGTAGGAACGCATACGAGCCAGGGGATCCTGTATCTCAAACTCACTTGGGTATATATTCGAGCGTGAATATTGGAAGGTAAAACAATGGACATCACAAACCTAATTGAGCTGGAAACGATATGTTTAGATCTAAAAGCTCAAACCAAAGATGAAGCGCTCAAAGAGCTGGTCGAGATGCTAGAGGCCGCCGGCAAGCTCAATAGTCAAAGCCAGTTCTTGGCAGATATCTGGAAACGAGAAGAGATCGGTAACACAGGATTTGATGATGGTATTGCGATCCCTCATGCCAAAAGTGATGCTGTAGCGAAACCGGCTGTCGCGGTCGGGATCAGCCGTAATGGGATTGATTATGGCGCCGAAGATGGCGAGCTGTCCGATGTGTTTTTTATGCTGGCGTCCCCAGATGGTGATGATCATCATCACATTGAAGTATTGGCACAAATTTCCACCAAAATTATCGAAGACGGCTTTGTTGAAAAGCTCAAACAGGCTCAATCGCGAGAAGAAGCGCTTGAGATGCTGACTGATATTCAAACCCAATCCAATGAATTTCTCCCAACTTCTTTAGAATTTACATCAGAACCCCTGAGCCCTTGGGCGCAAAAACTTGGCCGCATTAAAGAGCACTTGCTGTTTGGCACATCCCACATGATCCCGTTTATCGTTGCGGGCGGTGTGTTGTTGTCGTTGTCGGTGATGATCTCTGGTCACGGTGGTGTACCACAAAAGGGCATTTTGGCCGATATTGCCCAAATGGGGATTGCTGGCCTGACATTGTTTACTGCCGTGCTTGGTGGTTACATTGCTTATTCCATTGCCGACAAGCCGGGCCTTGCACCGGGTATGATTGGATCTTGGATTGCGGTCAGTCATTACAATACGGGTTTTTTAGGTGCGATTGTGGTCGGCTTTTTTGCTGGCTTTGTCGTTTGGCTATTAAAGAAAATTCAGCTACCAGACAGCATGAGTTCGCTTGGCTCGATTTTTATTTATCCGCTAGTGGGGACGTTTGTTACTTGTGGCGCGGTGATGTGGGTGATAGGTGCTCCGATTGCCAGCGCAATGACCACCATGAACGAAGTGCTGACGGGCATGGCGGGCTCAGGCAAAGTAATGCTCGGAACTGTGCTTGGGGCAATGACCGCGTTTGATATGGGCGGCCCAATCAACAAAGTGGCGACGTTGTTTGCTCAAACCCAAGTGAACACGCAACCATGGTTGATGGGCGGGGTCGGTATTGCGATTTGTACGCCGCCATTGGGTATGGCACTAGCCACGTTTTTGGCGCCGAGTAAATTCAAGCGAGATGAACGCGAAGCGGGGAAAGCCGCAGGTATTATGGGGATGATCGGTATTAGCGAAGGTGCGATTCCTTTTGCCGCTGGCGACCCAGCACGAGTGTTACCCGCTATTGTTGCGGGTGGCATCGTCGGTAACGTGATCGGCTTTATGTTCCACGTAATGAACCATGCACCGTGGGGCGGTTGGATTGTTCTCCCTGTTGTGGATGGAAAAATTGGTTACATCATCGGCACGATTGCGGGCTCAGTTACCACGGCATTGATCGTGATTGCACTAAAGAAAACCGTCACCGAAGATGAGAGTTACACAGGTCATTCTCAAGTATATGGTTCTGTTCAAGGCGAAGGTGAGGCGGATGTTTTGGCGGTTACATCTTGCCCATCAGGAGTGGCACATACGTTCTTAGCGGCGAAGTCATTGGAAAAAGCGGCTTGTGCACTCGGCATTAAGATTAAAGTCGAAACCCAAGGGGCGAATGGCGTCATCAACCGAATTACCGAGAAAGACATCGAGAAAGCGAAGTTTGTGATCTTTGCTCATGATGTCGCGATCAAAGAACCGGAACGTTTTCGAAAAATAAAAGTGTTGGATGTCACGACCAAGGATGCCATGTTGAACGCCGCGGCTTTGTTGCAAGCACGTAGAGTGTCTTAGCACTTAACTTCTGAGAAATTTTTCCTTAATAACCCTCTGACAGCTTCGGTTTTTACTCCAACATCGTGGTTCGCTTTTATTTGTGCCGCGAGTGAAGGACAAATTACGAGTAATGTTTTCAATTCTTTAGTAGCATGTTACAAAACATTTCAGTCAGGTGAACTAAGGGAAGCGTGCAATGGAAAAACAACGAGTAGCATTTATTGGTTTGGGTGTCATGGGCTACCCAATGGCGGGCTATTTGAGCAAAGCGGGGTATGAAACCAAAGTATACAACCGCACCAAAGCCAAAGCTGATAAATGGGCTGCAGAATACAATGGCATTGCGTGCGAGACACCGCGAGAAGCGGCAGAAGGTTGCGATATCGTATTTACTTGTGTTGGTAATGATAACGACGTACGCAGCGTTGTGTATGGTGAAGAAGGCTTGTTAGTTGGTCTCAAAGCGGGCGCGGTTTTGGTTGATCACACAACAACCTCGGCAGAACTTGCTGTGGAACTGGCGGATGCGTGTAAAAAGGTGGGCAATCACTTTATCGATGCGCCAGTCTCGGGCGGTCAAGCGGGCGCAGAAAATGGCGTGTTGACCATCATGTGTGGTGGTGAACTGAGTGTCTTTGACCATGTTGCGCCTGTGATGGATGTGTACGCGAAACAAATCACTCTGCTGGGCGAAAATGGTCAGGGACAGCGTTGTAAAATGGTAAACCAAATCTGTATCGGTGGTATTTTGCAGGGCTTGAGTGAAGCACTTTTGCTTGCGCAAAAATCTGGCTTAGACATTGAACAGGTTGTCGAGACGCTGAAACACGGCGCTGCTGGTTCATGGCAAATGGAAAACCGTGCCACGACCATGGCGCAAGACAAGTTTGATTTTGGCTTCGCGATTGATTGGATGCGCAAAGACCTTGGCTTTTGTTTGGAAGAAGCTGAGCGTGTTGGGCTTGAGCTTCCATTGACTAAGATGGTCGACGAGCAGTACGCAGGCCTTCAACGTGAAGGGCTTGGCCGTATGGATACGTCAGTACTGATTAAGGCTGTAGCCAAAAATCAGTAGTAGATGAAGAACTCTTTGGTATCGAAGAGTTTGAAAAAGTCTAAATTGATCATATCGAATTCTCTTAACTGGGAGGCGCAACGTGCGCCTCCCTTTTTATTTACTATGGAATATTTGCTGTGGGTTATTTCGCTAAACCTAACGCCAGTTCTAAGCCTTTGCCGTAAGCTTCGTCCGCTTGGTAAGCGTGGTTTACGTGACGTTCTTTAATGAAGTCTGGCACATCATCCATCGCTCGTGCGGTGTTATCAAACAGCGCTTGGCGTTGCTCTTCGTTCATTAGTCTGAACAGGTCACCTGCTTGGCTAAAGTAATCCTCATCAACACGATGGTCGTAATGGTCAGCATGGCCGCTAATTCGCAATGGTGGCTCTGAATAATCAGGCTGCTCTGCCCACTCTTGTTTGTAGTTTGGCTCGTAACCCAGTGTTGAACCGAAGTTACCGTCAACTCGCATTGCGCCGTCACGATGGTAGCTGTGTACCGGACAACGAGGGGCGTTAACTGGAATTTGGTGATGGTTTACACCTAGGCGGTAACGCTGTGCATCTCCGTATGCAAACAAACGGCCTTGCAGCATTTTGTCTGGCGAGAAACCAATTCCAGGAACGATAGCTGCCGGGTTAAACGCGGATTGCTCAACTTCTGCATAGAAGTTTTCTGGGTTACGGTTCAGCTCAAACTCACCTACAGGGATAAGTGGATAATCTTTTTGAGACCATACTCTTGTTAGGTCGAATGGGTTGAAGTTAACTTCGTCGGCTTCTAATTCTGGCATGATCTGTACGTACATTTTCCATTTCGGGAAATCCTGACGCTCAATCGACTCATACAAATCGCGGTGATGGCTTTCACGATCTCTGCCCGCCAGCAGTTGTGCTTCCTCATCGCTGATGTTCTTAATACCTTGCTGAGTTTTGAAGTGGAACTTCACCCAGTAGCGTTCATTTTCAGCGTTGATAAAGCTGAATGTATGGCTACCGAAGCCGTGCATGTGACGGTAAGACGCAGGAATACCGCGGTCACTCATGACGATGGTTACTTGATGGAACGCTTCTGGGAGTGAAGTCCAAAAATCCCAGTTGTTCGTCGAGCTGCGCATGTTGGTGCGTGGATCGCGTTTCACCGCGTGGTTGAGGTCAGGGAACTTCAACGGGTCACGTAAGAAGAAGACTGGCGTGTTGTTGCCGACTAAATCCCAGTTGCCTTCTTCGGTGTAAAACTTTAGGGCAAAACCACGGATGTCTCGTTCTGCATCCGCTGCGCCGCGCTCACCCGCAACGGTCGTAAAGCGAGCAAATAGCTCGGTCTTTTTACCAACCTCAGAGAAAATTTTTGCACGAGTGTATTTTGTAATGTCGTGAGTCACGGTGAATGTGCCGTAGGCACCAGAACCTTTTGCGTGCATACGACGCTCAGGGATCACTTCACGATCAAAGTGCGCTAGCTTTTCTAGAAACCAGACATCTTGTAGGAGTTGAGGGCCACGTGGGCCTGCTGTCATCACGTTTTGGTTATGAGCAACTGGGCAACCTGCCGCAGTCGTTAGCTTTTTGTTTGTCATTCTTATTTCCCTCCAGGGATTCATCAAAACCTTAGAATCTGAAAGGAAGATTATTACGGAAAGTCATGAGGTGAAAGCTGATAATGCTTATCAATTCAATAGGTGGTGACTATGACCGAAAAGTCATGGAAATCAGAATTGGACTACATTTTAGTTGTTGATTTATCTTAGGATTTATTAGCAACAATCAAGAATAATAGATAGGGATAGAAGAGGTATGAATGATTGAATTTATAAATGAATACTTGCGCTCTATTTCGATAAAAAACGTCCCTTTGATGTGATTGAGACAACGTTATTTGTCTTCAATCCAAGCCTCAAAGGGACGATTAAATTAAGCGTAGTTCACTTCAATTTGTTCGGCTTTCTCGAAAGCAGGGTGCGTCGCAAGTTGTTTACCGTAACGAACCATATTCGGGAATTGTTCTGCTAGGCCAAACATCTGTACTAACTCAACGATGAAAGACATCATGATGTCTGCACCCGTCAATCGCTCTTCTACGAGGTAGGTTTTTCCTTCTAACGCTTGTTCGAAGTAGCTCAATACATTCATTGCTTCTTTGTCGGCGTATGCAGGCAAAAACTGCATCGAGTTCGGCTCTTTACTGATGAATATTTTCAATAGCATCGGCAAAATAGCGGAGCTTTCTGCAAAGTGCATCCATTGTAAATATTCAGTATGCGCTTTTGTACCACGCTTAGGGGCAAGTGCTCCATCACTGTACTTTTCAATCAAGTATTCAGTCATGGCTCCTGATTCAATAATAAACTCACCATCGTCTTCAAGGAGTGGCGACTTACCAAGTGGATGAACGCTCTTTAGTTCTGGCGGTGCCATGAAAGTCACTTTGTCACGAACGTAAGGCACGATTTCGTAATCCACGTTGAGCTCTTCAAGTAACCAGATAATACGCTTAGAGCGTGACTGATTCAGATGATGAAGTTTTATCATTTGTTATCCCTTCCTTATTGCGGGTTGTTATAGTGGGTCGTTGATTTTTACAACAAGCTTGCCAAAGTTCTTGCCTTCTAGCAGACCGATAAATGCCTCTGGCGCATTGTCTAGACCTTCTACTAGATGTTCGCGGTATTGGATCTTTCCTTCAGCCAACCACTGATTGATATCTTGAGCGAACTCACCGTAACGGTGACCGTAGTCATCAAAAATGATAAAGCCTTGTACCTTGATTCGTTTCGTCAGTAGCTTACCCATTAGCAGAGGTAGATGGTCTGTGCCTTCAGGCAATTCTGTTGCGTTGTATTGAGAAATCAATCCACATAAAGGGATACGTGCACTGGTATTGAGAAGTGGCATGACAGCTTCGAATACTTTGCCGCCTACGTTTTCAAAGTAAACATCGATGCCGTTGTAGCATGCCTCTTTCAATTGCTGTGCGAAATCATCTGCTTTGTGATCGATACACTCATCAAAGCCTAAAACCTCTTTTGCGTAGCGACATTTTTCTTCACCACCGGCGATACCAACTACGCGGCAGCCTTTGATTTTACCGATTTGACCAACTGTCGCGCCGACAGGGCCTGTTGCCGCAGCAACTACAATGGTTTCACCTGGTTTTGGCTGGCCAATATCCAACAAACCCATGTATGCGGTAAAGCCAGGCATGCCTGCAACACCCAGAGCGTATGATGGGTTTTGTGGCTCTTTACCCAATTTAATCACCATCTCTCCGGTAGAAATTGCGTAGTCTTGCCAACCCACGGTGTACGCAAGTACCCATTCACCCGCCTCATAGTCCGGGTGGTTTGATGTTTCTACCTGACAAACGGTGCCGCCAATCATCACATCGTCTAGCGCTACTGGTTCTGCATAAGATTCTGCGTCGCTCATGCGACCGCGCATGTATGGATCTAGCGAGAGGTAAACCGTTCTCAGCAGCATTTCTCCTGCCTGTGGAACAGGTTTTGCTACTTCTTCTAGGCGAAAGTTTTCAGTTGTAGGAGCACCATGTGGGCGTGATGCTAGGACGATTCTACGATTGGTTGCGTTAGTCATGTTTACCTCACTTATAGATTAGACCGGTCGTCTAGTGTTCGTTCCAAAATATCCCGCTCTTAGAGCGGGAAGATTTAGTGTGTTCCAAAAGGTTAATAGCCCAAATGAAACACGTGTAGGGTATTCATCTTACTTTAACGTTACTTGTTATGGGCAAGTACGCGTGTTTTGCAGTAGATGTTGAGTATAGGTCAGGCTTTGCGTGAGCGCTTCCTGATCTTGATACAGTTTGTTCAGTAAGCTTGCGCCATTCCAAAGATAATAAATCTGTCTGGCCAACAATGCGCTATCACCGTTTGGAATAGAACCATCTTGAATACCGACATCAATACACTCAGCCATAGCTTGAATGGTCTTATCAGCGCCTCGACGCAGTGCGATACGCATAGGCTCCGATAAATCTGACACTTCGGCGCTTAGCTTCACTAACAAACATTTGTTTGCATTACAGACATCATCTTCTACTTTTACCATTTCTTCAAAGTAGCTCATTAAGCGTTGGTAGCCATTGAGCTCGGTATTAGTGAAGCGGGCAGTCAATTGTTCAAAGTACTTGTTGAAGTAATCTTGAATCATTGCCTCACCAAACTGTTCTTTAGATTTGAAGTAATGATAAAACGAGCCTTTTGGCACTTCGGCCGTTTTTAGTAGCTCTGAAAGTCCAACACTCGTAAACCCTCGGGTAACAATCAATTCGTATCCGACGTCGAGAATGTGTTGGCGTGTGTCATTTGTTTTTGCGTTCATGGGCGGTACTATAAGATGAATTAGACCAGTCGTCTAGTTTTTTGTGGTCTACTTTTTGATCAATTCGTATTCGATAACAAATAGCTTATCGATATCCGGATAGATTTCTCGAATCAACTGTTTGAGTTTTGGCAACTCGATGGCTTCTTGTTCTGCGTGAAACTCGTTGATTTCATCAAAGTTTAATGGCTCAACAGACAAGATTTTGATATCACAAACCTTACGGTCAGTTTCCAACGTGAACACTTCTACTTCTGTGTTTGGTACATAGTGACTTTCTGATTCGTCACGAATAGTGATGGTCTTTTGGCCAGAAGTGATCAATGGCGTGAGAAATTCGAAAAAGGTAATTTTTGTTGGATGAGATGACATGAGGCTCTCTTTTCTCCGGGTTATTTGGCAAGATTATATACCCAAATAACCCAAAGGTGTTTGCCTAACAACAGGTGCGTCACCTGCCGGAGAGTTTATGCACGAGAGCGAGATGCTCGAAAGAGGGTAATCGCTTTGGCACCAAAATACCCAAGGATCATACCAATCCAGTTGGTACTCAAATCGTCAAAGCTGAATGAACGGCTTTCAATAAACAACTGGCTAAATTCTTCCGCCGAGATGATCAGTAGTAAGCAAAACAGCAGTCGAATCCCGAACGCATCCATTTTGGTTGCGTGGGTAAAGCGAGGGAAGGTAAACACAGCGAGAAAACCAATCAACATGCTAAACGTAAAATGCAGCGTGCTTGAGCCTCCAACATAGTTCTCCATATTCAGATAAACGGCATGATTTAGCTCTGAACTCTTCCACAAAGAAAGGCCGATGGTCAGTAGAGATATAGAAATAAAACCTAAACGTGCGATCGTCGAAGTCATCGTTACCCCACAGGAAAGAAGCCTAAATAGCGTTTTACAAAATAGAGCGCGGCAAGGTTTTGGATCGCCATGCCGATCGCCATTGCCCATGCAGCCCCCAGAACGCCGTAGCTTTGGCTAAGAAAAACCAAAAGAGCGATGGAAATAGTGCCTGAACAAATCGTGATGTATTTCATCGTTCTCTCATGGCCGCTCATTAGCAATAAAAATCCTACCGAGCCAGTGGCGATATTGACCATCTGTCCTAAAGAAAGGACAACTAACAGCGGAGCTGCCGCAAGAAATTCATCACCAAAAAGCTGCATGACGAATTCAGGAAATAGGGTGCAAATCAAGACAGGAAGTAAAGCTGCGCCAATGTTTGCACGACAAGCCCATCGACTTAAATTTCGCAGTTTATCCAGCTTTCCCTCTTTAAAAAGAGAGGCGAACATTGGGGCAACAACGAAGTTAATGGTAATCAGTACAAAGCCAATCAGTAGCGATGTTCGTTGCGCTGCTGCTAACAGCCCTAGCTCCGTGGTGGAAATGAAAAAACCAGCAATAACAATGCTTCCCCATTGGAGGATATTGGTGAAAATGCTGCCAATCCACACTTGCTTCGCAGAGGAGACCAGTTCGATATTTGTTGTCGGGGTCGGCTTTTGATATTGACCAGAGCTAAACCATTTAGTCGTTGAAGCAATACTGACGATCAGACTCGCCAGCAGCAATGCCGCCATTAGGCTGTTGATGTTTTGTAAGTGCAGTGTGCTCCTGACGCCGAGTTGAAGCGCGAATAGGGATGGCACCACCATTTTACTTGCTTGTAAAACACGGCTGTTGGTTTGTCCTAATACGAGGAAAGGTACACACATCAGCGCGAGCGTAATCGCCACTATTGGACTGTTGGTTTGATTCAATTGATTTGGAAACAGGTAAAAGCCGACAAATAGAGTAACGGCAGCCATGAAACAAAATGTGATACTGCGAGTTAAAGCCGTCCAATAGTTGTCACTTTGCTGTTGAATATCTCCGTTGCTAAACGCGATAGCGTTGAATCGGACTAAAGCAACGTCAAAGCCTCGCTGAGAAATAATGGCTGTGAGCGATACGAGATTGAATAAGAAGAAAAACTGACCTGAAGTGGATGCATCGGTTGTGCGCGACACGATGAGCGTAAGCAAAAAGGCAAATAATGCACTGAAAACTCGCGTGATTGCCGTTTTCATGCCGAGTGACAGCAAGTTCTTTTTGCCACTCGGCATAAGTAGCAGTTTTTGTTGAATGGCTTGAAACATTCTATTTCTCTAACTGTAAATGTTGTTTAGAGCGAGGCGTTGTTTTTCTTCACTGAACGTCTCATTCAACTCGGTGGTGTATTGGCGAAAATCAATGTCATCATAGTGATTGATGCAATGTGTCATTTGCTTTGCCATGTCTTCCGGTGTTTGCGCCAAAAAAGGATAGTTGAGATCTTTTGTGGCACCAATGGAACGAATTACCATAGGGAGGTGCAGCTTCGCGGCTTCTAGAATCGTTAAAGGCATACCTTCCCATGCGGCGGTATGTAAATAGAGATCGGAGGCCTGCAGTTTCTTAACCACTTCATCGCGAGGAAGCATACCCGTTACTTGTACGCCCTCGGCTCTTAACGCTTGCTCTAGCTCTTTGTCTCCTCCTCCAATCCAAGTAATGTCTAATTGGCGATTGAGCGCAAATCGATTCAAGCAACGGAGTGTGTTAAGTAAAAATTGAGGGTCTTTCTGTGGTGCGACACGCCCTAAAACAACAATGTTCAATGCAGCTTGATGGTCTCGGCCGACACGCGTCGCACTTTGATAAGAAACGTAGTTGTTCAGCAGTTCCGCTCGTTTTGCTCCAATGCTAATGGCTAAATCACATTCGCGCTGACTGCAGCCTGCCACCACGTCAATTTTGTTGAGCATCACCTTTTCTAAAGCTTTGTATAGTTGGCGAGCGAAGCCTGAAATATCTTCTCGTTCAAACGCATAGCAGTGCGGGGTATACACCAAGCGGGCGTGGTTGAGTTTCAAAAATCGACCTAAAAACCCGGCTTTGCTAGAGTGCAAGTGCACAATATTGGGTTTTATGTCATTGATGGTTTGATTGGCGTCTCGCACAAACTGCAGAAGCCCACCTTCCACCCATTTCGTTTGAGCAAAAACATCGTGATTGCTGTCTTTGGTTAAATCATTGTGACGCGCTCTAGCAAGCAAAAAGTGTTCATACGGTTCATGTCGAGATGAATGTACATAGCTGTACAGTGCGGTTTGAACACCGCCACCAAAGGCTTCGGTAATATGCAGTACTTTTTTCATGCTGACTTTGTCCCTGGAGTTTTTAACCACTTGGTTTTGAAAGCTTCTCGTTCTTGCTGCGAGTAAATATGGCGATAAAGCGGTAAGTCATACATGTAAAACAACTTAGAAAAATCGTAATGCTGTTTAAAGTATTGGTGGATGTTGGAATACCATTTGTTCTTTGCTTCATTGCTGTTTTTCAGAACAAAGTTGTCGACATTTAGGAAGTCTCCAATCTCTTTGTCGAGGGAACTCAGTTGCTCGCACTTAATGAGAATGACGCTGGCTTTGTCATTGTTGAACGTGAAAAATGGTTGAGTGTTATCGATCTCTTGGCGCATGACATCGATGCTGAAGTTACGTTTTAGCTCGTTATCGAACCAATCTGCGAAGTAGTTCAGGTTGATGTAGTTATCAAAGCAATGCTCGAGATGCTTGTAGGTCACTTCCATATCGCGGTGGATGGCATCGTTCTTTTTGCCTTCGATAAATTGCAGATGCAAATCTTGGAAAAAACGGGAGAAAACCGTCGCAATCGGGTCACGGATTAATGTAACGATCTTGATTTGCTCGCGCTTTTGCAAAATGCGCTTGCGTTGATTCAGAACCAAACGGTACATCGCGCGATTTTTAAAATCGAAGAATTTACTCACATCCTTTTTGTTGTGGTACATGTGAAATTCTTCATGATCGTCAAACGTGTGGATGTGATAGCTCGGAATATTACGCGCTTCCAAAGTATGCTCGATAGATGACGAGCCCACTTTCCCCATTTGATACACCAAGACGAAGTTATCAGCCCGAAGTTCTCGGTTCTTTTCAAATTGTCGAGCGATAGAGTATTTCATTGATCAAATCCTTGATTATTAAAATTCGTGACTTTTATTGACTGGCAGCGAATGGATGACTGTCTGAGGTTCTGGTGTTCGTTTTCGACTGATCATAACTGGCAACAAAAGTATCAAAATGATGGTGGTATTTACGGCAACGAAGAACACCATGATGAGGGCGTAAACCGCGAGTAAAAGACTTTTTCTGTTGTCATCAATACTGCGAAAACAAAATTTGATGAAAAGAAAGTAGCCTCCAAACAGAAAAGCAATGCCAAGCAAACCGTATTCGATGGCGGTATCAAGCACAAAGTTGTGGGTGTAAATCGCTAGTTCATCGTAGTTGAAGTAATCGATCATAAAGTTGGGCAGCATTTTGGCGCCCACGCCTAAAATAGGATGCTGCGTTAAGATATCCATGCCGTTTGCGAGTAGCAGCTTACGATGCAAGTTGGACACCCATCGCGCTTCACTTTGGTTGGCAAACAAAATGTCTTCTTGAGTGATCTCCAGTTTATCGGCAAGAGCATCAAAACCGACGTAGAGCGTGGTAGAGACTGTTCCAATAACCACAAATGCCAACGCCAAGAGAAGCATCCATGTATAGGTTTCACTGATGGTTTTTCGCATCCAGTTTTTAATAAAAATCTGGTCGAGAAAAAACAGCAAACAAAAGCCCAGCAGAGCTTTTCGTTCTTGAGATAACACGAGTAGCGCAAATGCAACTAGCATTAAAAAAGGGAACAGGCGAATTTTGTAGCGATACAAATAGAGTAGCGAGCACAACACTCCAAATCCGTATTTACTGACCCCGAGTAATTTAAATCCGCTTTGATAGCCTTGGGCGAAGTGCCATGCTGCGACTAGAGCACAGATGATAAAAAGTAGGTAGGTGAAATAGACCATCACTCGCTCATCATCAAATGCACCGTAAGCGTAAAGTAAGCTCAGTAGACAAAGAATGGCTAGCCACTGAACGGTTTCGATCAGTAGTGGGGCCAAAGGCACTCTGTTCAACAAACCATTGATAAATACATATCCAGTAAACAGCACCAAGAATCCGATACATGGATGCAACAGTTGCTTTGATCTTCCTTCTAAAATGATCAAGGCGATTAAGCCAACAGAAAGCAAACTTGCGATATCGGAAGGCGCAAGTGCCACGCCACCTACAGCGAATTTCACTGGGACAAAAAACAGTGCCAGAGTAATGGCTGCAAGGAGTGGAACGGTATTACTTATCGGTACAGAGCTGTTGGTAGATTCCATAATAGCCCTCTCGAAATTTGTCGATGGTGTAGAGTTTGGCTCGGTTGACGGAATAATGACTTGCCGAATTGTAAAGAGCCGCGTCATCGCAAAGCTCTGCAACCTTTTGTGCAAGCCGATTGCTATCACCGACTTCGAACAGATATTCTGAGCTGCCGGTAACCTCATCTAATCCCGGAACATCGGACGCTAGTACGGGCAAACCTGCTGCCATCGCTTCTACGGCGGCGAGCCCGAATCCTTCAACGTGGGAAGATTGCACGTAGATATCCATATCGCTGAGAAAACGAGGGATATCGGATACGACTCCGTGAAAATGCACGCGAGGTAAAACGTTTAACGATTGAGCAAGTCGTTGAAGCGAGGCTTTTCTGTCTCCATCTCCGGCAAGGTGTAAGTGGTAGCACTCAGGCAGTTTTGCGATGGCGTGAATTAACGTTTCGTGATCTTTGTGTTCATGTAGTCGGCCAACCATACCAATGTTGATGGTTGCTTTCTCGCTGATATCGTGGGCTTGTTTAGCCGCCATTGGGAAGCGATTTAAGTCGACGCCGTTATGTACAACTCGATACTTGTGTTGGTACCGAGGCATGAACTTCACCAATTCTTCTTGAACTTTTTCACTGATGCTAACGGTATAGTGGTGACCCCAATAGAGGACATATTCGATGAACTTAAACAGAGGGTAATCTCTGCGTCGGTTGTAAGAGCAGTGCTCTGTTTGAATGCGTTTTTTCCCGATCGCAAGCAGCGCTAGATAAATAGACGGATACAGGTGTCCGTGAACAAGATCTGGCCAGCGTAGTAGTGACCATTTTTCCGATAGAGACAGTGTCTGCCAGTTAAAGCATTGGATTCCCTGTGCGGAGAGTTGTTCCAAATAGTCGTTCTCAGCACACAACACGAGGATCTTGATTTCATACTCGGGATTATGCTCGAGCACCAAGTCCACTAAGAACTTTTGCGCCCCACCATTTTGAGATAGGTCGTTGATGATGTGTAAAATTTTTGTTTTCATCAGTGCGCCATTTGATACTTTTGTTTGAGTTCGGAAATTTCACTTGAAGTAAAAAAGTGGGTCGTCAATTTGGATGACAACATTTCCTCAATAAACTCGGGTTTAGGTTGATAGCTGTTTTTGAAGTCATTGATCAGCGAGGAGTACCATTTGTTGTTTGATTGGTTGTCGTGGACCACATCAACTGGATAGCCGAGAAAATCGCCAACGGTAGCTGGTGATTGCTTCAGCTTGTCACTTCGAATTACGAGCAGAGAAAAGTTGCCTTGTTGGTAGGTTTGGCAACCAGCTTCATGATCGAACGGTTTATTGAACACGTCGATCCCTGTTAGCGTTTTGATTTCATTATCAAACCACTCCAAAGGGTAGTGGTGATTCATGTGCTCTTCGAAAGCTTCTTGCAACAATTGCGGACGCTCAGAGCGAATTGCACTGTCGTCATTTAGGTATTTTTCTGCCATCCAGAAAGGTAACGATTGAAAGAACATCGAGATATTTCTACCAATCGGCTCTCTCACCAATGAGATGATGCGCACGTCTTGTTTACGTTTGAGCATGTGGCTCATAACGCTTCGCTTGAGCAGACGTTTTACATAATGCTTGTTTGGTTGATGCAGCTTAGCTCTCACTGGAGAGATCTGCTTGTTCGCATCAATCGCCATAAGATCATGCAAATGAATCGAGTTAGGAATCGACTTTTCTAACGCACTCGAGCCGACTTTACCCATTTGATATATCAGCACCGGGCGTTCTTGGCTTTTTAATATCTGATACCAAGACGCATGTGGATTAGTAGGCGTATTTCTGGACATATAAAGTCTCTCCTTCCTTAGCTTTTGCTTGAGTGATAAGCACGCCAAGAGACGGTATTGAGTGTTGTATTTGTTTAGATAGCGCGACATTAACCAGTGATGCTTTGGTGGACTCGGAACGAATCACTGTGATGAGTCCGTTCGCATATTGGCCTAAGATGAGTGCATCACTGACCGACAACAGCGGTGGTGTATCGATGATGATGCGATCGTATTTATCTTGAAAATGGTCCAGTAGTTTTTTGAAACGATTGGATGCCAGCAACTCTTGTGGGTTGGGTGGAATCAGCCCAGCAGGTAGTACATCTAAATTGGCGTCATCGATGCGAACGATACAATCTTTTATTGCGGTATCCATCGTCAATATGTTGGTTAAACCTGGCTGGGACTCAGGAATATTGAATCGTTTGGCTAAAGATGGACGACGCAAGTCGCAGTCGATAATCAACACTTTCTCCATAGTCGAGAAGGACACCGCCATATTGATGCTGGTGGAGGTTTTGCCTTCCTCTGGAATCGCTGAAGTAAAAGGTAAGATCTTTTGCTTAGTGTTGGTCAGCCTTAATAGCAACGACGTTCGAACAGAGCGACAAGCTTCGCTAAAGAGTTTTTCATCTTTATCTAAGTAGGCGGTATAACTTACCCCATTTTTTCGCAGGGTACGTTTTTTCACCATTGGGATAACCCCCAAGCATGTCACGCCTAGCTTATCTTGAACATCGTTTGAAGTGCGGATGACTTCTCGCAACGTTTCTAAAATGATCACCAATGCACAAGCGATAGCAAAACCGAAGAATGTGGCGATAAGCACCAGTTTCATTCGTTGTGGCGCGACAGGAAACAGTGGAATGATCGCTTTATCAGTAAAGCGAGCGGTCACATTTTTGTAATCGCTAGTAGCGCTGGTTTCTTTTTCTCGATTTAAGAAAGCTTCGTAAAGATCTTTGTTTGACTCTACTTCTCGTTTCAATTGCTCATAGCGCGCCTTTTGCGAACCCAATGATTGGAAATCTGATTTTTTTCTGTCCAGTTCTTCGCGCAACATGTCTTCTTGAGCTTTCGCTGCAAGTAAGTCTTGTTGCTTACTAAAAGAGATTTCGCGAATCAATTGCTGAGTTCGCTCTTGAATAGAGGCGAGTTGCGCTTTCGCTTGGACCATTCGATCGTGTTTTGGTCCATAACGTTGCGCCAGTTCAGAAACGTTCTTCGCAGCTTGGGCTTCGGAAAGTTTTAAATCACGAATCTGAGCTTGATTGGCAAACTCGTCAATGGACAGCAGGCTATCAAGATTTTGAGAAGATTTTCTTTTTAGTAGTTGGATCAAGGTTTGCGCTTCGATGCGCTTATTGACAGCGGTATTGAGTTTACGGTTAAGCTCTTCTAGTTCGTTGGCGTAGATGTCGTCGATGCCGTTGATATCAATCAGGCCTTCTTTGAGCAAAAACTCTTGCAAAGCATGCTCTGATTTTTTTAAGCGCTCTTCGAGTTTTTGAGAGTTATTAGTCAGCCATGTTGCTGCATTTTGAGTCACTACGAGCTTGGCTTCGAAGTTGGCATCAATATAGGCCTGACCAACCGCGTTCGCGACTCTTGTTGCTAACTTTGGATCGGCAGAACGAAAGCTAATTCGCACTAACTGTGTGTTTCGAACAGGTTCAATTTCAAGCTTTCTTTTGAAGGCTTGAAGTGCTTGATAGTAAGATTCAGAGTATTGTGATGTCTCTTTTGGGCTAGGAGAAACATTCAATAAATCTTGTACTAACGGGACTGCTTTGATGTCGTCGATTTTTTGTTTTAGTCCACCAGAGCTCGTAAATTCAGGGTGTTGAGTTAAATTCAGTTCATTAATGACTTTGTCGGCAATGTGGTTGGATTTCAGAATAGCGATTTGTGTTTGAAAGTACTCTTTCTTGGTCGTATCTACGCCATACACTTCTTCAATTGACAGCGCACTTTTTTGCTCTTCTTGAATCAATAACGTTGCTGTTGCTTGGTAAATAGATGTTTTGGAGTAGATGTACCAAGTGCACGTCAATGAGAATATAAGCGTGAACGCAGCAATGCTAAGCCAGTTTTTTTTCAGTGTTTTAAAGTGATGGCCAAAACGAATCAGTTCCACTTTGTTCATCTGGAAATTGTTGGGATGAGTTCCGTTCATTTGATTACCTGTCACTAGAAGAAGCTCTGATCAATAAAGACAATGTCACCTGGTTCAACCGTGCGCTGCATACTCACGCCTTCTACGGTTTTGCCAGTTTTGTGTTTGGTTAAGTTAATGCTTTTACGTGAAGCTCTATCGGTGAGCCCGCCAGCTAGTGCGATGGCTTTTTCTATTGTCAGTCCTGGTCGATACTCAAATCCTCCGGGTTTACGAACTTCGCCATTGACGTAAAACAAACGGAAGTAATTGATTGTCACCATGACTTTCGGGTTGATTAGATAGTCACCTTTTAAGCCCGTTTCGATTTCGTACTTGAGCTGTTTTGGCGTTTTATTGATCGCTTTGATTCGTCCTAGGTAAGGGTAATCAAAGTAACCATCTGACGTGATGAGGATGTTTTTAATAGAAAGATCTTCCTCCCCGTAAACTTGCACTGAAATAGTGTCACCAGTATCGAGTAGGTAATCTTGTTCGTTTGAATTCGCGCTAACAAAAGTACTGAAAAGTAGCAGAGCTAGGCCAATTAACTTGAATAATGGATTCATTAACATTCCTTGTTACAACGAAAATTGCGCGCTTAACGTCCAGACATTTTGGTCGTAGCTATAACCTGAACGATTGGATGTTTTGTCTTGATATTGCCAATCCGCTTTCAATTGAATCCAGCGTCTAATTTGATAATCAACGCCAGCGGAAAGGGTATATCGTTCGTCGTTTCTCGTGATGCCGGTGTAATCATCTTCTTGATAAATGCCACCTAAACGAGTGGCTAAATAGCTGTTCCAATCGTGTTTGATATCTAGGCGATAACGAGTCTGTAAGTTGTAGTCACCATCTTGGTCAGGGTTGACGGCTGCTTGGGTAGTTTTGACCGTCACCAACGTTTGCTCTTGTGGTAGCCATTCAAATCCGATATCCCAGCTAAAGCCTTTGAAGGTTTCTCGTTGTTCACTATCAAAGTCTTTAACTTGATAGCCAAGCCTTGCGATACCTTGGGTTTTCCCCGATATTTCCCACTCAGCACCGGTGTAGTAAAAGCCGGTGTCGCTGTCTTTTGATGCAGCGCGAGGGTTTTTGTTAAGGTACTCGGTGAAGACTTGTTTTGTCCCAACTAACCAATAGGTTTTAGGAGTCGCTCTAAGGTAAAACTCAACGTGGGCGTTTGGGGCGCGGAAGTCGTTGTACTTAGTTTTTGCGTTGGGCTTGCCAGGTAAACCGTTACGATAATTTTGGTAAGTTTTATCGCTGTAGCCTAAGCCAAATTCGAATCGTCCTTTCGCACCAGCAGAGCCAAACACGTAGTTGGTTTTCAAATCATTACGGTAAAACTCGATAGGTGAATCGAGAAGGTTACCTTGTCCTTCAGTGATGTCTTCACCGCGGATTTCATGCAATGCCTGAAAACGATAATCCACGACTAAACGATGACGATGATTGAATTCAAAAAAATTGGTGAACTGAAAGGTATGGTCATCGTAATCATTCTTATCGTCCGAAGAAAAGCCCGCTTTTAGCTTGTACTGAATATCTGCGCGATATTGATTGCGCTCGATACGTGCCAACAAGCTAGGCTCTAGTACCCAAATGTTTACGGATTCTATATCTTGAGATTTTTCCGCTTTGTTAATGTTGTCGTCACCTTCGTAGAAGGCTTTGACTAATGGGATAAACTCAATGCCAGATTCAGTTTGATACGCCATTGGCTCTGCTAATGTAGCTGTTGAACAAAGGGCAAGCGCAAGTGCTGGAGTTGTTGTTTTCATCATCGCCGCCTTAGTACGCATTTGAGCCAGTAAAACCTTTGAACACGGTAAGGAAGATGATTTTGATGTCCATCCAAACCGACCAATGATGGATGTAATCCAAATCAAACTCGACGCGCTTTTCCATCTTATCGAGTGTGTCGGTTTCGCCGCGATAGCCGTTGATTTGAGCCCAACCTGTAATGCCTGGTTTGACTTTGTGGCGCAACATGTAGCGGGCGACAATCTGACGATATTCTTCGTTGTGTGCAACGGCATGAGGACGAGGGCCAACGATCGACATAGTGCCTTGTAATACGTTGATAAACTGCGGCAGTTCGTCTAATGAGGTGCGACGTAGAAAACCGCCAAACGGAGTAATACGAGGGTCGTTTTTCGTAGCTTGTTTGATGTTTGGCCCTTGATCCATCGTCGTCATCGAGCGGAACTTCCAAACTTCGATTTTTCGACCATCCAAACCATAACGATGCTGCTTAAATATTACAGGGCCTTTTGACGTCAACTTAATACCGATGGCGATAGCAAGCAGGATTGGTGATATCAACACTAAGATAATGCTAGAGAACAAAATGTCTTCGAAGCGTTTAATCCAGGATGAAACGCCAGCAAAAGGCGTATCGAACACGCTGAGAGTTTGAACTTGACCAATTTGATCCCAGCGAGAATGGAGCAGGTTGTAAGTAAAGAAATCCGGGATCAGATAGGTGTTCGCTGTGGTGTCGGAGAACTGGTTCAGGATGGAAGCAATGCGCTCTTTAGCATGCATTGGCATCGCAATGTATACGTAATCGACTTCTCCTCGTTTTGCCCGTTCTAACGCTTGGTTTACCGCGCCTTTGATTGGGTATTCGGAGCTAGGCAATCTGTCGCTAGAGCGTTCGTCATAGAAGCCGTCAAATAGAACACCATGCTCGGTGTGGTTTTGAATCTCGTTGGCAAGGGTAATGCCGTGAGGGGTCTGGCCGATGATGATAGCGGTGCGTGTGTTGAAGCCCATTTTTCGCAAATAGGCCAAAACGGTACGAAAGGTCACTCGCCACGCCAACAGTAATGCCGGCGTAATAGTAACCCATAACGCTAAGATACTGCGGTCAAACAAAGGGTAAACTTCGGAAAAGTAAAGCACCATGAAAAGTAGGGCGCTTGTCATTAACCACGACATGCAAACAATGAACATTTGCTCTCTAAATGAGCTTGTCCGCCATGAGCGATATAGGTTGCCGCTCTCCGCCATAAACAAAAATGAAATCCCCCCGACGAAGGACAAGATGACGTAGTCCTTATCCATCGAGGTATTTGTGTCTTTCAATACTAGGAGCAGCATAAAGGTGACAATGACAGCAAGATCTGAGAGGCGATATAAAAAAGCGAACTCCATCTCATAAGAACGAATTAGTCCTTTGTGTTTCATGACCTAGTTTCCCTTCTAGCACGCTACCGCCATTGGGGTGATTGCCCAATAGCCGTGTCGCGAACGTTTTAATTGATGAGCAGAGACATTTCTATGAATGTTTCTGAATTTCTGTAACGCATAAATTCGAAGGTAAGTTTAAAAATTCGTGTTGTTTAGGTAAGTGGAAATAAGAATGAAATTTAGACCTTTGGCTAAGTTTTGCTGTTTAGGAAAAAGCTGGTACTTGCTACGCAGGGATGAGGAAAAGTATTAAGAAGCGAGTTTGATGATAAAAACTAAGGTTTAATTTCTTGATGGTCTAACGGATGACTTATTTACAGGGAAGTTAATGATTTAGTCTTGGGTGCGGAGTATGAGTGATGAGTCCAGTGAGCGAGTGATGTCGGTCATTTATGTGGTTTTGATACAAAAAATCCCTCTCAGGAGAGAGGGATTTATAACAACTATAGGTGAATAACTTATTCGAAATCTACGCCATTTTCTTTAAATAGACGTTTACAAGCACGACCATCACTATGGAATAGGTGACAACGGTGAGCAGGAATACCGATTTCCAATTTATCGCCCGTGTCGACAGCTAGCGTGTCTGGTTGACGATAGATCACATCCGCGTCTGCGCCTTCTAGGTTTAGGTAAACCTGAGTTTCGTTACCAAGCTTCTCTACGATCATCACTTCACCGTGAATGGTTGCGTCAGCTTCGGTTGCAGAAAGTAGGTGCTCTGGGCGAATACCCAAAGACATACGGTCGCCACGGTTAACGGTTGTACCATCTACAGGAATCCAGAATGATACGCCGTTAGATAGCTGAACTTTAACGCGTTCTGATTCTACTTCATCGATGAACACGCTCATGAAGTTCATTTTTGGAGAACCGATGAAACCAGCCACAAAGCGGTTCTGTGGGTAGTGGTAAAGTTCAAGAGGTTTACCAACTTGAGAGACGTAACCACCATCTAGTACGACGATTTTATCCGCCATGGTCATTGCTTCCACCTGATCGTGTGTAACGTAGATCATGGTGCAGCCAAGTTGACGTTGTAGTTTGGTAATTTGCGCACGCATGTTTACACGTAGCGCGGCATCTAGGTTAGACAAAGGTTCATCTAGAAGGAATACGTTTGGTTGCGATACCAGTGTACGGCCGATAGCCACACGTTGACGCTGACCACCTGAAAGTGCTTTCGGTTGACGCTCAAGCAAGTGACCCAGTTGTAGGATTTCTGCTGCGTGTTCAACACGTTTGTCGATTTCTGCCTTGTCTGCTTTAGCCAGTTTCAGACCAAATGACATGTTGTCGTATAGGTTTAGGTGTGGGTATAGAGCGTAAGACTGGAAAACCATACCAACACCACGTTTGGATGGTTCGACGTCATTCATGCGCTGGTCACCAATATACAAATCACCTGAAGTAATGTCTTCAAGACCGGCAATGCAACGTAGAAGGGTAGATTTACCACAACCAGATGGACCTACGAAAACAACAAATTCACCTTCGTCAATCTGTAGGTCTACGTTTTTAGAAATCAGTACGTCGCCATACGCTTTACAAACATTTTTTAACGTGACACTCGCCATGTAGCTCGTCCTCGATCAATTTTTTTATTATTCACCGCTCATCATTATATGAATTATCTAGCGAGCAGTAACAGTAGGAATCGGTAAGTTATTGCGGTTGGTAAGAAAAGTAGGGTAGCACTTCAATGAAATGTCCTAAATAGAAGTGCTACCCATCATAGCCAAGTACGAGTTTCTCTCCCCCACATTATTCGTGTTGTCTCCCCCGTGAAATAATTACCACAAACAACACCAATAATGACATTCCACTCGTCTGGCAATGCAAAACCAGCAAATCTTTTTACCTAGCTAATAGGCACTGCTGGGAAAGGGTTCTTACCATCCACTCTTGGATGAATGCAGTTTCTAAGATTGTGCTAACTGCTACATCCTCCTAATCGAAATAATTGTAGGGGGAGTAGATGGGGAGGAGTAAAAAAGGAGGAGTAATGAAGCAGTTGGGCGGAAATCACATTATTGCACCGCCTAAAGTTGAAACCGATCACAGGAAGTATTCATTTTGTGATTTGAGTCTCTTACCCTTGGCGATTTAGATCACGAAAATACGTCATAATTGTAAGGGCGTAGGGATTAGGAGGATGAGACATATTGGATTATTTCAGATGATATATGTCGAAATACGGCTGAACCTCAATGGACTAGCCCTACATCAAAAATATAAAAAGGATACGAACATGAAAAAGTTAAGCGCTGTAGCACTAGGTACTCTTGTTGCTTTGGGTTCTTTTGGTGCTAATGCTGCCATCGAAGAAGGACAACTTACTATCTGGATCAACGGCGACAAAGGTTACAACGGCCTTGCTGAAGTTGGTAAGAAATTCGAAGAAGACACTGGTATCAAAGTAACAGTGGCTCACCCAGACGGCCTTCAAGATAAATTCCCTCAAACAGCAGCAACAGGTGATGGCCCTGATATCGTATTCTGGGCTCACGACCGTTTCGGTGGCTACGCAGAAGCTGGCCTACTAGCAGAAATCAAACCTTCTAAAGCAATCCAAGAAGGCATCGTTGACTTTGCATGGGATGCAGTACGTTACGACGGCAAACTGATTGGCTACCCTGTTGCGGTTGAGTCTCTATCTCTGATCTACAACAAAGATCTAGTTCCAAACCCACCAAAATCTTGGGAAGAAGTTGCAGCGCTAGATGCAAAACTTAAAAAAGACGGCAAGTCTGCAATCATGTGGAACCTAAAAGAACCGTACTTCACTTGGCCTCTAATGGCTGCTGACGGTGGTTACGCGTTCAAATACACTTCTGAAGGTTACGACGTTAAAGACGCAGGCATCGCGAAAGAAGGCGTGAAAGACGCGATGAACTTCGTGAAAGGCTTGGTAGACAAAGGCGTTATCTCTGCGGATATGGACTACTCAGTTTCTGAGTCTGCATTCAACCAAGGTAAAGCTGCGATGACTATCAACGGTCCATGGTCTTGGGGCAACATCGAGAAGTCTGGCATCAACTACGGCGTAACAACACTACCTAAGTTCCAAGGTCAGTCTTCTAAGCCATTCGTTGGTGTACTAACTGCTGGTATCAGCACTGCGTCTCCAAACAAAGACCTAGCGGTTGAATTCCTAGAGAACTACCTACTAACAAATGATGGCCTACGTATGGTTAACAACGACAAGCCTCTAGGTGCAGTAGCGCTTAACTCGTTCCAACGTGAGCTAGATTCAGATACTCGTATCGCTGCGACAATGGACAATGCGATGAACGGCGAAATCATGCCAAACATTCCTCAAATGAACGCATTCTGGGGTGCGGCTAAGAACGCAATCATCAACGTTGTTGACGGTCGTCAAACTGTAGATGCAGCACTTGCAGATGCAGAAAAACAAATGACTAAATAATTCAGTAATACTTTTTTAAGGAGGGGGCAACTCCTCCTTACTTTTCTATATTTATTCTATATTCGCTAGCAGGTTCCCTATGCAGTCAGTTCAAGGTACAAATGCTATGACAGCACCAGAAGCCAGCCTTCCGAGCAGCAAAAAAGTGTTCATCAAATGGTCACTTTTAGGCACAGTCGGCATTCTCAATGGCTACGCAACAATCCTAATGTATTCTCGCGGTGAGATTGCGTTTGCACTACTTACGATCATTCTTACCGCTTTAGCGTTGTTCATTTTCGGTAGTAAAAAGACGTACGCACACCGTTACATTTACCCTGGTATTGCAGGGATGATTTTGTTCATCCTTTTCCCTTTGGCATATACCATCGGTTTGGCGTTTACTAACTACAGCGCGAAAAACCAACTCTCATTTGATCGTGCTCAGAGCGTCCTGTTAGACAGAACTTACCAAAGTGGTGATAGCTATCCATTCACTTTGTACAACACCGAGCAGGGCCACCAAATTGTGGTTGAGAAAGATGGCGAGCTACTAGCAACTCCTGTTTTCCAACTTCAAGGCTTCTCAGAGACAGACTTAGACCTAGCGCCTATTACAGAGGCGGCAGGCGATAAAGAGCCAATCAAAACCATCGTGAAGAACCGCACTGCGCTAAGTAGCGTTGACCTGCATCTTCCGAACGGTGACGATATCCGTATGAGCGGCTTGCGTAAGTTCGCAGCAGTGGTTCCGCTCTACACGTTACAAGAAGACGGCGAAACCCTTTACAACAACCGTACCCAAGAAACACTGCGTCCAAATATGGAAGTGGGTTACTACCAGCCAGTGGATGAAAACGGTCAGTTTGTTGGCAGCACAGTGTCTCCAGGTTTCGTGGTGAACATCGGTACGCACAACTTTGAACGTGTGTGGAAAGATGATGGCATCAAAGAACCATTCATCAGCATCTTTATCTGGACTATTGTTTTCTCTGCGCTAACCGTAGTCTGCACATTGGTTATCGGCTTAGTGTTAGCAAGTGTTGTTCAGTGGGAAGCGTTGAAAGGTCGTTCAATCTACCGACTACTACTGATTCTGCCTTATGCGGTACCGGCGTTTATTTCTATCCTGATCTTTAAAGGTTTGTTCAACCAGAGCTTTGGTGAGATCAACATGCTTCTGGAAGGTTTGTTTGGTATCAGCCCGGCATGGTTCTCTGACCCATTCATGGCAAAAACCATGATCCTGATTGTGAACACGTGGCTAGGCTTCCCTTACATGATGATTCTATGTATGGGTCTGCTAAAAGCGATTCCGGATGATCTTTATGAAGCATCGGCTATCGATGGTGCGAACTTCATCACCAACTTCACGCGTATCACAATGCCGATGATGCTGAAACCGCTGACTCCGCTATTGATTGCAAGCTTTGCTTTTAACTTCAACAACTTCGTACTTATCCAGTTGTTGACAGGTGGTGGTCCAAACATGATTGGTACATCAGAACCTGCGGGTTACACAGACCTATTGGTAAGCTACACCTACCGAATCGCATTCGAAGGTGCAGGCGGTCAAGACTTCGGTCTAGCAAGTGCAGTAGCAACACTTATCTTCCTATTGGTTGGCGCGTTGGCACTTATCAACCTACGTGTAACTAAAGTAGCTCAAGACTAAGGAGAGATTACAATGGCAATGGTACAAGGTAAGTCATTAAAGTATCGTGTTTGGGCTACTCATATTGCTATGTGGGCATTCTTAGCACTGATTATTTTCCCATTATTGATGATCATCGCGATTTCGTTCCGTGAAGGTAACTTCGCAACGGGTAGCTTGATCCCAGACAACCCAACGCTTGACCACTGGAAGTTAGCGCTTGGTTTCTCAATTACGAACGCAGATGGCACCGTAACACCACCTCCATTCCCAGTAATGACGTGGTTGTGGAACTCGGTAAAAGTTGGTGGCATCTCTGCAATCTTGATTGTGGCGCTGTCTACAACATCGGCTTACGCGTTTGCGCGTATGAAGTTCAAAGGTAAGAACACCATCCTCAAAGCGATGATGATCTTCCAAATGTTCCCAGCGGTATTGGCATTGGTTGCTCTATACGCGTTGTTCGACAAACTTGGTCAGTACATTCCTTTCCTTGGTTTGAATACGCACGGCGGTCTGATCTTCGCTTACTTAGGTGGTATCGCACTGCACGTATGGACGATTAAAGGCTACTTCGAAAGTATTGACTCGTCTTTAGAAGAAGCGGCTGCTCTTGATGGCGCAACACCATGGCAAGCATTCCGTTTGGTATTACTGCCACTGTCAGTGCCAATTCTAGCGGTAGTATTCATCTTGTCGTTCATCATGGTAATTGGTGAAGTTCCTGTAGCATCACTACTACTTTCTGATGTAGACTCGTACACACTTGCAGTAGGTATGCAGCAATACCTATATCCACAAAACTACTTGTGGGGTGACTTTGCTGCTGCTGCAGTTCTATCAGCAGTGCCAATCACTGCAGTATTCTTACTTGCTCAACGCTGGTTGGTTGGTGGTCTAACCGCTGGTGGTGTGAAAGGATAATCTCAAGTGGTCTGAGATTGACAAGAATAACTAGAAAAGGGCGACCATATGGTCGCCCTTATATTTAGCATCGATATTACACTTTTGGTTTGGCCGCCGATCAGTAATATCCTGCTTCTATTGGCGTTACGCATAGCTGGCTGTTAGCTTAGTTCCTTACGATTCAATCACTAACAGTTTTTGTAACCATAACCTGAGTCTTGACTCAGGTTTTTTTATGCTTAATAAACACACAAAGAGTAGCGGCTTTGCAATGGATTACACAGGGACGCCGAGGTGCCCTGCGAATCACTTCACATAAATACCTGTGATGGTAGGAAAGTATGAGATTTAGGTCTTACTAATGTGCGGTGTCGTGGACGTATTTACAAGTAAGGACGTCAGTTTTAACGAGGTGAAGACGGGAAATGCCGAGGTACTTAAAACTCGCGGCTAGATGGCGCGCAGCCAACGTATTGTAGCAGTGTATACAAGCTCTCTTGTTGTAGCGCTACGCGACGAAACAGGTTGGCAAAAGTGGTATCGCTGCCGAAACAGGTCTGAATATAGTGGTTAATTTCCGATTCGTTATAACCCTCGACGTACATGGTTCTTACCCATTGATATTCGACCGCTTTCAAATTGGTCAACGTCTCTTCACTTAAGGTTGTTTGCTTTAGTCTCAAGATCCAAACTCTATATAGCTCCAAAATACTGGGTGGATTTAAGCAAAACAAGGTGACGGAATTATGACAATGTGTCACGAGTGTGAAGCAAATGGCCGAAGCATGATGTTGCTTCACACTCTGAGTTGGAAATAGGGGTAGATCGGGGCTTTCTAAGCAGGAAAATTACTTAAGATATTTAACGTGCGCTTCCATCTCTTCGCCAATTTCTTTACGCATATTCATTAAGCGAATAGCCGATTGCTCTAGAGCCTTGTCTTCATCAGATTCAGGAATCCACTTCGGTACGTCAGTAGGTTTACCGCTTTCATCTACGGCTACCATAATCACGATACAGTGCGTAGTTAAACGATTCTTCATCTGTTTTGGATCGCTAGCTTGAACATCAATGGCGATGTGCATTGAGCTTCGACCGGTGTAAATGACTTTCGCGCTAACTTCCACAAGGTTGCCAACATGAATAGGCGCAACAAAACGAATCCCACCCGCGTAGGCAGTAATGCAGTATTTTCCACTCCAAGCGGCACTGCATGCATAAGCGGCTAAGTCGATCCATTTCATTACAGCGCCGCCGTGAACCTTTCCGCCAAAATTAACGTCACCAGGTTCAGCTAAAAAACGAAGGGTAATATCTCTTTGACCACTGCTCATCTGTCATTCCTTTGTGAGTTATTGTTCTCCCAATGTAGCAGGAATGTCAGTAGTGTTGAAATAGGAAAATAGTACACACCAAGTTTTAGAAGGTGAGGAGTGTTAGTATTGTGGATAAGCGTTGTACGTTAATATATTTTGGTTGAGTTCAAAATATTCTTAAAGATAGATATTACTTCAACTGGGCATTTATCATATCTTTTGATTCACTTTAAATCTTTGGGGAGACATGTTGTGACAGACTACTCCCCATATGTGTATTTAGGAACGATCAACTTCTGAGCGGCAAATGTCCTGTTTTCACCCAAATTACCGTTTCTTCCTCTACAAAAGGGAAGTGCTCACTCATGTGGGGTGATCGCAACCAAGTATGTGTTGGGTATATACCTAGCTCATCCCTAAACTCGCCAGACAACACAAAAATTTCTTCTCCACCAAAGTGTTTGTGAGGTTGAAACTTTTCGCCTTTGGGCCACTTCACCAACGCAACGTGCTCGTGCTTAAAATCATGTAAAGGCATCACTTGTAGTCCGCCAATGCCAGGCAACCATTCTGTTTCTCGAGTATTGATTCGAACAGTTTTAAGATCGTTCGGATCAAATTGATTGAGCTTGACCAAAATGACACAACCTTTCTCGCTAAACGGCGCGTGCAGACTGCCGGGTGGGTTACGAAGATAAGAACCTGCGGGATAGTCGCCATTTTCGTCAGAGAAGACACCATCGAGCACAAAAATTTCTTCTCCGTAAGGGTGAAGGTGAGGAGAAAAACGCGATCCTGCTTCGTACTTCACTACACTGGTTACGTGACCAGATTCTTTTGCCTCTCGCTCCAATGGCTTACGCCACACTCCTTGAGAGGGGCTAGCAACCCAATTTTGGCTGCCTGTTTCGATGACGACCCTTTGAGAAAAATCCATATTCAACATACTGAAATACCGTTACTTATTTTGTCGGTTCTTGCTCCAATTATACGTTTAAAAACGTAATTTGATGCAATGGTTGGTTAAGCAATGTTCAACGGTTTTCTGAATACAAATGGGTTCTATTTTCAATTATTCCTTGTGTAATGATAATTGTTATATTATAACAACTTAAAAATCATATGTTATAACATAACAATAAGGAAAAAGTAGTGAATAAAAAATTGGTTTCTCTAGTCATCGGTAGCATTTTTGCATCCCCTGTTTTTGCCGATACGTTGTCGAATCCACAAATTGGTGTTGTTTTGGACGGATATTACCAAGATGGACAGCGTCATAACTCAGAGCGAGAAGAAGGGTTTGGCTTGGGTCATACCGAGCTTAGTTTGTCTGCAAACATTGACGACAAATTCCATGGCGCTTTGACGACAGTGCTGGAAAGCCATGCTGACGACACCGAACTGATGTTGGAAGAAGCGTTTATCGAAACCTTGGCTTTGCCTTACGGCTTTAATGTCCGAGCGGGGCGTTTTCTTTCCGATTTTGGTTACTTGAACAACCAACACATGCATACCGATAGTTTTGTTGAGCGTCCATTAGCGTACCGAACGTTTCTTGGTTCGCATTACTATGATGATGGCGTGAGAGCGAGCCTTGTTCTTCCGACAGATCTGTTTGTGAAATTTGGTGTTGAGGCGCTAAGTGGCAGCAAGATGTCGGCAGTGGATGAGGGTTCTGACGTTGGTGTATTTACCTCAACATTAAAACTAGGTAGCGACATTTCAGATTCTTCTAGTTGGCAATTTGGCTTGAGTTACCTGCGAAACAAGAACGGCAAGGTGGAAGAATTTGCTGACCATGATCATCATGCTGATACCGGTCATGACCATGAACATAGCCACGCTGCTACGATTACTGGTGCGAATCTTTATGGTGCTGATTTTGTTTGGAAATGGGCCCCGGATGGTAACTACAAGTACCGCAACTTTACGTTTTCTGCCGAGTACATGTTGTTGGATGGTGTGGTCGACAGCAAATTTAAAGATGAAGCTGAATCCCCTGATAACTTAACAGCATATTACGTTTCGGGTGTATACCGATTTAACCCTAGCTGGTCTGCTGGCGTTCGTTACGGCGAAGCGGAAAGCTACGATGGTCATGCTCATGGTGACCACATGCATTTCACTGCGCTAAATGATAAAGAAGTCGATGCGATGATTGCGTGGGATTCTTCGCACTTTGGTACTGTTCGTGCGCAGTACACGCGTGCAGAAAACCAAGACAAAGAAAAAGAGAACGTCTTTACATTGCAATACGTCATGACTTTTGGGGCGCACGGTGCTCATGCGTTCTAAGTCATTAACCTTTATCTCTAAAGGTTTAGGCACAATGGCAGCGATTGCTGCCATTGTTTCTTCTCCAACATGGGCTTTGGATATTTTTGTTTGTGAGCCGGAATGGAAAGCTTTATTGCAACGCCACGCTCCAGAAGCAAATATCTATTCTGCTACTACCGATAAACAAGATCCACATTACGTGCAAGCTCGCCCTTCGTTGATTGCGAAAATGCGTCAAGCCGATTTGGCTATGTGTTCTGGAGCAGAGCTAGAAGTAGGGTGGTTGCCTATGCTACAGGCACGAAGCTCAAATGCTGCGGTGCAAAATGGGGCAAAAAGCATGATTTACGCTGCCAGTTTTGTACGTATGCTGGATACACATCAACATGTGGATCGCAGTATGGGTGACATTCATGCGCATGGTAATCCGCACGTGCAGTTTGCGGCGAATGACATGATTACGCTTTCGCGCGTTGTGACTCAGCGTTTGCAAGCGGTTGATCCTGAAAATGCGCCAACCTACCAGCTCAATGGGATGAAGTTTCGTGCGCATTGGCAAAAAAAACTCAACGAATGGGAAGCAAAAGCTAAGCCGTTAAATGGTAAGCAAGTTGTGGGCTATCATTCCACTTACCGATATTTGTTCGATTGGCTGGGCATGGTTCAAGTTGCGGATCTTGAGCCCAAACCAGGGGTATCGCCGACGACCTCGCATCTGCAATCACTGACAAAGTTGGACGCAAGTTCGTTTGATGCGATTGTGTATTCGTCTCACCAAGATCAACGCCCCGCAATGTGGTTGCAACAACGAACAAACAAACCTGTCGTCCAATTGCCTTTGACGGTGTCAAAAGAGCAGAACTTAGATGAGCTGTACGATGAAGTGATTGCCGAGTTACTCGATGTGTTTGTTTCTCCTAGCGCTGTGAAGTTTTGATCATGACTGAATACACATGGTTAGCGCCGGCTATTTTGTGCGGCGTGATTGCGCTAATTGGTAACGTCGTACTTGGCCAGCAAGTATTGCAGCGGCAGATCATTTTCATCGACCTTGCGGTGGCTCAAGTCGCAGCATTGGGGGCGGCGCTTAGTCATTATTGGCTAAACTCATCTACTTTGTACGTGAGAATTCCTTGGTTATCGGAATCTTGGTTTGGTGCAATGCTTGGCCCTTGGATAATGTCGTTATTGTTATGCGGATTGATTGCTGCATTAGAAAAGCGAAATCATCCGCATCTTGAGCCGATGATTGGCAGCTTGTTTGTGGTATCTGCCTCTTTGGCGGTGTTACTTGTTAGCAAAGACCCACATGGTGCTGATTTCATTCAAGGGATTTTGAATGGTCAGCTACTGTGGTCGACATGGCAAGATGTTTGGCCGTTGACGGTAATCACTGGTGCGATGTTGTTGCTAGTACGTACAAAGCCCGAATTTATGCGTGGTAGCGGTTTTTATCTCATCTTCGCTATTTTGATGCCGATCACCGTCAAACTGACGGGGATTTACCTAGAGTTTGCTTTATTGGTGATTCCCGCTTTATGCGCTGCGAGCCTTAAAGGTAGACGTTTTTTAACCGCCAGTTTAGGTATCGGAACTATTGGTATTTTGTTGGGGATAGCAGCTTCTGCAAAGTATGATTTGCCTAGTGGTGCAACGATTGTTATTACGCTGTTTATGATGGGTTTAGTTTTTAATATCTTCTCACCGCTGAGAAAAATCGTGTTGTTATAGATGAAGAGTTAATACCAAGCACCATTTGCGGTAATGGTGCTTTTTTTTTGCTTGTATTCAATTGGTTAGTTCCTCGCTCCATTTCTCTGTTTTAGTATTCAACTTGAGAACCGCCAGAAACATCATCAAGTTGTCTTGATTCGTTCACATCAGACTTCCAGAATATTCCTATAGTTTCATTAACGAAATAAAATCCTTTGCGTATGAGAAGCACAAACCCACATAACGATAAGCGCCTAGGATCAAGCAAGTTTGTAATCTCAACATTTAAGGAAGACCAAGATGAAACACGACAAAGTCGCCGTAGTTACAGGGGCTGCTCGCGGTATAGGGCAGGCCATTTGCGAACAATTACTCGAAGATGGATTCCACGTCGTTGGGCTGGATATCTCGCCTGTGGAATGGAGCCAGTCGGCGCAGCTAAGCAGTTATCAAGTCAATTTGTGCGATGCCGCTGCTGTTAGCGAAGTGGTAGACAGTATTGTAGAGCAGCATGGAAGAATCGATACGCTGGTTAATAACGCGGGTATTACTCGCGATGCATTGTTGCCAGACATGTTAGAACAAGACTGGGACAGCGTAATCGATGTGAACTTAAAAGCTGTGTTCTTACTTACTCAACGCGTCGCGCCAGTAATGCTAGAGCAGGGCGCAGGTAGCATTGTCAGCATTTCTTCTATCGTGGGTACGGATGGCAATATTGGCCAGAGCAACTACGGCGCAAGTAAAGGCGGCGTCATCTCAATGAGCAAAGGCTGGGCGAAAGAGCTATCAAGAAAGGGGGCACAGATACGCGTCAATTGTGTCGCGCCAGGTTTTATCGCTACCGACATGACCAAGAACCTGCCAGAAAAAGTCATTCAAATGATGGAAAGTAAAACGCCCCTAGGACGTATGGGCTCGGTGCAAGATATCGCCAATGGCGTTGCGTTTCTGGTCTCTGATAAAAGTGCGTTTATAACCGGACAAGTGCTCAAGATTGATGGCGGGTTGGTGCTTTAATGTTCGAACCATAACCTCAAGTAAAAAACGCTCTTTGCTCAGGTGAAGGGCGTTTTTGTCTCAAGATAAATGCATACAAACATGGAGAGTTAAATTGCCAGTTATTTACTCGGTATAACAAAACGCAATTGGTCTATCCGCAAAGCGCACATGTAATATCCATAAAAACATGGATTATTCATATGAAAAAATTATCGCTACTTGGCCTGCTTACTCTCTTTGGCTGTAACCAGCAAAACACTCCGACTCCAGACCCAAATCACAACCAACCACACCAAAGTTTTAAAAAAACGCCGGAGATTGCTAAAGAGCTAAAGGCTCAACCTACAATTGATGACCAATTTGCTCTGCTATATCGAAAATTTGATTACACACTAGATAGAAGTGATTCCCTGACAGGTCGCGATGAAAATAAAGACGGAATACGCGACGATATCGAGGCATTCATCAATGCGTTAGAAGTGTCAGAGCCAGTGCGCAATGCATTGAAGCAAAACGCTCGTTACTCTCAAAAAAATCTATATTACGACTGGAGTGAAAAGACCGAAGCTAATATCTATAAAGCAATGAAAATTGGTTTCGAGTATGAAAAGGTCATTGCTTGCAAGGATTTTGTCGGTATCCCAGTAGATGATTCAATCGATACGTCAAAAACGATAAGAGCACTTACCTATAACACTAAAGCCAGAACCATTGCTTATTTGGCTTATAATCATTTGCAAGATGGTTCAGTAAGCACATCGCTCCCAGCCGAGGAGCAGTATTGTGAATAAGCTAACGAGTGCACTTTTGTTTCTTACGATATTCCCTGCGCATGTCAGTGCTAACTCCTGTGATATTGAAGGCTACACAATAAGTTTTTTTAATGGTGTTGCTACGTCGAAAGACGCTGCGGTCGAGGGAAGGAAGAAAATAGAATCAACCCTTGGTATCAAGCAATTCAACGGTGAGCCAGTTGAATATCAACTGTTCTACAATGACTCTTACATTGAAAGTAACGGGTTGAATGTCTTAGCTGATTTTGCTGAAACTTTTGATCAAAGAACACAAGAGTTGGGGCAAAAGCAATTTGACCGATGGGAAGCGTTTTGGGAAATCGTTAGCGGACGTCAGGACAGTTCCATCATCCAAAAAATTAGTGCGACTTTTTCATGGTTTAAAGGGTTTGTTTCTGACCTTCTCAGCCAAGGTATGAATACGATGATTCGTGAGTTTTTGCAGCTCTTGAGTACTTCGATTGATTCACCTGATACTGAAAAAACTCAGATGCAGCATAAACTCATCAATGATTCCAATACATGGAAAGGCAAAAAGCTAATTTATATTGCTCATTCGCAAGGAAACTTATGGGTGAACCAATCTTACAAGTATGTTGTTTCTCAATTAGGATACGACGCTGATAATATTCACGTGGTTCATATTGCGCCGGCCTCGCCAACATTAACCCCTGATAGTGACTATATTTTATCAACCTCTGACCTTGTTATTAATGGCCTGCAACTAACGGGAATTGGCTCTGTCCCTGTACCGAATACCGCTATAGCGCCAAGCACAGCAGACATTGCAGGGCATGGTTTAATTGAAATCTATTTAACTCATCCTGACTCGATTAACAAAATCAAGAAATCTGTGGGGCGAGCTTTTGATTCACTTACCAAGCCGGACATGGAAGAGCATCTCTTTGAAGTGACCTATCAATACACGCCTTCTTTTGTTGAAAGTCATGCTGAACCAGAGATTAAATTTGTCGATAACCCAAGCGGGGATTGGTTTGAAAAAGCCATGTATCCACATTACGATGACTCGTACTTTGAATATGATTCTGCCGCTTACAATTACAAACTCAAATCTGTTGCTGGCTTAAAATACTTATCTCACCAACGCGACAAAAAAGACAGAGAGAACCAAACGTTTACCGTTGTTCAATGCTCAAATATCCCAAATGATGACCCATTAATATTGGGTGAAAAATCCGAGGCATTAATATGGTACGGATATGATGAGCAACCGGACAATACCAAAGTTATTGTGACAGTCAGAGATAGGTATGGAAGAAAGCTACAAAGTGGAGAGCAATCGGTGAGTGAACTTCGCCGTAAGGGGTGGCGTTATCAAGGTATATTCCTTGATTTGAAAGCGAAGAATCCTTACTCACAGAAAGAAAAGAGTTTTATAGAAAAACAAAATCTAGAGACTAGGTATGAGCTTCACTCTAATTCTATTCTACTACCAACGGCATCATGAATAGCCATTAGGCTCATTGCACAACACAAATTTGTTGCGCTGACCTCGTCTAAAAATGAGCGATGCTGAACACAGGTACTTAACACAACAAACGCCCCTCCTATCTCTAGGAAGGGCGTTTTTTATTGGAGCAGTTCGTCGAGTCGTTAGCATGCCATTATGTTCTATTTTTACCTAGAGTGGTTACCCATAACATTTCTTAGCACACCTATTTGAACGAACATGACTTATGTCGATATAGTGCAACTAACTACATAAATAATGGCTATATACGAATTATGAGCAATAGAAAAATCGCTGTGCTAATTGACTCATAATTGCCCCATTTCAATTCAGCCCCCTCACTCACGACGTTCCTGAGTATCGACGTTTGCCCTAATTTACTAATGACTTAATAGCAGTTTAGCTGTATCTGAGTGCTATAGATGTAGGTATATGTGGACTGGCTAAACTATTCAGTAGAGAAACAGAGATTATCTTTCTTCTGGAGAATTCTGGATAAGTTCGTTACATTATTTTTTCATTCGGTATAAGGATTTACTCGAGTATTTATGAAGTTTTGTGACGAAACGTTGGCCCCTCCAATACTGGCATATGCACACAATTATTCTCATGGGGATGTAGAACCACCCCATACTCATCAGTGCGCTCAGTTTTTACATGCTTTAAACGGTGTTATTCGAGTGGATACACAATCAGAGTCGTGGGTTGTGACAACGAATCAAGGGCTATGGATACCTGCAGGTATCTCACACAGCCTCAGAATTACGGGGGACGTTCGAGTTCGTACGCTTTTTGTTGATCCTATGGCCAGGGCAGACCTTCCCAATACCTGTGTGCTATCGAAAGTTTCGTCGTTGCTGACCAGTTTAATTGTTGAGGCCATATCTCTACCCGATATTCGGATAGCAGGAACGCGAGAAGAACGAATATTTGAACTTATACTTGATGAATTACGTTTGCTAAACCCCATTGATTTTTATCTCCCCAACCCAAGAACCGAAGCATTGGTCATGCTCTGTAAAAACGTATCTGAGCGTCTTTCACACCCATGGACGGCTTCAGATGCTGCCAAGTATTTGGGCCAAAGTGAAAGAACTGTTTCTCGTCGGTTTCAGCAAGAGCTAGGTCTAACGTTCACAGAATGGCTGCGTCAGAAACGATTACTACATGCGTCTGAACTTTTAGCCAGCGGCTGCAGTGTGTTAGATACTGCATTAGCGACTGGATATGACAGCCCTAGCGCATTTAGCGCGATGTTTAAAAGTCGAACGGGGCTGTCTCCGAGGGAATATTGTCCGATGGTTAATCCATTAGAACAAGATTAAAGCGCTAAGTTAGTCTGTAGTAAATTAGAGTAGGCATTCAACAATGCTTGTAGAGATGCTTTTGTTGCATCTTCTTCAATTGCGACGCCAAAAAAGCTCACGTTAGAAATCGCAGACTGTAGCTGCACATAACAGGCCGCTTTACTTTGGGTTCGTGAACCGAGAGTATGCTCGTGATAGTCAACGATATTTACCTGCAGACCATATTGTTCCATTAACCCTTTTAGCAACGCAGACATTAGACCATTCCCAGAACCAACACATCCTATCATTTTGTTGTTGTGATGAATTTTGGCTTCAATTTTTTGGCCAATCTTTGTTGTTTGACTGTGATAGCTCTGCAAGCTTATGGTCGGGTTACTCACTAGACCATAAGACTGTCTGAATAGTTGCCATAATTCCGAAAGATTAATTTCACATCCCGATCTATCGGTATGACTTTTCACTTTTTTACTCAAATCGGCTTGGAGCATTTTAGGCAGTAACAATCCGTGGTTTTCTTGTAGTAACCATGCGGCACCACTCTTACCTGATTGACTGTTTACACGAATCACTTCTTCATAGTTACACCCCAAATCCATAGGGTCTATCGGCAAATAAGGGATATCCCAGAAGGTCCTCAACTTAGAGCTATACGAAGAAAATCCTTTTTTAATGGCATCTTGATGAGAGCCCGAAAAGGCGGTGAAAACGAGCCTTCCAGCATAAGGGTGACGAGGGTGAACAGGGATTTCGTTACACTGCTCGACGAGTTCAACCGTATGCCGAATGTCATGAAAGCGCAATTTAGGATCAATGCCTTGTGAATAAAGGTTTAGCGCGAGCGTGACCAAGTCAACATTGCCTGTACGTTCACCGTTCCCGAATAAACAACCTTCTACCCGAGTCGCTCCTGCTAGCATGGCGAGTTCGGCACTAGCAACACCAGTACCTCGATCATTATGAGGATGAACACTGATTGTCACGTGCTCTAATGAACTAAATGTATTTATGAAGTGTTCAATCTGGTCTGCAAAAACGTTAGGAGTGTTACATTCAACGGTTGTTGGCAGGTTAATGATAAGCTGCCGTGTCTTGCTTGGCTGCCATACTGACGCTACTGCTTCACAGATTTCAAGTGCAAACTCGGATTCCGTAAAATTGAATGTCTCTGGTGAATACTCAAGAGTCCATTCAGTTTCAGGTCGTTTTTCACATAAGGCTTTAATCTGTTTAGCCCCATTTACAGCAAGTTCTAGAGTAGACATTTTATCCTGAGAAAAAACAATATCTCTAAAAGATGGAGCTGTAGCATTGTACAAATGGACGATGGCCTTAGACGCCCCTGTTATAGAATCAATTGTTCGCTCAATCAAGTCCGATCTGGATTGCGTAATCACCTGAATAGTAACATCACCTGGAATTAACTCGTTCTCGATCAGACATCGAACAAAGTCAAAATCCGTTTGCGATGCTGATGGGAATGCAACCTCAATCTCCTTGAATCCGCATTCAACTAAGTGGTGAAAGAACTTCAGTTTTTTATCAATATTCATTGGGTTAGATAAAGATTGGTTACCATCTCGTAAATCGGTTGAGCACCAACGAGGGGCTTGTTTTAATATCTTCGAAGGCCATGTTCTTTGTGGAAAGCTGATAACAGGAGCTACTCGGTATTTTTCTGATGGTATTTCTAACATTATTAATTTGTCCTTTCTTTGTTGAGAAAAGTTCATGCTAGAAGACTATGTGAATGATATCTGAATAGAAGTTGACGAAAATCGTCGCGTTTTGGACAGAGGGGTTACATCATCAGTACGAGAAGAGGCACTTACCTGCTTATTTGCTAATAGTTTTTTGTTTACGGTGAGTACTTATAGCTCAGAAATGCCCCGAAACAAGTTACGAGTCATTGTAACGCATTTTCAAACGAGTAAATTATGGGCTATTAGTTTTGCTGCACACCTTGCAACGACGCCCACATGCTCAATCAATGTGGTTTGTTCTGACATGATCTGCTCGATAGGCATCCACTGACAGTCGATTGCGTCATCTGACGCGATTGCATCGCCTGATTTATAACGACACAATACCGCAATCAAAATAAAATGGTGGTGCTCACCGCTTGCATCAAACTCATTAACTTCGATCACATCAAACGTTTTTTCCGGTGAACCATGAATTTGCGTTTCTTCAAATAACTCTCTGCGAGCAGCGTCATGCAATGATTCACCGGGGTTAACAGACCCTCCCGGGTAACCCCAGCCATATTTTTGGGGCTCCTTTGAACGCTGTACCAATAACAGCTCATCGCCTCGGTAAGTTACAGCAAGTGCCGCGACTGCTGGTACTTTCAGTTTTCTGTTTTCTTGATCCATATATCTCTATCCTTACTCTTTTTTAAATAGATGAACTAGGAATTTTAATAGGAGAGCCCATGGGTTTAAAAACTCCAATTCGACATAGATACCTGCATACAACGATCTCGAAGTTTTTCCAACTTCACAATTGAAGTATTTCCACTTAATCTTTGGCATAAATAAGCAATTCAATATGGAAGAAGCTTATGAATGTGCTTCTAAATAGAAATTTGTAGTTTTAGATTACTTCTTCTAATGTTGCTGAATGTTCTCATGGACTCTTTTGACTGCTCGACCTGCTGATTTCTGAAAGCTTTATCCCAAAGAATTGCAGTTGAACACGAAATTGCGCTGCCCAAACCCTAAAAAGCAATAAACATTAAATAAAGCCCTCACAGTTAATTAGCATTTAGTCACAATTTATCTCACGGCGTGTCAGATTTTTGTGAGATTTGGTGCATATGAATTTTTACAGGTTATCTTCTATTATTGGTTCTATGTGTTACTCCCTTTGGGAAAGCCTTTGTGGCCGATAGTGATGCAGGTAGAGGATGTCGGAAAAAGCGAAAGCTACATTGTAATGATGCAGATACTGTAGTGGATGAGTAAAACTAACCACTAGTTCGTAGGTGTTTTGAATAAATTACCTTAGCAATACTTATCCAAGATCTCGCAATCACCACGGATTCGTAACAAGGTTTTGTCCCAAAATGAGCTCCGCCAAGTTAGAACGTTTAAAAATGCCCATTCTATCTCTAGGAAGGGCGTTTTTCTTTTGTTTAAATTATCTAGGTAGATTACCTTTCACGCACGTAAGTCGTTTGAACCAAGGTATCTAGCACCACTTCGCTCTTGGTCACTTTAAAATTGAGTGGTTGTTGCAAATCACCAAACAAAGGTGCGCCGCCGCCAAGTAGGATAGGGAAGCGAGTGATCACCATTTCATCGATAAGATCTTCTTTGAGGAAGTTTTGAATCGTCACGCCGCCGTCGATGTAAAGCTCGTTAAAGCCTTTTGTATTTAGGTCAGCAAGTACATCTTTTAGCTCGCCTTTGACTAAAAAAACTTTGTCTTCGTAGCCTTGTGGAACTTCTGTCATGGTATTGCTGAGTACGAACACGGGCTTGCTGTACGGCCAATCGCAACCAAAACTCAGTACGACATCTAATGTATTACGACCCATTACCAAGCCATCTATACGCTCCATTAGTGGGACGAAGCCAGTATCAATGTTGTCTGGATTTGGTACGGATTGTAGCCAGTCGAGTTTGCCTTGTTTATCTGCGATGTAACCGTCCAGACTGGTTGCAATAAATATGATATTTGCCATGAGTACCTCATCAAAGTAATGATGCTTGAGCCAAGTTAAAGGTTGGTTTAAAATTAATTCTACAATGTAGAATAATTCTGAGTTTATCGAGAAGATCAAATGTCTGTCAACGAAAAGAAACGCGGAAGACCGACCGCAAAGCAGTCACAACTGAGTGCAGAAAGCATCCTAGAGTCGGCTAAATTATTGATGAAAAAGGACGGAAAGATACCAAGTGTTCGTCTGCTAGCGACCCAATTGGATGTGGATCCTATGGCGATCTATTACTACTTCAAAAACAAAAATGCTTTGCTTGAAGCGTTAACGACATCACTGGTGGAAGACATTTATCAACCGCAAGCGAATGAAGATTGGCAAAGCGAACTCAAACACCTGTGCGCTAGTTATATTGAGCTGCTACGTGAGTATAACGGGCTGTTGCAAACTATTTTGAGCATGACATCCCACGGGCCTGCTCAAGTGTTTACTGAGCGCTATCAATTGATTGTTCAACCTTTGGGTTTATCCCAGCAAGTAGAGAAAGACAGTTTGGATCTATTGGCAGATTACCTACACGGTTTTGCGCTGTCGATTAGCTGTTGCCACGATGCAAGCTTAATTAAGACTGATATGTTGGATGGGCCTCTAAACCTTATCTGTTCTTCATTGTTGGTATCTCGAACCTAGTTCACATTACCGCGACGTTTTTCCTTATAGCGTGAAAGAAAATCCCATAACCAAAGGTTCTAATTAATCGAGAGGGAAGGGCTTTTATTTGAAGATTCCGACCTAATATCTTGATTATGCCCAGCCAATTTAAGGTGGGGATTTTTAAGCATTGCTGCTGGTAACGATTTGAACCAGCCTACAGGTGCATTCAAACACGATAAGGAATAACAATGGCTAACGAATACACACCACCAAGAGTTTGGACTAACGACAGTGAAAATGGCGGCCAATGGGCGAGCATTAATCGTCCCGATTCTGGCGCACGTCACGAGCAAGAGTTGCCAGTTGGAGAGCACCCATTCCAGCTTTACTCAATGGGGACTCCTAATGGTCAGAAAGTGACGATCATGTTTGAGGAGCTTTTGGCGGCAGGCGTAAAGGAAGCCGAATACGACGCGTATTTGATCAAGATTGGCGATGGTGACCAATTTGGCTCTGGCTTTGTAGCTGTAAACCCAAACTCTAAAATTCCGGCGCTGGTTGACCGCTCAGGTGATGAACCTATCAACGTGTTTGAATCGGGTAATATTCTTTTCTACTTGGCAGAAAAATTTGGTCACTTCTTACCAACAGAAGGCGCGAAGCGTGCTGAGGTAATGAACTGGCTATTTTGGCTGCAAGGTTCTGCACCATACTTAGGAGGCGGTTTCGGTCACTTCTACGCGTACGCGCCAGAGAAATTCGAGTACCCAATCAACCGTTTTACGATGGAAGTTAAGCGTCAACTGGATGTACTGGACAAACGTCTGGCAAACAACGCCTTTTTAGGTGGTGATGAGTACAGCATTGCCGATATCACAACTTGGCCTTGGTACGGTAACTTGGTGCTGGGCCGCGCATACGATGCAGCCGAGTTTTTAGATGTGGAGAGCTACAAAAACGTTGTGCGTTGGGCGAAAGCAATTGATGAGCGAGAAGGTGTTAAACGTGGTCGTATTGTTAACCGCTCTTGGGGTGAAGAGTGGGAGCAACTAGCTGAGCGCCACAGTGCTGCAGACGTTGATAATGTTTTGAAGCTGAAACCTTAAACGAAAAGATGTTAAGCGCACCATTAAAGGTGCGCTTTTTTGTTCCTCAATATTCTCTACTAAGACCTAAATATCATTAATAGATAGGTCGTATGTTTATTGATTTTGTATTTTTCAATAATAGTAAACAGCGCATGTTGATATCATCTAAATCTATAAATGGTAAAGTCGATATTATTTATTTTTGTCTTTATTGATAATAGCCAGTTATGAATTTTAGTTTTGAGTTTTATAACTGATTAATTGATAATTAACCTTTGACATATCCTTTGTTTTTGTATGGAATATGCACAATTTCGTCTTACGCTTTTCTAATTAATAGTCATAAAGTGTTAACTATATGCATCTCAATACATTATGAGATGAAAGCGTATTTCTTAAATGAAAAAGAGCCAAACCATATCTAAGTAGGGGCTATTAATTCCTTTCATTAATTTTTATATGGAATAATGACCTGCTTCGTCATGACGGAATAAAGCTCAAGTGTATGTTATTCATGTCATTAAAGAGGATATTTATGATGTCGTCGTTTAAGGCGTATTGGGTAGGAGTACGCGATCGAATTGCCACCCAAATTAAGGATAACCATTGTTTGGAATCCCTAGTGGTAAAGAAACAGCGTGTCAATCTAAACAACAGTGGTTTATCGTTTAGAGCGAAAAGTGGGTGTTTAGTCCCTCATTGCTATACTCAATTTATTGATCCAGAAAGTAAAAGTTCCAAAAAAACACGTAAGACATCATTGAGTTTTAAGAAAGGGAAGTTGTACTTTTCTTCGCTTTCTGACTGAATGAAAGAAAATGAAAATTAAAAATCTCACGATGTTTATTTAAGGTAAAAATATCCGAAATCATAAACTTGATTTAGGGTTATTATAAATATAATTAACCAGTACCGAGTCTTCTCTTCGATATTTTTTTATTTTATTCGTCGTCAATAAAATCAATCCCAATTTTTGTGTATCACGTCTCTATTACTCTGGTATTGACGCGAAGCTAACAAGATAAAACGTAAGGTGAGTAATATAAGCGCAACTGAAGATCTTGGATTATCCGATTTTCATTACCCCTAGTTTTTCAGCTCTGTAATTATTGGGTTGAATTGTCCTTTTAAGCCCGCACAGGTACTCTCCCTGACATCACCGTTTGTGCGGGTGCTTTTTCATATTTTGAACGATTTGTTTTAGATGATCTGCTTATCTGTATCTAGAAATGTGAATTCTCGCTGTCATTGACGTGGGGCCGTTCTTTCGTGATCTCGTTTGGGCATCACATGTATGGGCGGAAAATTTCTACTCATCTCTCATTCTTCTCGACAAACATTGAGTAAAGGTAACGAATCGTAACATTGCTGCTGTAACTGTATGGCGTTTCAATATACTCGACTTAGTTTGTAAGCCACAGATTGCTAATAAGATTAGATGTCACTATGAGAAAAATTACCTTATTCAACACGACTTTCCTTACCGGCCTTGCTACCTTCTCTCACTTTGCCTTTGCTGCACCAACAGTTGTCCCTAATGCACCTGAATTAAGCTCTCGCGGTTATGTACTGATGGACTATCACACAGGTAAAGTGTTGGTAGAGCGCGATGCAGACAAGCGATTAAACCCTGCGAGCTTAACTAAGCTGATGACTGCTTATGTTGCAGGACAAGAAGTAAACGCTGGCAATATCAGTCTCGATGATCAAGTTGTCGTTAGTCGCAACGCTTGGGCGAAAAACTTCCCAGATTCTTCCAAAATGTTCATCGAAGTAAACACATCTGTGTCTCTGTCTGATTTATATCGAGGATTGGTGGTTCAGTCAGGAAACGATGCTAGTGTTGCCATTGCAGAGCACGTCGCTGGCAGCGAAGCAGGCTTTGTTAGCTTAATGAATAGTTGGGCGAGTCAACTTGGTTTGACGAATTCCTCATTTACTAACCCTCACGGTTTAGATAGCGATGGTTTGTATTCAACACCGCATGATATAGCTAAGTTGGGTCAAGCAATCATTCGTGATCTGCCAGATATTTATCCGATGTACAGTGAAACGTCTTTTACGTACAACGGTATTACTCAATATAACCGGAATGGTTTACTTCGTGATCGCAGCATGAACGTTGACGGGATGAAAACGGGCTATACCAGTGGTGCAGGTTACAGTTTGGCGACGTCAGCCACCAATGGCGACATGCGCCTTATCGCAGTTGTCATGGGGGCGAAAAGCCAAAGTGTGCGTGAATCAGAAAGTAAGCAACTTCTTAGTTACGGTTTTCGATTCTACGATACCTTGATGCCAACGGCCGCAGGAACTGATATCGCAAACGCTCGCGTTTGGATGGGGCAAAAGGATGAGTTAAAAGTTGGTGTGAACCGCGATGTTTATCTCACTCTGCCTAAAAGTGACGTAAACAAACTTAAAGCGGAAGTGGAATACAGCGGTGATTTACTTGCGCCAATTGCTCAAGATCAGGTAGTTGGCAAGGTGCTATACAAAGTGGATGGAAAAGTCGTGAAAGAGACCGAGCTAGTTGCACTCGAACCAGTGGAAGAAGGTGGGATTTTTAAACGTATTATGGATTGGTTTAAGCGACTGGTAGCAAGCTGGTTTTAAAGGTTTTTTATAAAATCAATTTACTAAGGCGGCCTAAATGGTCGCCTTAGTTTTTTGAACAACTCGTAATGTCCAAAGAAGCTAAAACGTGTTGTTATTCTTGCTCTCCCATCGCTTTTTATTAAAAACGACGTCAAAGAATAACGATGCCGTAGCTTTCGATATTGGATGTGATCCCAATCCTCACAAATCGTTGTTAGTCCAAGCCTTCAGTGATGTTTTTGCACAACCATTTGTGCGTGATGGGTATGAGAGAAAACAAACCAGAACAAAAATGGAGTGACACGTGCACAAGATTTTATCTTTGACATTGATTTTTTCGCTCATGGGCTGCGCTATGCCTCATCAACCTATCGATAATGGGCAGTGTGTGGGTGTGATGTCGTCTCAAGATGCATACGGCTACCTGAATCCCAACCACTACACCATGCAGGTACTAGCACTGAAGAAAGAAAAAGATGTGAAAGAATACATTCGCTATATCGACCCTAAACACCCAGTATGGGTTAACTGGAAAAATAGCCGAGGTACACGTTGGTATACGGTGACAGCTGGTGATTTTAAATCGAAGCAAGAAGCCTACAATGCGCTTTCGTCGCTGCCAAGCCACGTGAAGCAGTCATCTCCGTTTGTACTGACTTTTGCAGAGATGCAACGTAAGCAACAAACTAGTGTCGTGAGAATGCGCTAATCGCCTGAAAAAAACGGAAGCTTGAGCTTCCGTTTTGTGTTTTCTTAAAGTGCTGCAAGAATAGTTTCTGCATTACTTACTTCAAATTCACTTGGCTTTTCAACGTTAAGTGTTGTTACTACGCCGTTTTCAATGATCATCGCGTAACGTTGTGAGCGAACGCCGCCAAAGCCGCCAGTATCCATTTCCAAGCCTAGCGCTTTAGTAAAGCTAGCATCACCGTCACCTAGCATCAAAATCTCAGAAGCGTTTTGAGCTTCACCCCATGCGTTCATTACGAATGCATCGTTCACCGCCACACAAGCAATTAAATCAACGCCTTTGGCTTTTAATTGATCTGCGAGTACTACGTAGCCTGGTAGGTGAGCTTCTGAGCAAGTTGGAGTGAATGCGCCAGGAACCGCGAATAACACCACTTTCTTGTTCGCGAACAGTTCGGTCACATCGTGGTTGACCATACCATCGGCAGTCAGTTCACTTACGGTTGCAGAAGGTAGTGCTTGGCCTTGTTGAATCATGATTTTCTTCCTTTATTAAGTGCTTTGTTGAGCTTTTTCAGTCTAGCGCTTAAGTCCCGTTTTAACCACAGAGGGTTTGTAAGGGTATACCGCATTACATCGATGAATGTTGTGCAACATATTGTTCGATTTTATGACGATATTGAGCCTTCAACTCGTTGTCGATGAAGCTTGCATCGATAGCGTTGAGCGTGAATTTCGCCAGTTCTTCTTTGCTCATGGGATGTGCTTGATTCACTGCAAGGAAGTTATCGGTCATGTAGCCACCAAAGTAAACGGGGTCATCAGAGTTAATGGTTACCGCCACGCCTTTACGCAGAAGTTCTACGATGTTGTGTTGTCCCATTTCATCAAACACGCAAAGTTTGATGTTAGACAGCGGGCAAACGGTCAGTGGCATTTTGGTTTCAATTAGAGATCCCACTAGAGCTTCATCTTCTACGCAGCGAACGCCGTGATCAACGCGGCTCACTTCCAACATTTCAATCGCGTCGGTAATATTTTGTGCTGGTCCTTCTTCTCCGGCATGTGCCACGGTAAGCAAGCCTGCCTCTTTCGCTTTCTGGAAGACACGTAAAAACTTAGCTGGTGGATGGCCTTTTTCTGATGAATCTAGCCCCACTCCAATGATTTTATCGCGATGCTTTAAAACAGATTGCAGTGTTTCCATCGCGCTTTCTTCTGACAAATGACGAAGGAAACAAGCGATGATTTGCGATGTGATGCCTAATTTTTCGCGGCCATCTGTCAGCGCTCTAGAAATGCCGTTGAGTACGGTGTCGAAGTCAATGCCACGTTCAGTGTGAGTTTGCGGGTCGAAGAATATCTCGGTATGAATCACATTGTCTGTTTTGCAATGCTCCAAGTATTCCCACGTTAGGTCATAAAAATCTTGCTCTGTGCGTAAAACATTTGCGCCTTGATAATAGAGGTCGAGAAAAGATTGCAGATCTTCAAATTGGTATGCCTCTCTCAATTCGCTTGGTGACGAATAAGGAATATCTATGTCGTTGCGCTTGGCAAGTTTAAACATGAGTTCTGGTTCGAGTGAACCTTCGATATGTAAGTGCAGCTCTACTTTTGGAAGACCTTGAATAAATGCGTTCATATTCCACCTTATGTGTATTGTGGATGCAGTTACTCTAAGAATAGGTATAGATAGGAATAAATCGAACGCTATCACAAAGAGTAAGATCCACAGTGATCTCAACTCTTCGTAATCAGCACTTTGCGGGAACTGGTAGAGACCCCCAAACCATATCATTGGGGTTATACGAAGCAAACGCTTGTGATTATACGTAAATTTATCAATATATCTAGACCCGTCAGAAAATGAGAGTGCGATACGTTTTTAGAGCTTGATAGATATCGAGTGGATGTTCGAACTTGGATTGTTTTTCAGTGCACACTAAAATGGGCTTACAGTGATGAAGCAAAGCGTGAAGCTTAAGATGAAGAAAAATTTGGGTGTGGAGAAGGTTATTTTAAGAAGTGTATTTTTTGGGCTAAGAGATAGCAAACTGATTGGAAAGCGGAGTGGAAAGGTAGGTGGCGGTTACCTTTGCACAATAAGCTTGAAGAGGTAGGAATCAGAGTTAAAGATCAAACATTTTATCAAACGCTCTTTGCTCCATAATATCTTCGATACGGCGACGCGTTCGTTGTTTTACAGCGGCAGCATTTTCCTCAGATTCTTTCTTTTCCTTATCAATTTGCTTTTTACTTTTTCTAGCCATTGGATATCTTCCAAAATATTGATGAGAATTATTAATGCCTTAAAAAAGCACTATTTGATAATAAAACTTCCTAACTTTGAACCTGAGTCACACAGAATAGTGCCTGAGCAGGTTTTTTCACAATATTGGAAGTCAATCAGATGACTACGATATTGAAGTTTTGGCAATATATGTCGCTTCAGTATATCGCTATTCAGTTGATATATTTTAGCTCTCCAAGTGGTTTTAGGTTGATGTAAATTAAATTCAATTTCTAACATTTATTCTCCTGTTTTTTGACAATTTTTTCTTTGTTAAGTAATTGATACCAATGCCTTTGACGGCCTGTTCTTCTTGAGGACATGATTTTTCCTTTAAATAATAAGTTAAGCGGTACTGACCCATTTATTTTGGGTAGCACTAAGCCATGCCTGAAATTAGGCTGAGTTTATGTTGAGAGGATATTTTTTGAAGGAGAGAGATTTGGTGCAGCATGGACATGCTGCACCAAGAAAAGCAGTCTTATAGAGGAGTAACTTCAGTCGCTTGAGGACCTTTTTTACCTTGCTCTACGTTGAAGCTTACTTTCTGACCTTCAGTCAGTGTTTTGAAACCGTCAGCAACGATAGCGTTGAAGTGTACGAATACATCTTGGCCGCCGTTGTCTTGAGATAGGAAACCAAAACCTTTAGTTTCGTTGAACCATTTTACTGAACCAGTTACTTTAGCAGACATAAAAACCTCTGAATTAAAAACATTAATGATAAATTATTGGTGGATCTTTTTTTAAGCTATTGAATGTCAATCAAGAGGAAGTTGTACGCAGGTGTCTGAATGGGGATTCAAGATTTTACTGAGAAGGAACTTAAACTAAATGTAGCATTAACAGCTCTCTTCGAAGAGCCAAGCGCTACTATACACCTTGTTTAAGAAATAGCTACATTTATTTTCAAATAAATTCAAAAACGTTTATGTGATAAGAGAGAACTTATCATCAATCGCCGGGGATTTGGTCTGGATGAAAAATGACCAATGATGCTTGGTTTTGATTTCCTATTGTTCGAAAAACTTGAATAAGTAGCTCGAATCGCTCTGCTCATGATTATTTTTCTCCAAACTAAAATAAAACCATGTCGATAGCCTGAGCTGAAACGCGATTTGCAGACAGCTACCAAGGCGAACGAGGAGAAGAAGTATGAGCACATTCAGAGAAATTCGTCAGTTGATTCCATCGCAACCTACCGCTGACGGTGATGGTGTTAAAATTCGTCGAGTTGCAGGTTTTAACAACACGAGCTTTTCACCATTTTTAATGATGGATGAGCTGAAATCCGATCAACGTTCTGACTACATTGGTGGCTTTCCTCCTCATCCTCATCGTGGGATTGAAACGCTGACTTATATGCTGAAAGGTCATTTTCAACATCGTGATCACATGAACAATGTCGGCGAATTGCGTTCTGGTGGCGCACAATGGATGGCGGCAGGTCGCGGAGTAATACACAGTGAAATGCCAATTATGCAAGATGGTGAGCTGCATGGTTTTCAGATATGGATTAATCAACCAGCCAAAGACAAAATGAAACCCGCTCAATACCACGATTTTCAACCAGAGACGATCACGGAATTTGACACTGCAAAGACAGGGCTTGTTCGTGTCATTGCTGGTGAGTTGATGATTGCGGGAGAACGAATTGTTGGGCCGTTGACTCAAACTGGTGTTGTGGCAACTGTTGCGGATTGGCGGCCTCATAGAGGAGCTACGCTTGAGCTAGCTTTGGACGCTGACCATAACATGATGATTTATGCGTACCAAGGGAGTGTCGAGATAAATCAACGCACAGTGAAGCAAGGTGAGATGGCGCTGTTATCAAAAGGAGAGGCCGCAAAGTTTACTGCGGCAGACAACAGTGGGGTCCTGCTCTTTATAGGTGAACCAATCAATGAGCCGGTGGTTCACTATGGCCCATTTGTCATGAACAGTATCGAAGAAATTGAACAAGCGATTCAAGACTACAACTCAGGGCTGTTCGAAACCTATTAAAGCGAACGACAGCGAACAGCCAATTTTGACCGATGTCTTAGTATTACGCTGAATGTATTTGAGCCTGCTTATTGGGCTCGTAGCGAAGCAAATCGATAATCCACTGCCATCGAGTTTGCGTTAGCCACCTAGATTAACTTGCGTTTAATCGAGGTGGCTTTTTTCTTTACATTGAATTCCAACGTACTATAGCTTGTTTGCCAGCCTCAATTCCCAGTTCATATGCTTCTCGCAAAGGTTCTGGTGAGCGGCTTAAGCGTTTTAACTTAAACGTTTCTGGTGGGCACACTTGGATTATCTCAACGCCTGGTGGCGGGTTGTTTATCAGTTCCAATGTTTGGTTGTAACGAACGTCACGTGTCAGCATAGGCTCAATCAGAGCTGGCGTTTCCTTCAGCATACGTTTTGTGATGGCACTGAACTTTGATCTTGGTTTCCGGTAACTGGCAATCTGGCTGCGCAGGACCATGATTTTTGTCGCTCCTCTTTTGATGGCTTCGGCAATTGGCAGGGCATCTGCAACGCCGCCATCCACATATCGAGTGCCATTAAGAAGTACGCCATTACGATAGAGTACGGGCAGGGCGCTGCTGGCCTTCATGGTCTCCGCTAACATATCTACGTCCGGAGAGAGGTATTCTGCCTGTCCAGTATCTTGACGAGTGACGACAAGGAAAAAAGGACGCGGATCAGCAGCGAGCACTTCTTTATCAATGCCTAACTCTTCAAGTGTCACTTGCCACATCCAATCTAAATCCATGACATCACCACCGCGTATGAGCTGGCTGGGGGTGATGAACTCATTTCTTAGGCTGTAATCAAGATAGATTTTTAGGTTTCTGCCCGGCATTTTTGCCAAATAAGCGGCAAGATTACTTGCGCCAGCCGATACGCCCCAAAAGCTGTCGAAGGGAGAAAAGTCCGCAGCTAAAAAATGGTCGAGTATTCCGCAAGAAAATACCCCTCGCATTGCGCCGCCTTCAACAATCAGTGCACGAGAACCTACATGTTCCATCTGCTTATCCGCTTTCTATCTTTTAGTTGAGTAACGGCAGCTTAACGTATAAGCGGCTGATTCCCAAACAAGGCCGCATATGTTCATGCGGGGAGGCATCAGATTGGCCAATCTTGAGTGCAGTGATGAACGCCTTTCTTAGTTTTCCATGTTGACTTTGTTTGATGGTCAAACTAAATTTAAATCAAATATTTTGATTATCAAACAAACTAAGCAATAGGGATATGATTTATCTATGGCAATAGCACAACACACGCACGATTTTGTTTCTCATAACCATAAAGGTGAAAAGCGAACTTTTTATGTTCTCATTCTGACGCTTGTCACTATGGTGGTTGAGATTGCTGCGGGCACGCTTTTTGGCTCTATGGCCTTACTCGCCGATGGATGGCACATGGGCACTCATGCTGCGGCATTTTGCATCACCTTGTTCGCTTATCGCTATGCTAAGCAAAATGCGAACAATGAGCGTTTTTCGTTTGGTACCGGGAAGGTCAGTGTTTTAGGTGGTTTTACGAGCGCGATTGCTTTGGGCATGGTGGCGCTAATGATGATGGTGGAATCCGTTCACCGTTTGTTTAACCCTGAGAGTATTCAATTCAACGAAGCGATTATGGTCGCAACGATTGGTTTGGTGGTTAACTTAGCAAGTATGTTGCTGCTGCATGATCACCATCATCATGATCACGACCACCCACATGATCATAACCATTCGCATGGACACTCGCACGAGCACCACGACCACAATCTTGCCGCCGCGTATTTTCATGTCTTGGCAGATACCTTAACGTCACTGTTGGCGATCGTCGCACTTATTATCGGTAAGTTTTACGGATGGATTTGGTTAGATGCCATTATGGGGATCGTTGGTGCTTTGGTGATTGGTAAGTGGACTCTCGGTTTGATGAAGCAAACTGCACCAGTCTTATTAGATGAGAACATTAATCACGAGTACCTACAGGCAATCAGAGAGACGCTTCAGCCATACGCAGACGTGCTGGATCTGCATGTTTGGAAGGTGAGCGGACATCATTACTCGGCTGCGATTGTGTTACATAATCGCAGTGATAAAACGTTGAGTGAATTTAAGCAATTACTGAGTAAGTTTGATAAGATTCATCACCTTACTCTAGAGTTACAAAATAGCTGACGATGAGCGAACTAGAAAAGTTGAATCAAATGCTGACCGAGTTCTATGACAAGATGTCTTCTTGGGAACAGTCAGTCGTAAAAGAAACCGGCTACTCTTTGGCCCAAGTCCATACCATTGAAGTGCTGGGCGGCCATGGTGCGCTGCGCATGAAAGAACTGGCGGAAAAGTTAGGCATCACGACCGGAACGTTAACGGTACAAATCGAAAAGTTAGTGAATGCGAACTTGATAGAACGTTGCCCTCATCCGGAAGATCGCCGTGCTATCGTTGTGAGGCTCACACCAGAAGGTGAGAAAATTCATCGCCATCATAACCAGTTGCACCTCGATCTTGTGCGTGATCTTACTCGTCATATTGAGCCAGAGCAGCAATCAACCTTTCTATCGTGTTTGGAAAAAATGAACCGGGAATTCTAGGTTTCATCCGAGTTACGGCCAAATAAACAATGAAAAGCAGAACTCACATCGAGTTCTGCTTTTTTGTATTTATGGGTTTAGAAACCAGCTTTCTAACGGTAACTGAGTAAATGCGTAAGTCACACCAACACAAAATGCAGCGCCCGTAATGCCAATACCAATTGTAGTGGCCAGCAGAAGTAACGTTATCTTAGGCATGATGATTCTCATCCCTCTTGGAGTGTATTTGCGTGCTTAGTTCGAAACAGAGCACACAAACACAATCCAAGCGGTGGCAAGCATAATTAATGGCGTAAAGACTTTTTGAATGGCTGCGCCATCGGTCAAGTTATAGATCTCAATGGATTCGTTGTAGAAGGCGCGTTTGAAGGCTTTAAACGAAATGTCGTTTTTTACATTGGATTGCTCGTAACGCTGACGCGCAACATCGGCCATCTGATATTCAAGATCTTGAAGTTCAAACTCTTGGTTAAAAAACGAGTCCCAAGCGCAAAGGCGAGCTATTGCCTTAGGTGAACTGTTATCACTTTTTAGTTTTGAGAGACGCTTTGCGTAAGCCGCTTGATATTTATCCACGATATATTCCTGCATGAATAGATGCTGAGTCATTGAATGACTCAGAACGTTCTGGTCGGTTGTAAAAGCAAAATTGTGGGATGAAAAGGCGTACTTTTACGTCGGTGGCAGAACTACAAATAAAAATATCAAAGAGCGTTTGTGGTGGGGATGATATGGGGTGGTAGGGGAAGAGGACAAACAAAATAAATTAGTCTACGTCACAATCAATGTTTGTTGATTTATTCAATCCTTAGTGTTCTTTGCCTTTTGATGTGCACATTTTGTAGTTAAAAAAAGATACGACCATAAGTTGTTCTTGGGCCTGAAAAAGTAAGATTCCTGACCAATATTCTTCCGTTTACCGCGTAGATCTCTCCTCAAAGTCGATTACTTTTGGCTACGCTTATAGTTCGGCTTTAAAAATTTGTAAGAGGGAAGTTGAGTTGAGATGTTTGTAGTTGAAGCGTTGAATAACTCAAGTGATGGGCAATAAAGGTAATTGATTATAAAGGATAAATTGGAAGCAGTGCAGAGCTAGGTAAGATATAAACCTAAAGGTGACGGTATGAGCATACAATCAACCATTATCGAATACGCTGTAGCAATAATAGGCTTACTTTTAACAGGCGTTGCCCTCTGAGCCCGAAAACTCAGAGGATACATAACCTTAACGATTAATGTTGTAACGAGCGATTGCCGCTTCTTCTGACGTTACAACAGTTTTACCGATAGGCGCGAGGGAAATTACGGCCAGTTTCAGGTGTTGAAGTGCAAACGGAATACCAATAATGGTAACGAAACACGCTGCGGCGGATAGGATATGACCGATTGCCAGCCACAAACCTGCAAACACAAACCAAAGTACGTTGCCGATGACGCCTAGCGGACTCGTGCCAATATCCATTTCATTGGTTAGTTCATCACGCGAAACGGCTTCTTTGCCGAATGGGAAAAACGAAAAGTTACCCATGACGAAACAAGCTCGCCCCCACGGAATCCCGATGATGCTGATGAACGCAAGAATACCGAATAGCCACCACAGCAATCCCATGAATACGCCACCGAATAAAAACCAGATGATGTTGCCAAGTGTTCTCATCTAAAACCCTTTTTGATTTATGACTTTCTACAAAGTATGTCACACAAATCTTAACAGAGGATGAATGGGTGTGCTTTATCTTAAATAAGAAATCATTGATGAGAATACTCATTTGATAAAGGAAAGCGGAGATCATTGGGCTGCTGAAAAAAAGGCTCTCAACGTTAGACGTTAAGAGCCTTTCTGGTTAGTCGGTTGCCAAATTCAAGCGCGATACTGGCTTGTCATTGATCGGTAAGTGAATCAAAGCGGCGAGGAGTGCCAGAACGACGGTTGACCACCAGATTGGATCGTATGAACCGTAGTAATCGTAGATGCGACCACCGACCCAAGCTCCCAAGAAGCTTCCTACTTGGTGAGTAAAGAACACCAAGCCATAAAGTGTTGATAGGTAACGAGCACCAAAAATCTGGCGGACTAATCCAGATGTGAGAGGTACGGTGCCTAACCAACAGAAGCCGATTGCACCACCAAAGATGACTGCGGTGTGCTCGGTGACAGGTAGAGTCACAAAAGCCCCAATTACCACCGTGCGGATTAAATACAGCGCAGACATAACATGGCGTTTATTGAAGCGGTCCGCCATAACACCCCAGAAGTACGAACCAAAAATGTTGAAGATGCCAACATACGCCAGTGCCATTGCGGCGGTTGAGGCTGGTAAATCTTTATCTGCCAGATAACTTGGTAAGTGAGTTGCAATGAACATCACGTGAAAGCCGCACACAAAGAAACCTGCATGAATCAGCCAATAACCTCTGTGAGAGAAAGCTTCTTTTAATGCTTCTTTTAGGGTTTGTGTGTCTTCCTGAACATTTGCAGAGGTACCGGCTTGTGGCTTCGCAGTTCTCATGAACAGAGCAAACATCACCATAAAGCTACACAGTACAGCTAATGCTTGAAGTGTGCCTTGCCAGCCAAAATCACTCAAAAGCGCTTGTGCTCCAGGGATCATGGCGAACATACCGAACGATCCCGCAGCGGTAGTTAAACCAAATGCTTTTGCTGCATGTTGTGCAGGGACTACCTTTGCTACCGCCCCTAACACAATGACGTAGCTGGTTGCGCTCAAACCAAAACCGACCAAAACGCCAAGCGATAGATACATCATGGTTGGCTCAATGGCGATAGAAGTAAGGTAAAGACCTAAAGCGTAAGAAAAGGCACCTAAAATGATAATACGCTTCGCGCCCCAACGGTCTGATGCCATGCCGACAAAAGGTTGGAATACGCCAAACAACAAGTTTTGCAAGGCAATAGCAAAGCTAAAGAACTCGCGCCCGGTCTGAAAGTAGTCTGAAATTGGCATCATAAAAATACCGAAAGATTGTCTGATCCCTAGACAAATAATCAAAATCCCTATTCCAAGCCAAACAAGAACTGGAAATCGGAAAATACTCATAGTTTGCTCATTATTAATGATGGTGGTGATGAGAATGATCATGGTGTTCGTTGTCTCCCGTTGTTTGGTGACAACCGCTGTTGATGGCTTGTTCTGCTAATATTTCCAGCAACTTCGGAGAGTTATGGACGATGATTAGAGATAGCCCCAACATGATGGACATTCTCAACACCTGAGCGAAAATGGATTGAGAAAAAAGCATGCATTGTGCGCTCATGTAGAAAAATGAGCGCGAAGTTTAGTGACGATTAGTCAATGAAACAAATGACAAAAAGTGAATTAATGTATGCATTTCATGCATAGATTGGTTCTAGGGATTAATTGCAATGCACGGCTTGTTCTATGCGTTGACAGATCTGCTCTGCAAGCTGGTGGCTCGCTATGTTGCGTTGCACTGTGCTTGTAGCCAGCTTGCCTGATTCAACAACCTTAAACCAATCGAATAGCATAGCGTGAAAACCTTTACTCGTGAGCATTGGTGTCCAATCTTTTAAGTTCAACTTACGTTCTTGATTGTCCTGCCACAATTTACCTTCCACGAACGATTCAAACTCAAATGCTTGGTTGGCATAACATGCCTGAACGCGTTCGTTTGTGATGCCAAAATGACGATTCATTGAAGCGTGTAGTAGGGTATCACCATGTTGCCATTGCACATCCAGACGTGCGAGTTGTTGGCCGTCAAATTGGTGAGTGATGTAGACGTCTTGCAAATCGGCTTTTGCTACAACATTTACGCTGTCCAGCGGGTGAATAAAATCGTCAAAGATGAACGTTCGGAGTTCTCCCGGCAGATTGTGGCGATTTTTCTCCCAACGCAGTGACTTCAAATTAGCGACATCGCCTTTTTGTACGTTTGGCAAATAGTCGTTGTAGAGCGGAATGTGTCGGCGATTAAAGCCAACATAAAGTGGTTGATTGGCGATAGCTGCAATCTCATAGAGTTGCTCTACCTGTTGGGCACTGTCCGCCAGTGGTTTGTCGACAAAAGTAGGAATGCTTTGTTTTAGAAAATATTCAGCGATTTGAAAGTGAACATGAGTTGCGGCATGAATCATCACCGCATCTACACCAAACGCAGGAAGCTGTCGGTAGTCCTGACAGCTTTCCTTAATGCGATATTGCTGAGCTAGTGAAGAGAGGGTTTTGGCGTCTCGGGTACAAAAGACCAGCTCAACATTAGGAAGTTGAGTAATGACAGGAAGGTAAGCCTTTTGTGCAATGTCGCCTAAGCCAATAATACCGATTTTCATGTTGTTCGCTCTGTTTCGATTTCATTAGGCGTTGATTATAACGAGCGAAAAAGAGGTTGGCAGAAACGGCTTGTCATAAAAAAGCCTGACTCACATTTTGAATCAGGCTTTCTCTAACTACTTAGGATACGGTTCGACAGGTTTTGAAGATATCTAACTGACCGTCGTAGGCTTGGGTTTTTACGTCCATAATACCAAGCAAAGAGTGGAACACATTGTCATGCGAGTACTTACCTGCATTTTGTGCTTCTTTGGACAAACAATCCGTGTTGATGTGTTTTGCTTGCTTAAAGCTTGGCGACATCCACATGATAAGCGGTACTCGTTTTTGGAAATCCGGAGCAAGTCCGTAAGGCATACCATGCAAGAACATGCCGCTTTCACCAAGCGATTCACCGTGGTCAGAAACATAAATCAACGCAGTGTTATATTTGTCTTCTAACGTCTTAAGTTTGTTGATGGTTTGTTCCAAGACAAAGTCTGTGTAACGAATGGTATTGTCGTAGGTATTTACGATCTCTTCGACGCTACAGTTTTCAATGTCTGCACGTGGGCAATCTGGTTGGAAAAATGCTTTCTCTTTCGGGTAACGTTGGAAGTAAGTTGGGCCATGGCTGCCAATAAGGTGCATGGCTACAACTCGGTTACCGTTCATGTTCGACACTTCTTGGTCAAAGTCACTCAGTAGTGCCATGTCGTAACAAGTTTGACCGTTGCACAGTGCGTTTTGTTGCTTTCTGTCTACTTCGATTTTTTTGATCTTATGCGCGACTTCTTTATCGCCACCGTCGTTTTCTTTCCACAGTAGGTCGATACCTGCACGTTGCATGATATCTAACGCGTTGTCTTGGTTATCAGCTTGTTTACGGTCAAATTGATTGCGCGTTAACTGAGAAAACATGCATGGTACTGATACCGCTGTCGCAGTGCCGCATGACGCCACATCTTTAAAAGAAATCACATCTAATTGGCTAGTGTAGGGGTTAGTTTCACGCTCGTAACCATTCAGTTGATAGTTTTGAGTACGTGCGGTTTCACCTACTACAAAAACGAGTAACGTCGGTTTGTCCTGCGCTTGCTGTAAAGCGGTCGAAGATTGCTGTGCATCAGTACCGATTTCACGATATGGCTGTGGCGTAGTTAAGTAATTTTCTTTTACGTAACTTGTCGCGCTGTAGACATATTGCGTTGGGATGATCATTTTTTTCAGGTAGCTGTTATTGCGACCCACAGATGCGTAATCTTGATAGTACAACCCCGCAATCACGGCAATAACTGCTAACGAAGCGAGCATCGCGACCAGTTTTGTAAGCACAAAGCGTAGCCATTGTCCGCGTTGTGGTTGCAGCTCTACTTTGAACACAATCAGGGCAGGAATCACACCCATTAACGTCGTCCAAACGACTGAATATGTGCTGAGATAAGAGCTTGCTTCACTCGAGTCGGTCTCGACGATGTTGGCGATCATCCCAGAGTCAAACAGCGTTCCGTAGTTATAGCCTGCGTAGCTTACTAAGCTAGAGACCACTAGCAGCAAGATAAAGAACGGCTTTCCAACCCATGGCCAGCTAAATAGGTTGAATAAGAAATTAAGCGCGGCAAAAAAGAAAATCGGAATAGTTATAATGAAACCGATTTTGACTTCGTCTAACTTAGAGAAAATCCCAATGAGTTCTTTATAGATTGGGATGTTCACCACGAGAGCGAAATACAGCGCGAGTAGAACAGTAAAGGCAACGTATGGGATACCTTTCTTTGGAGAATCAACAGTCTTCATAAGTTACTTTCTTGAATAAAACTAAAGCAAGAACGACGCCCAAACAAATAGGGCAAGAAATAGCGCAACAAATACTGCTGCAGAGCCAATGTCTTTGGCTCGACCACTGAGTTCATGCCAGTCATCGCTGACACGGTCGACAACCGCTTCTACGGCGGAATTAATAAGTTCGACGATTAAAATCAGCAATAGGCTGCTGATCATCAATACACGTTCAAGCGTGGTAACTGGCAGAAAAAATGCGCTGATAGAAAGAACCAAAGTCAGTACGAGTTCTTGTCTGAAAGCGGCTTCATGAGTCCACGCGGCTTTTAGTCCTTTAATTGAGTAACCGGTCGCATCCATGACTCGGCGAATTCCTGTTTTACCTGGCTTCAAAATTGGGCCTTAATTTTTATTATTGGTTGATTGATGTGTGTTAGTACCGAAATGCACCAAATTGCGATCTGAGACTAATCGGTTAGACGTGAAACATTTGTGAATATGGGTGCAAGCAAAAAACGTCACGTTTGATTTGATGAATAAGTACTTTGGTTGTGTGGTTTAGACTAATGCTTAATCAAGGTCGTAAACGGTGTAACCTTTATTTTGTAGGCATTTGCGTAGCACGAGAGCTTGTGTTTTGGTGGAATCATTCGCGCCACCTAAAGTGCCTGCACCAGCACCGACTGCACTGCCAGCTACTGCGCCAACTGCTGCACCGCCAATACCATCTTCAAGAGCACCTGCCGCGGCACCGATTAATGCGCCAGTCATTGCACCATTGGTTGCGTCAGATTTAGCGGCTTCTGTTTTGTCGACTTTCTCTGCGTAACCTTGGCAGTAGGCAAAATCTTGTTCGTATTGCGCTTGGTCAACATTCGTCATGTCTACAACAGGCTTTTGGTTGTATGCACATGCTGCAAGTGAGGAAGAAAGGACAACGAGTAAAAGTGGTTTATACATGGGGCGAATCCATTATCTCTGTGAATTGATGGATTAAATGTACACTGTTTTATTACTTGTCTCTGTCTATGGATTGTATCGAAATGTCGTCTTATGTAATAAAAGCGGATGAGGAAGAAAATAGCGCAGAAACTAAGCGAACTGCGCTTTAACTTTTATCGTTGTTCGCCCGTTATTTAGGCAGAGATACGGTGAAGCAGGCGCCACCAAGAGGGCTGTGTGAAATAGAAACATCGCCGCGTTGCAATTCCATAATTTGTCTTACGATGGCAAGTCCTAAACCAAAGCCGCTGGTGCTTTTATTACGAGATTTGTCGGCGCTGTAAAATGCCTCAAACAGGTGAGGCCAGTCTTTTTCATCAATACCGTTTCCATCGTCATGAATGCTGATCATGCAGTGTTCGTCATCTTCGGTCACTTCTAACATGATTTGGTTGTCGGCATAACGCATGGCATTGCGAAGTAGGTTGTCTAACGCGCGCTTGAGCAGTTTGGGGTCGGTCTTAATTTGGGCTTCTTTGAAATCCGTATCTTTAACGGTGATTGGCAATGGCGTCTCTTGCTGCCATTTGTCTTTTAGGTCAAAAAGCAGGGAGTTAAGCTCAAGACTTTCGGTCCGAAGCTCTGTTTCTGGGCGCTCCATTTTTGCGTAGTAAAGGAGTTCTTCGACCATTTCTTCCATCTCATCAATGTCTTCAACGATGCTATTTACGTACTTTGCCTGTTGTTCATTTAGAGAGGAGTCGGCGAGTAAATCAGCCTGCCATTGCAAGCGAAAAATTGGTGTGCGTAGCTCGTGAGCAACCGCATTGGTGAGCATTTTATTGCTGGTAATGAGTCGAGAGACTTTATCGGCCATGTTATTGAAGCTTTTGTTCAATGTGCCAACCGATTTGGCGCTGGCCGTGCTTGCGCGGGCTTTGAAATTACCAGACGCAAATTCGACGGTGACTCTTTCTAGTTCACGAATTCTGCGGCTTAAAAACCAGATCAGCAAAACACAGTAAAGCGCGAAACCAGCGATGAAGAATATCCACACCATGTTGTCGTCGAAATTGACGGCTTGAATGATAGGACTATTCGGGTTGTCGCTAATTTTGAAAAAGGGAGTGCTCTCGTCGAAGCGAAACCAAAAATCCCGTTCATCATCAAAGGCGATGTTGGCGGTAGGATCTTCATTGAACACTTCCTTCACCTCAGGTGGGAGCTCATCCATGGTGTGAGGTTGCAACAATCGATGGCTTGCCGTGGCAAACTTTTCTAGCTCGCTTTTGGTGTATTCAAGCCCTTTTTCTTCATAGATAGGAGAGAGTAAATCGTAGAAAGCTTGCGAACTGTGTTCTTGAAGTAGGTAGTCATAATCAGTATTGAGCTCATACACGATGAGCTCATAACCTTTCAGACTGGCGAGAAAAAGAATGATCAGACCTAAAAAGCTCTCTAGATATATCCTTCTCATTTATGCGTTCCATGCATCCGGCATTAGTAGGTAGCCTTTGCCGCGTACCGTAATGATTTTTTGAGGTGAGCAAGACGCGTCACCCAATTTCTTTCTAAGTGTTACGATGCGGTTGTCAATGGTTCTATCTGTACCGTCGTACTCAATCCCGCGTAACGTTTTGGTGAGCCATTCACGCGACAAGGTTTTCTCGGCATGAGTGGCGAGTACCCACAGCAAGTCAAACTCACCGTCGGTTAATGCGACAGGCTGTTGGTTCATAGTGCAGGATTTACGTAGTCGGTTTAAACACAACACTCCGATTTGTAAGCCGTTTTCTGGCGCTGGAGCGGCGCTTTCTTTCCTGCGCAATAACATACGGATACGAGCAAGTAACACGCGCGGTTTGATAGGTTTCGTGACAAAGTCATCGGCACCAATTTCAAGCGCAGCGACGTGATCAAAATCATCATCGCTTGCGGTAAGCATCAGAACTTTGCCTTTGTAACATTCGCGGATTTGACGACAAACGCTCAAACCGTCTTGGCCCGGCAGCATCAAATCTAACAAAACCAAATCGGGTTGAGTGTCTAAAATGGCGTTCGGCGCGTCGGTGCCGTTATCAATACAGCGGACGTCGAAGCCTTGTTCTACAAAGTACTCACCGAGCATATCTTGTAGTTTTGGATCGTCTTCGACAATGATAAGGGATGGCTTGATTTCTTGTTCGTTCATGTAAGTGATGTGTGCTGTATTTGATATCACTGAAAGTTAAACAAATTTGCGAGTTATTTCAAATAAAGCTTGTAAAGAATAAGGTTATCCGATGAGTTAATAATATAAAAAAAGCAAACGTTTTGATATAGAACAAATCGTTTGCTTAGTATATGGGAAATTAAGTTGTCACCAGATTATGGTTGCTGCTTGGTCGGCGCGAGCGCAATTTCTCGGATACAGACATTTTGTGGTTGTTGGTAAGCGAACATTACTGCACGCGCGACATCGTCTGCGGCGAGTACACCACCCATATCCACTTTCCAAGCATCGTATCCATCTTTAATGTCTTGTGAAGTGGTGTGAGAAAGCAGTTCCGTCTCTACTGCGCCCGGTGCAATAGTCGTAACACGCACATTTGATGCGGCCACTTCTTCGCGCACATTTTCTGAAATTGCATGAACTGCGAACTTAGTCCCACAATATGCAGCGTGGTCAGGGAACGTCTTTTTACCTGCAATAGAGCTGATGTTGATTATTGTGCCACTATTGCGCGCTTTCATTGATGCAAGTACGGAGTGCATACCATTAAGCAAACCAAGCACGTTAACGTCGAACATACGCTTCCATTCAGCGGCGTCCTGCGTGTCGATCTGACCAAGCAACATTACACCCGCATTGTTGACTAGCACGTCAGCTGGACCAAATTGAGCTTCTGCTTTTTCAATCGCTGTTATCAAACTCGCTTGGTCAGTGACATCGACTTTTTCACATAAGGTGTTTGGTAAATTTAGTGCTTCTAAACGTTCTACGCGACGAGCCACAAGAAGGAGAGGGTGGCCTTCTTCACTAAAACGACGTGCGATAGCTTCACCAATACCTGAACTTGCACCAGTAATAACAACCAGTTTTTTCATTTGTTACTTCCTCAGTTTTCGTTGAAAGCAGCGGTCTGCTGCGATGAACTCATACTAAGGAAATAACTTTTGTTGATATATATCACTTTAGGTAAAACACTGTTGTTCATTAGCAACAATAATTGCTGCTTGAGTTTGTCTTATTGGTGGGAAAAAGGCGCAACTCGTGCGCCTTAAGTGAGAAGAATGCGCTGTTACTACGGTGAAATCCGCACTAATCAACCCATCAAAGTTACAACTTATTCAACGGTGCAAACAACGCTGTTGTCGCTACCAAAGCCATTTGGAACGTAAGCATCTGCTTGAGGATCGTTCTCCCATTCAACTTCATCGAGGAGATAACGAAATTGGATGTGTTGCTCTTTGGGTAGACGTGTTTTGAACTTAAATTGGCCGCTTTTTTTCACCAGTTTCATTGGCTCTGGTTGCCAGTCATTAAAATCTCCAGCGATTTTAATGGATTCCCATTGGTTTTTATCGAGTTCAAAAGTGACTTCAACTTCATCTTTAGTTTTGAAAAATCTCTTTTTAAGCATGAATCTTTCCTTGTTAGTACAAAAACTGCTCTAACTATTACTCGTGTTTCATAAGTATTTCAAGCGTTATCGGATTCATGCTGGTATAGCTCGTTAAATAACCGTGTACTCTTCGTGCTTCAAACTTGTATGAATATGATCTTTCTGTATGATGAAAATCAGTGTGTTGTGAAGAAATTGATATGTTGAAGTTGAATCGTACATTGATGACTACTCTGGTTTGTTTGGTGGCTATGCTGCTAACCAGTGTTTCATCGAGCGTTCAAGCATCGACAGCATCAATAGAAGCACAAAGCTTTCCCATGCAGCAAACTGCACTTCAAGAAAAACTCGGCGTAAATACAGATTGTGTTGAGCCGCACCACAAAGAACACATGATGGAAAAAGGGCAAAAGTCGCACACCAGTTGCAGCTCTTCTTGCATTGTGAAAATTCCCACGACTTTGTCGCAAAATGGCTTGATGCTACTGCCTTACAGCTTAGCGCTTATTGATAAGCCTCCTACTGAAAAAGCCGTGGTTGTGGTTTATAAGCCTTATCGACCTCCGATTGTTTGATTTCTTCTTTATTTATCTCCAGCACTAGCTGGCTCTTAGCTATATTTAAAACGGCACGGTTGTGCCCGAAGGAAAATAAACAATGAAGAAATTACTTGCACTATGCAGCACACTTTTACTGGCTTTCAGCGCTCACGCTGCTCAATTTGAAGAAGGTAAACACTACAAAGTGTTGGACGTTGAGAAAGCGACTAAACCAACCGTTACAGAGTTTTTTTCGTTTTACTGCCCACACTGTTATAAGTTTGAATCTGTGATTGAAAACTTAAAACCGGCTTTGCCAAAAGAAGCTCGCTTTGAAAAAGTGCACGTGGCGTTTATGGGCGCAGACATGGCAGTGCCAATGGCAAAATCTTACGCAACCATGGTATCGCTAGGTGTTGAAGATAAAATGGTGCCTGCGATGTTCGCGCAAATTCATCAAAAGCGCCAAGCACCGAAAAACGAAGACGAGTTAAAAAAAGTCTTCACGGACAACGGTGTCGATGGCAACAAATTTGACGCGGCGTACAACAGCTTTGCGGTTAGTTCGATGCAAAAGCGTTTCGATAAGCAGTTCAAAGAGAGCACTCTGACCGGCGTTCCTGGCGTCGTTGTGAATAACAAGTACATCGTTATTCCTAATGAAGTCCGTAGCTATGCCGAGTACAGCGAATTGGTGAACTATCTGCTAACGTTATAAATTAAAAGAAATGAAAAATGGCGGCCAAGTGGTCGCCATTTTTTTGAATTCGTTATCTCAGTACGGTTGTACAAGCTTGAGTTGGTACGCTAGTCATGAATATCGCGTGCGGATAAAACAAGCTAGCAACGGTGATAGCGACATTGCACGGTTGTGCGATGGTGTTTTTCACCACATTGGTGAGAACAATGCCCGTGTTGTTTACTGTTTGAGTGGCAGCTTGTTGCGCTCGGTAAGAAACGCAGCCAGAAGTCGCATTGATAATTGCAGTACTAAACAGTAGTTTGCGGAAAAACATATTCATATCCTTTGTGAATGTTTACGGACATATATATGTAGGTTTGCGCTACTTTAAAACAAAACGGTGTTCAAAATGTATGTGTATTCACGAAATGAACAGTGTTTTATATGGGTTGATTGGGTTTGTGATCTGAGTACTGGACAGACCAGATTATGCAATCAAAACCAATCCATGCATCAAAATGACGCCACAGGTGAGCTTATTCCTCATGCCTTGATAGCCTTTGGGATCAACTTCCAGTTCGACATTCCGTATCAGCTTTTCTGCATACCAAACGGCCGTGTATCCGGTTGCGAGCAACAATATTGCCGCGATGTAATACGTATTCCCTTGTAACAAGGCACCCCACGCAAGCAAAACAAACAAATTACTGAGAACTAGGATATTACGGCTCAAGCGGTGGTAGTAATGGTCGATACCATTTCCCCAGAGCACTCCCGATAGAAAACTCAAGATAACGGCGCTGTAGGCAATAAAAAATTGTTGGCCGCTTAGGTTAAATAAGGTGGTGTCAGACACGATAAGCAGCAAGCTGAACAGAAAAGGCACTAAGCCCAAGTACCCAAGGCGTAACATGGTTAAACGTGTCGTGACCATAACAGTGCTCCTACAGTTGTTGCTCAATCATATTAGTAAGCGTAGTACTCGTCGGAGAGGTTGAGCTTGGAAATGTGGCGATGACTTTGCCTTCTTTACTGATGAGAAACTTGTAAAAGTTCCACTTCGGAGTCACACCGGCTTGAGTGCTGATTTCAGAAAAGACAGGGTTGGCATCGTTGCCCAATATAGAGCTTCGAGCCATCATAGGGAACGTCACGCCGTAGTCGAGATAGCAGATCTTTGCGGTATTTTCTTCGCTTCCTTTGTCTTGTCGAAAATCGTTACTGGGAAAACCGATGACTGCGAAGTTTTTATCTTTGTAAGTTTGGTGTAGCGTTTCTAGTTGCTCATATTGAGGTGTAAAACCGCATTGGCTGGCAGTGTTTACGACGAGCAATGTTTTCCCTTTGAATACTTCACAAAGCTCAATTTCTTCTGTTGAATTTAACATGCGCTGTTTGCCTTGCAGAATGTCGGGGCACTCAGACGCAAGAGCAAACGAACTCATGGAGATAAAGCCAAGGAGTGCGGCGAGTTTCAGTAATCCTTTCATGATGTCGTTCCTTTTGTTTTGAAGTAAGTATAACTACTCAAACGTAAAGGGTATCGATCAAAAAAAGCCGCACAAATGCGCGGCTTTTTAATGTGCTTTGAATTTTTATGCCAGCTTCAAATCGAACTGATTACGATACGCGACCATGTCTTCGATAGTCAGTACTGGCATGTTGTGCAGGCGACCAAATGCAACGATCTCTGGTGCTTTTGCCATCGTACCATCTGGATTGGTCACTTCACACAGTACGCCAGCAGGTTGAAGCCCTGCCATTTGCATCAGATCAATCGTACCTTCCGTATGACCACGACGAGTCATTACACCACCTGGACGTGCACGAAGAGGGAATACGTGACCCGGGCGAGCAAGATCTTCAGGTTTCGCATGCGGGTTTGCCGCCGTTTTAATGGTCGTCACGCGATCTGCTGCTGAAACCCCCGTTGTTACACCAACTTTCGCTTCAATAGAAACCGTAAATGCAGTTTGATTCGCGCTGTTGTTGTTTACCACCATTGGAGGCAGTTCCAGTTTGTCTGCTTGAGCGTCTGTTAAACATAAACAAACGATGCCGCTACATTCGCGGATCATCAACGCCATTTGCTCGTTGGTGAGGTGCTCGACTGAATAAATGATATCGCCTTCGTTTTCGCGATCTTCATCATCAAGAAGAAGTACGCCACGGCCTTCTTTTAGAGCGATAAGTGCGTTTTCAACGCGAGTAATTGGGTCGCCGAATTCGGCAAGTAGTGATGACTGATTCATGGTTAACTCCTAAATTTCACCAGAATCAGGGCGGTATGAGAGATCGTCGTAAAATACGATCAAAAAGAAGTGCACCAGCATTCAACGCGATCTTACTCGCGATACTGGTGTATTCTTATTCTCTTTCATCCGGACTGTAACCGTCGGCTCTGGCATCTCACCAGATCTGCTGACCTCGACGAATCGAGGCCGCCGGTGGGGAATTTCGCCCCGCCCTGAGAACAATTAAAAATGTGCCACTTCATTCAAGTTGTGAGGAAGTGGAGCTAGGATAGTACTGCGAACTGAATAGCTTGGAAAGTCGATTCCATCTGTATGATGGAAAAGTGTGCTATCGACGGAAATAATCTGTGCGAATAAAGTGATCAATCTGCTGCGGCACGAAGGTGTTGTAAATCAGACTCGTATGCGTTTGCTTCACTTCGATATGATCTTGCATACCGTCCAGTCTTGTCTCTTCTACGGTAACCGTACCGTCCGACATGGTGTTGTCATTACGGATCAACAATGGGCGGGCACCAATCGGCACCGTTCCTGCGATACTGCCTAGTTTTTGCGGAAAAGCCCACGCATCATCATGTTTGTTTAATCCGTGATGTGGTGAATTGCCTAAAATTGCACCCAATCCGAGATCTTGAATTCGACCTACTATGGACGCGCCTTTAAGAGGCGAACCGATAGCGACAACATGAGAGATTAAGCTGGTGGTTGGCTTTCTGTTGGCGAGATAGCGCTTAATCATTAAACCTCCCAAGCTGTGCCCCACGAGCACGTTTGCGGTCAGTGGATTAAGCGAATGGTCAATAGAATCAAACAGTGAAGACTCATCGATAGCAACAGTGTTATAGCTGATCACTTGCGTTTCGTATCCGAGCTTTCTCAGCTTTTGGCTAAGAGGCTGCATGACCAGTCCATGCATATAAAGACCATGTAAGATGATGATTTTCATAATACCTCCTAGATTTATGACGTCGTAGATATCCTACTCTAATTAACAAGGAACTACTTGTGCTTTGTGGTGCATATTTACGTTTTGCTGCAAAGTTTGATCGGTATAGCAAGCGTATCAGCCCAGTAAATCCTGTACTTGTTGTTGCAATTGATGACGATTTAAAGAAGCTGGGCTTAACACTTCACCGATAACAACATCCACTTTTGACCAAAAACGAGTCGGTCGTTTTGTGAGAGCATGTCCGCCTTTGTGGCTGAAAAAAGAACCCCAAAGCCCTTTTAGTGCCATAGGGATGACAGGAACAGGATTACGTTCAAGGATTTTTTCCACACCAGGGCGAAACTCACCCAATTCACCGTTAGACGTTAAACGACCCTCAGGGAAGATACAGACAACCTCACCGTCGTTAAGCGCTTGTTCAATCTGTTCAAATGCTCGACGGTAAGTGTCGGCACACTTACGTGGAGAACAGATCGGGATAACACCGGCATGACGGAAAACATATTTAAGAACAGGCAGTTCGCTGATGGATTTGTCCATCACAAAACGAACCGGGCGAGTAGAGGTTCCCATCAAAATCAACGCATCGACATAGCTAACATGGTTAGCCACGATTAACGCAGCACCTTGTTCAGGAATATGTTGGCGCCCCTTTACTGACACTCGATACATACAATGGCTGAGTAAATAACTGATAAAGCGTTGTGTAAATTCCGGAACTTGACGATAGACATAGATTGCCACGAAGAAGTTACCTATTGCCATCATGGCAAACAGTTCCACAATAGAAAGCTCTAGTACGCTGAGTACAACGATCGAAACCAAAGCAGACACCACCATAAACAACGCGTTCATGATGTTGTTAGCAGCAATGGCACGTGCACATTCCCCTTTGTTTGAACGCGATTGGATGAACGCATAAAGAGGAACAATAAAGACACCGCCGCTTACACCAACAAGGAACAGGTCAATCATGACGCGCAGATGTTTGGATTCAGCAACGAAGTTTTGCACATCATAAAAGTGCACCGGAAGTGATGGATAACTTGGGACTGCCCATAGCAAGTCGACGCCAAAGACTGTCAGACCAAGGATACCGAATGGCAAAATACCAAGCTCAACGTGGTTGAAAGAGAGCTTTTCACACAACCAAGAGCCTGTAGCGATACCAATGGAAAACAATGCCAACAGTAAAGAAACGACAGTGCTGTCTGCAAACAAATGTTCACGCGCAAAGTTAGGGAATTGAGTCAGGTAAGTCGCACCCATGAACCAAAACCAACTGATGGCTAGAATAGACATCCAAATGCCTCTCTGTTTTTTTGCCATTTTTAACGTGTTTTTTAAACCAGAAATCGGTTCAAACTTCGCTTTGTCAGTCGATTGGCTAGGCATCGTTGGAATGTTCACACTGCTCATAAACCCGAGCAAAGACAAGGCAATCACGACGCAAGAAGCAATCAAGGTGCCATTAGGAATAGCTAGCAGCAGTCCTGCGCTAAGCGTACCTATAAGAATCGAAAGGAACGTGCCCATTTCAACCCAAGCATTTCCTTTAACAAGCTCATTTGGTTTGAGCGCTTGTGGTAGCAAGGCGTATTTCACGGGACCAAAATAGGCCGATTGAGTGCCTGTCATAAACAGCAGAACCAGCATCAGCATGGCACTTTGGGTGGCAATAGCGGTTGCTGCGCAAGACATGATAGCCAGCTCGATGAGCTTTAGACGTCGGATTAATTTGGCTTTGTCCATGCTGTCAGCGACGGCACCAGCATGCGCAGAGAATAGAACGAAAGGTAGGATAAATAAGCCTGCCGCCAAATTAACAAATAGATTAACGGATATTGGTAAGTTATCAATTTGGCTGTATGTCACCATCAATAACAGAACGTTTTTGTAGATGTTGTCATTGAGCGCGCCAAGACACTGCGTCACAAAGTAAGGAAAAAAGCGTTTTGAGAAAAACATGCTGGCTCCGATTAAACAAAGTCGAATGAGATGGGAGCACTTTATGCTCAATGAACGATTAAACCAGCTTTCTCTTTCAAGTGACGTTGCATGCCACCAAAAGTAACTAAATGCGTTACTTTAATTTCCATTTGTTTATTGAGTTACTAATTTCGAGACTTCTGTGTAGGTTTTCTTTCCCATGGTTCAAACAGAGGGAACGTCCAACGACGCATCGCAATAATCAGAGAGGTGCCGTGCTTTTCGTCCATATCGAGAGAGCTATCACTTTGGCAAGCCTGATAAAACTCATCGATGACCTTTTGCAGTTTCTGTTGCAGCTTCTTGTTGGTTGGTACGCTCATCAATCCTGTTGCCATGGACAACTGTTCATCTTCACCCGAAAAGTAGCTTTGGAAAAAGGCGTCTTGAACTTGCTGTTGGAAGAACCGTTGAATAGGGCCGCCCATCTGCCACTTAAATGTCGGAGATATACGCAAACGAATTTTGTTATTTGGCTGCAAGTCGATGATGTTCAGCCGATCCAAATGAGCAAGCTTTTGCACCAGTTCCAACTCATTGAAGGTATATTGCTGAACGATTTGTTCAAACTGATAGCCATTTACAACACAGATCGCCACGAGCAGCAGGGCTTTATCGTCAACTAGCTGCTTTTCTTGCTCTAACGTTAGCGACTCTAGACCTTTATTGTGCGCAGCCGCGAGCTTAAACAGTTCCGCCATTTCTAAACCAATCAATTGGCAAATTCGTTCTAAGCGCTCAAGGCTAATGTGCTGACCTTCAGCGAGTAAACGTTTGACGCTTCCTTCACTTAAATTAAGGTGTTGTGCAACATCGACATAATGCAGCCCAGCTGACTTTAGCTGGCGTTTAAGCTCTTTAATTAACGTATAGCTTTCAGACATTTACGCGGTCACCTCATCGTGCAACTGTTTCAGGTACGTTTGCATAAAGGCTTTCCGTTTATTGGCTTCAAGTTTTGCAGACTCCGTGTTCATGGTGTCGACAATTTTAAACAACTTGGTTTGGAAATGATCTACGGTGAATTGCTTGTCGTTGAGTTCGCGCTCTTTAGCAAACATGTCGTTATCGTTGTAAAGCTGAGCGTTGAAATGAGTGCTGACTTGAATGCATCGCGTAACACCAATGGCGCCTAAAGCGTCCAGACGATCAGCATCTTGGACGATTTGTGCTTCCAACGTGTTTGGCCTGATGTTGGCGCTAAAGCTGTGCGCCTCTATCGCATGAGCGATGGCATCATGGTAGTGCTGAGGGTATTGAATACTCTCTAAATACGCGATGGCTTTTTTGGCTGCAATTGCAGAGCTTTGCTTGCGATTTGGATGATCTTTCGGGTAGGTGAAACAGTCATGCAAATAGGCCGCTGGTAACACAATGGCTATGTCTGCATTTTCTTCGTCGCAGAGCTGTTTCGCTGTTTTGACCACGCGTTTTACGTGTTCAATATCATGGGCCGCATCAACTTGCATCTCTTGCTGCATAAATTCCAAAAACAGCGGCTCAAACTGGCTTAATGACGTCATGGTTAATATCTACAACTAAAATGAAGCCAGAAGTATGCCCAACGCTAAGAAGAATTTCCAAATGCGATGGTGTAATTGAGAATTAGCCACCAGATTGTTGAATACCTGAGTGATGTCAAGAAGTGGGATTAAGAGCGCTGTCACTGATTCCATTTGAAAGGTTAATACGTAGTGATATGACTGAACTTTTCGAAGGTTTCTCTCCAGCCAAGACTATTTCAAACAGACATTTTTATCAGTGTTTCTATGAGTCATTAATTTTATAAATGTGACTCAGTGGCACAGAAAACTTGGGTTTATAGATTGCATTTTTGAGTGAACTCAATTCCATTTTTATAGATATTTAGTGTGTTTTTTGTGATCTTGATTATGATATTTTTGCTTTCAGAGCGATAGGATTCCGCGCAAATGGTGAGTTAACTGAGTCGATGATATGCAGGATTTATATGAGCTAGAGCGTAAACTGGTCGAAAATGGCGCAGATATGAAAGGCTTAAAAGTGGTACCCGCGGTCGTTGATGAAGAAGGGCATGTTGTTTATCTGGGTAATAGTCCATCCATGATCAGAAACATCATTAGTTGTCGAAGACAATTAACGCAACGTACTAAAAAATAGTAAAAGGGTCTGACTAAATAGTCAGACCCTTTTCGTTTCGGTTGGTCTTTTTAAGAACTTTAGCGCTTGAACGTTACTTGTTCTGGTTGTTCAAGATGAATACGAGTTGTCGCAGGTTGTGTTTCTGCAATGACTTTACCGTGACGAACCGAGTAACGAACAGGTACTTGGCGACGTACTGCATCAAAGCCATTTTCAGCAGGAAGAATCAGTAGGCTACCTGGTTTGCCTTCTTCAATTCCGTACTTGTCTTGAATGTTCAATGTACGCGCTGAGTTGGTGCTGATGAGATCGAGTGAGTGATTAATTTGCTCGTAACCCATGACCTGACATAAATGCAGGCCCATGTGCAGCACTTGCAGCATGTTTGCTGTACCAAGTGGATACCATGGGTCGAATACGTCATCGTGTCCAAAGCAAACGTTGATGTTTGCATTTAGCATCTCTTTCACTCGTGTTACGCCGCGACGTTTAGGGTAATCATCAAAGCGGCCTTGTAAGTGAATGTTCACCAATGGGTTTGCCACGAAGTTGATACCGGACATGCGTAATAAACGGAACAGGCGAGATGCATACGCACCGTTGTAGGAACCCATTGCCGTTGTGTGGCTTGCCGTGACTTTATTCCCCATATCAAACTTGTGCGCTAATGCTGCCAGTGTTTCAACGAAGCGAGATTGCTCGTCATCGATTTCATCACAATGTACGTCGATCAGACGGTCATATTTTTGCGCTAATTCGAACACGTAGTGCAGCGATTCAATGCCATATTCGCGTGTGAATTCAAAGTGTGGAATCGCGCCAATCACGTCCGCCCCCAATTTGACGGCTTCTTCTAGCAGCTCTTTGCCATTTGGGTAAGAGAGAATACCTTCCTGCGGGAAGGCGACGATTTGGATGTCTACCCATTCTTTCATCTCTTCACGTACTTCTAGCATCGCTTTGAGAGCGATAAGCGTTGGATCAGAAACATCGACGTGAGTACGAACGTGTTGTACGCCGTTTGCGATCTGCCATTTTAAGGTTTGTTTTGCGCGCGCTTTCACGTCTTCAATCGACAGCATTTCTTTGCGCTCAGCCCAACGTTCAATACCCTCAAACAATGTGCCAGAGATGTTCCATCTTGGCTCGCCAGCGGTTTGCGTTGTATCTAGGTGAATGTGTGGCTCGCAGAAAGGCGCAACCGCCATACCGCCTTCAGCATCTATGGTGTCACCGTTGTGATTAAGCTCCACATCGTCGCTTTCAATGCGCTTGAATTGACCATCTTCAATCAAAATTTGCTGCAGACCTTCTTGTCCTTTTAGCGTTACGTTTTTGATCAGTAGTGTTGTCATGATGGTTCCTTACGCTGGCTGTGTAGCCAGTGCTTTTTTGTTGAGAATAGGATTAAGAATTAGGAAGCTAATTGCGCCGCCAAGGACAGCGTTAATCGGTACTACGCCAGGAAGGAAGTGTCCCGCACCAACGCCAATCGCTACAGCGACAATGCCAGCCCAGTTTACGCTTTGGAACTGGGCGGCTTCAAAGTTTGCGTAGCGTTTACGGTTCGTGAAGAAGTCAGCGATGATCACGCCGCCAATTGGTGGAATTGCCAACGATAAGAAGGTCAGCCAGCCAACAAAGTTGTTGTAGAGCCAGAGGGCGCAAAGTGTGCCAACAAGACCGTTCGCCATCGAGATGTATTTACTTGGTAAGCCTGTGATGTTGGAAAATCCAAGACCTGATGCGTAGAGTGCGTTGTCGTTGGTCGTCCAAATGTTTAACCCAAGTACGATGATGGCAGGAATCAATAAACCTTGCGCAATCATCACTTCAGAGATGTCTGATTGACCAGTCACCGACGCACCTGCCGCGCCAAAGATAAACATTAACGAGTTTCCGATGAAAAATGCCACCATGGTGATCATCACGGCGCTGCGCGGCTTTTTACCAAAGCGTACGAAATCTGCCGTTAATGTGCCTGCACTGACAAAAGAGCCTACAACCATCGCGAGAGCCATTGAAAAGTCGAGTGGTTCGGTTGGTTGAACTTGTTGTAGTTCGCGAATACCGCCAACGCTATTTACTGCTTCTACGACAGAGTAACCGCCAAGTAGCGCAATGGCAGGAACGGCGATTGCTGACAGCACCATTAGTGCTGAGATTCCAAAGTAAACGGTCGCGGTCATGAGCAAACCGGAGACAAGGATCAAAGTATTGGTATCGATGCCCGTTGCTTTATGCACCGGAATCGCAAACATCGCGACACCAACTCCGAACCACCCAACTTGAGTACCACCAAGAAGAGCAGAAGGAAGCCAAGAGCCTTTAGAACCAAAAGAGAAACGAGCAAGAAGGTGAGTAGAGAGACCAGTAGAAGCGCCGATGTAACCGAGGAAAGAAGTGTAAATACCGAGGATTAGGTTACCGATGAGAACAGCGAGGAAAAAATCATTAAAGGAGAGCCCAGTACCGAGAGAACCACCTGTCCACATACTTGCGGAGAAAAAAGTGAGTCCTAACATCACCATGGTTAGTGACGCCACGCCTTTTCTGGCCGTGTTGGGAACTGGTCCAAGACTGTAGTTATTGTCTCCAGCCATTATTACCTCCGCAAAGTAAAAGATTAAATTATAGCACCTGATTTTCAGGTAAACGGCGCGTATTATCGTGATGTAAATTCGATAGTCAATGATAAAATTGAAATTTAAACGTTTGCTTGGTTTTGTTTGTGTTTTTTATTGTTAAATAACAATAAGTTGAATGAGTTGTTCTAAAAATGAAAAGTGTATTTTTACGTGTGTTTTTATGATTTCTTGACGAGTTTTCTGTGTGAAATGAATGTTTTTTACTACTATTTGTGCTTATGGATAAAATTTATCTATAACTCTAGATTGTTCAGTCGATTTCTATGAAAAGAAAACGATTTCATGATGAGTGTTTTGGTTTGGGCGTTATTTGTTCTTTTTTTGGTGTGTTTTCTTGGTTTTATTTATGTTAGGTAGTTTGTTTTTGTTGAAGTCGGTATTTCTGATGGTTTATTGAAGGAATTTTTGAATTTTATAAACAGTAAACAGTCGGTTGAGGGCAAGATAAGTACAATAGAGATCGGTCGGAGGATAAAGGAGAGCAGTAGCCGCATAAAAAAATAGCCAACCGCAAAGAGTGCGATTGGCTTATATACATGTGAACAAAATCAAGTTCACTAACAACGTCAGTTGGCTAGGTGACCCTCGGCTTAAGAAGGGTCAATTTATATAATGCAGTTACTGTGCCAACTTTTATATGCCCGAAAATCGTGGTTTCTGTGACATACGTTGCTTAAACTTTGAATGTTTTTGCAATTTGCAAGTGCGTTATGCAATTTGTCTCTATTATGCTAATGATTGATTAATAAACAGTGGACTTTTTAGAGCATGACTAAACTCGCCGTTCCCAAAAAGGCGAAAAAACCAACCACATCTGTCACTGTCGTTAGAATAACCGAGCCTGCTAAGGCTGGATCCAATTTGAACTTATCCAGAATAATGGGTATCAACACGCCAAACAAAGCAGCGGTAATAATGTTGACGATAATGGCCAGTGCGATGGTTCCGCCTAAAACTGGCGATTGGAACCACAATCCGGCTAACCCGCCGATAATCAGTGCCCAAGCAATGCCGTTCAGAGAGCCAATACCCAGTTCATTTTTCAATAGCTTGAAACGGTTACCTGGAGTGATCTGATTAAGCGCCATCGCACGAACCATCAGAGTGAGCGTTTGGCTGCCCGCGATGCCACCCATCGATGCAACGATTGGCATGAGCACGGCCAAAGCCACCACTTGAGCAATCACATCTTCAAACAGTCCGATAGTGATAGAGGCTAAAATTGCAGTCAGCAAATTGATGCCCAACCACACGCCACGTTTTTGTGAGCTTTTTAGTACTGGCGCAAATAAGTCATCGCCTTCATCCATACCAGTACCGGCCATTAAGCGCGCTTCGTAGATTTCTCGTTGAGTACTTAATGCAAATTGCCAATCGACCTCACCAATGAGAGTTTGGTCAGCATCTGTTACGGGGAGCGCGGGTAGGGCGCTATGCTCTAACGCCTCTACCGCCTCTGGCAGTGTCATTTTGCTGTCCAACACGGTAACGGTTTCAATCTCAAGTGTTTTCAAACGCACGCCTGAATCACTTCTTAAGATCTCGTAATAGTTTACTGCGCCACGGAACTGTTTGTTTCGGTTAATCAGGTACACTTGCTGCGGCGTATCGTAGCTGTAGCGTTCCATCAACTGCTTTGCGGTTCCGACCGTAATATTGAACGGCAGCGTAATGATTTTACGCTCCGCCCAGCGACCTAGCTCATCGTCTTCATATTCATTCGCTTGGTCGTACAGCTCAAGCTCGTCTTTTTCAATTAAAGCGAGTGCTTCATTGATGATGGATTCTGGTAACGAGTCTGCCCATTCGATCAACGATAAGTTGTCGAGTTTAGCGAGGGTGAGTTTCAGTTCGACTTCAGATAACGCATTGATGATAGAGAAACGTACATCGGCACGCATCTCTGTCAAAACGTCGATATGAAGTTCTAACGGCAATGCTCTCCATAACCGAACACGGTCTTCGATAGGGAAAGCTTCGAGGATAAGCGCAACCGCGCCGGGTTCGAGACCCGCTTCGATAGATTCATTGAGCGTTGCGACTTGATCCGATTCTTCGGCTTGGCCAATTTGTTGGATTAGAGTGGAGAGATCTTGAAACTTGCTCACCGAGCCCCCGATAGTTAATTCGTTTTCATGGATAAAGTTGTGGCGTCATACGTGACACATTAGCCAGCTAACTTTGCTTATTGACCTTATGTTCATTAACCATAGTCAATAAATCTCAATAAAGTGGGCTGTTGATGACGCAGGATAACTGCTCAAGGTACTTGAAAGTGACAGAAAAACAATAGGCTATCCACTATTGATCTTGAGATATGGTTGCACTAATCGACGAATGTTTACTTTTGCACCGATTCGAGCGGCGAGCAAATACATGCCACCAATTTTTCGGTGCAAGAATATGGCATCGGCTGGTGGGGTATGCCAATAATCTTGCTCCATACTCAGAATTGTTCCAGCTTCTCGCAGTTTTTGCGCCAGTCCGCTGGCTTTAAAGTCATAAGCTTCATCAATTAGCATGGGTTCGCATGCCATTTTGACCAAATCTAAAATCGCCGTTCTCTGCTCTGGTTTGATGCTTTGGGCGAAAAAGCCTATTTGCTCTAAAGCATCGTTTAGCCCTTGTTTGTCATCGTTCACGACAGATGAAAAGGCTTGGCGATAACCGGAACTAAAACGTTCACTGTATTCGCGAGTTGCGCCAAAATCTAACAGCCCGATTTGTTTACTTTGTTCAAGATAGAGATAGTTTGCGAAGTTTGGATCGGTTTGCACCATTTTGAATTCGAACAGTTCTTTAAACAGCAGTTCCAACAAATTGTGCATTACAAAGTCGCGAGTTTCTTGATCGTAGTTTGCGATTTTCTCTATGGGCGTCCCTTGAATGAACGACATAGCCAGAACGGATTGGGATGAAATTTCCGGGTAGATTTTTGGCACCACAAAATGCGGATGGTCTTGTAGAGCCTTTTGATATCTATAGGCAAACTGAGCTTCTCGCTCATAATTGGCTTCGTCGTGCAGCTGTTTTTTCGCCTCTTCCAACAGTCCTTTATAGTCAACAGACTCAGGGATAAGGCCAACAATTTTCAAAAGCGTACCGACATTATCGACGTCGCTGTCGATGCTCTTTCTGATACCGGGATATTGCACTTTAACTGCCAAATTATCGCCAGAATCGCTGTAGGCTTGGTGAACTTGTCCTATGGATGCACTCGCAATAGGTTTGAAGTTGAAAGCAAGAAACGCGGATTTCCACTGTTCACCAAGTGCATTTTCCATCACGTTGTTGAGCTGCTTTGATGGCATTGGATCGGCGTTTGAACGCAATCTAGCTAAAATCTCGGCCAACTCCGGTTCTAGAATGTCTCCCGCATCCATCGACAGCATTTGACCAAGTTTCATGGCTGCGCCGCGTAAGTGCGCCAGTTGATCGGTCAGTCGTGCAATATTTTGAGGGGTGAGCAAAAGGTCTTTTGCTTTCGGTCGGTTGCCTTTGGCGATTTGCTTGGTGCCTTCAGCAATAACATTGCCTGCAACTCTTGTTGCAAGCGAGGCAAATTTGCTGAATCTAGAAATACGGTGTGTTGGTAGGTTTCTTTCCTTTCCCGACATAACTCTCTCCTATTGCTCATGGTTTGTTATACGGGAAATAGAAGCCTTTGGATACAAAGTTACGAGCACCGCTGGCAGGCCAGGTGATTTAGGGGAGTGGATGAAAGTTGCTATTGAGAGCGTTAGCAAAAGTGAGAGTGTTAGCAACAGGAGCTCTTAGCTGAGTTTCTCCTAAGCATACCAGCGGTTAGGATAGGCGCTGCTGTAATCGGGTTCTTCGATGCCTTCATACAAATCCGAACATGGTTCAAGAGGCCCCACGACGGTTCGATATGGCAGTACCCCCGCCCAAACCGGAATATCCATATCTTGCGCGTCGTCGTTGACACCAAAACGACTGATTTTTACCGATGCTTCCTCTAAAGAAATACGCAAAAGCATGGTGGCGCTGAGCTCTTTCTCGTTACTCAAACGGACATGCTCTGTTCTTCCCGGCGCGATTTGTTCGAGAAAGTGATTCAGTAAACGATCTTTTTCCTGATTGTCTTCAACAGTTTCAAACTGACCAAACACAACCGCACTGCGATAATGCGCGCTGTGGTGAAATGCGGAACGCGCCAATACCCAACCATCAAACAAGGTGAAGGTGAGACATGTCGGTTGGCCTTGTTTGAGGGAGCGTAACAGTCGGCTGTTATTTGCGCCGTGGATGTATACAAAATCATCGACGCGCCAAGCTAACATAGGGATAACCACTGGCCCTGACTCGTTGGTGATTGCAATATGGGCAATTAGGCTTTCATCAATAATCGTGTGCAGTTTTTCAACTTCAGTCACCGCTTTATGAGCGCCTTTTTTGATTTCTGTTCTTTTTGTATTCGATAGCATGGTGGTCTCCCTAACCAACTCACAGTAATGAGAAATAGTCATTTTCTTCCTAAGCGTGTCGTTGCAATGTAGCGTTTAACTGGTAGCTTAGAGAGAGCCACTTTTAAACTATGGATGGATCCAATTTGTCGTTAATCGATGTGGGTGATTTGTGCGTAAAAACAGGCAGCGGTACGCGCCAGCAGTCTGTATTTTTTGCAATAAGGGATAAGATTGTTCGAGGGCTTTGGCCCAAGAACGGCAAGCTACCGTCGACTCGTAAACTGGCACAAGAGTTGAACCTTAGCCGCAACACGGTGATTTCTGCCTACGAACAGTTAGTTGCTGAAGGGTACTTGGTCAGCCAGCGTGGCTCTGGTTTTTTTGTTGCTGTTGAGTTGCCAGAACAATACTTACCTGAAAAGTTGCCAACTCAAGCTGCCAACCTTCCGCCAGCGGCGTTGGATGTGAATGCCAGTTTCGCGCCCGGTGTACCCGATTTATCGCTTTTTCCAACCGCTTTGTGGCAAAAATATCTCAATCGTCATTTATCCCGTACGTGTCTGCTAGGCAATCAAGACATTCAAGGTTTCTGGGAGCTTCGATGCGCTTTGTCGGATTACTTAGCGTCGAGCCGTTCAGTGAACTGCACGCCTAGTCGAATCATCATCACGTCAGGCGCGCAGCAAGCGTTGTGTATCGCCACCATGGCAACATTAACGTCAGGAAGTAGAGTGCTAATGGAACAACCGGGTTATGCGCAGATGCGCAAGTTGATCCTGTTTCAGCAATATCAATTTGAACCGTTATTCGTAAGACAAAAAGTGGGTTTTGATATTGATTCCGTCACGCAAAGTACTGCAGATGCGCTCTATATCACGCCAAGTAACCAATATCCGATGGGGACGACTTTAAACACTGAGCAGCGAGCACAAATCATTGAGTGGGCATCGAACCAAGAGGCGTGGATTCTTGAAGATGACTACGACAGTGAATTCCAATTTGCACATCGTCCATACACCAGTTTGCAAGGGTTAGCCGCACAAATGGGCCGAGACGAGCGAGTGTTATACATCGGCTCTTTTAGTAAAATCATGTTTAATGGTTTGAGGCTTGGCTATCTCGTTGTGCCTGAATCGCTGGTAGATAAATGTTTGATGGTGAAAGACGCACTTAGTGGTGACACACCAAGTCATATTCAAGCCGCGATGGCGGACTTTATCTCAGAAGGAAGCTTGCTGCGACATATTCGTAAAATGAGGCGAGTGTACAAGTCGAAGCACGAACAAGTCTGTTTCTCTATTCAGCATTATTTTGGTGACAAAGTTCGAGTTGTTAGCCAAGCGGCGGGGTTGCACGTTACGTTGAGCTGGCAACAAGGGATTGATGAAAACACGTGGACGCAACGAGCCAAAAAGGCGGGCATCGTGATGCGCCCAGTCAGTTTTTATGAGCATCCCGATTTTAAAGCACGAGATTGGCAGGGTGTCGTGATCGGATATGGGAATGTTCGTCTTGATAACATTGACCCGTTGATTAAACGCCTCTTTGAGCTATTTGACGTCTGAAGTTATTCGACAATGCTCGAGTGTCGTTTTTGTCGCCATTGTTTCCACGGCAGAGAGAGCAGCGCAAAAATGCCAAGGGCGTAAAGCATAGACCAACCTAAACAGATGAACACGCCTGTACATAACACTAAAGAAATCGCCGCGAGGGCTTTTCCTAGTCCGTGCAGCAATTTGTATGCAGCTAGCATTGCCAATAGATAAACCAAAACAAAAATACTGTTGGCCAGCTTTAGGAAAAACTCTAAATCGAGCTTGGATAACGACCCAATCACACAAGACGCAAGTAGCACCGCACCGACTAAAACCGTTGCAGATGAAGGTACGCCTCTACGCGAAATTTTAGCCAGTGGACTGTTTGGACGATGTTCGCGCGCTTGAGCCCAAACCATTCTTGATAGGCTTTGGGTATATAAGTTAACGCTGGCAAAGCACGCAGAAAATCCGATGATACTGATGAGCCACTTTGCGCTATCTCCCAATAAATGGGCGCTTAACCAAGGGATGGAAGCATTATCGAATTGTGCGCTGCCATAAGCACCAAACTTTAAGATGACAACAGAACAAGCCCAGTAAGTTGCACCAGCAACAAAACAGCCGACGATAATCGCGATCGGGAAGTCCCGTTGCGGATTCTTAAACTCTTCCCCCATGTGAGCAAAGGCTTCGATGCCAACAAAGCACCAGAACATCACGCCAAGTGCTGCGGTGATCGGCCAAATGGACTCTGTTGTGAGAGTCGGCATTGAAAGATCTGCGCTATTGATTTCGCCTTTAAACAAAAATGCACCAACCAAAGCAAAAACACTCAATGCGATGACGGTTTGCAAGCGCCCTGATGATTTGGTGCCCAATAGGTTGACCAAGATGAGCAGAAAAACCGTCAATACTTGCGCAAATAAGTGGTTGTTGATTGGAGTAGGAAGCAGTTGTTGAAGAAAACCTGCTGCAAGAGCAATCGCGGCAGGCACGCCAACGGGAATTACACTGACAAATAGCCAAGCGACGCTGCTTTCCAATCTCGAGTTAAAAGCTTGACGCACAAAAAATGCCGTGCCGCCAGCATTCGGGTAGCGCTTACCAAGTTGGGCAAAAGTCAGCGCGATTGGACAAATCGCGATGAATAAAAGGACCCAAGCCCACAAAGAAAAATGGCCAGCGATTCCTGCCGCGATAGCGGGAATCATAAACAAGCCTGTTCCCATCAAGGTTGTGGACAACTGGGCGATACCGGAGATAAGAGAGATGTCTTTTTTTAGCTGTTCCATGCGTTTCTCGGACGTTTTATTTAAGTGCGCGTTCCATGCTGCGCCTTAATTGGACTTTGGGTGGAAGATAGAATATCTGAACTCCAAAAAACAAAATGCGCTTGTTCACCGTCAATATGACGGTTGTTTTAAATAAATCCAACAAAATGTTGGTTTCTTATGCATTTAGAATCGGTATAGAATAAGAAAATTAAGGGAAGCTTGGTATATTTATGGACAAATTTGATCACAAGATCATTGATATCCTCCGGCATAACGCGCGGTTGTCGGTCACCGAGATTGCGGAGAAGGTCAATTTATCTCGCTCAGCCGTCACGGCTCGTATTCGCAAGTTAGAAAATGACAAAGTCATCTTAGGTTATCACGCTGAAATTGCGCCTCCAGAGGGGGATTCGATCTGTGCCTACTTCGCATTGAAATTCGACACATCCATATCATCTTACTACTGTGAATCCTATGCTGATGATTTGTATAAAATTGATGGTGTGAAATGGTGCCATGCAATCAGCGGCGAAACTGACATGATGGTATTTGTGGAAGTCCCTAACATGAATCGGCTCAATGAAATCCGAGATCAAATTCAACGCTTTCCTGAACTGCGTCATTTGATGACGCATACGGTTCTGACCGAGTTTTTTAATACGACCGGAAACAAGTTCGTAAAGTGAAGCATCAAGTGGGTCGAGTATGTTAAACAACATCAATTTAAATCTGCTGAGGTCGTTGCATGTGCTGCTTGAGGAATGTCATGTAAGCCGCACTGCCGAGCGCTTGCACGTGACTCAATCTGCGGTCAGCCGCCAATTAGCCCAGCTCAGAGAGCTTTGTGGCGATCCATTGCTTGTCCGTCAGGGGAACTTGCTCATACCCACACCTCGAGCGTTAGCGTTAAAAGCTAAACTTGATGATTTGCTGTCTGAGTTTGATCATCTGCTTGATGATAAACCGTTCGAACCGGCAGATTGGCAAGGTGAGTTAGTTGTCGCGTCTAGTGACTATGTTGCTCAGTACGTTCTTCCAGATATCGCTTCCCATTTAAGCCAACTCGCGCCGCAACTGGATATGGCTTATCGCTTATGGCAACCAGACTTTCTCGATAAGTTGCATGAACTGGGTATCCACATCGCATCGTCCATGTACCCTTCAAAACCAGAAGGCGTTTCAAGCGTGAACATTGGTTCTGATACCTCGGTGTGTTTGATGAAAGCGTCACACCCGCTAGCGAGTTATAAAGAGCTGACGGTGGATGCTTTACTCAGTTATTCGCACATAAAAGTTACGGGTGGCGGCGATAAAGATTCAAGCACCGACACGGTTTTAAAAGAGATGGGGTTGGCGCGACATATCACATTTAAAGTCCCATTTTTCTCGGCGGCGGTTAATCGCCTAGTCTCAAGTGAACATTTGATGGTCGTCCCTGAGCATATCGCGGTGAACCTCGCTAAGCATTGGAGTTTGGCACATAAACCTCTGCCATTTGATACTCAAATCCATCAATACTGGCTGATGTGGCATCCAAAGTACGATAACGATCCTGCGCATCGTTGGATACGGGAAACGATGCAAAGCGTTATGCAGCAATCAGAATACTCTATTCACTAGACTATGAGTTTCAATCATGACTTTCATGATTAACTTTGATTTCAGTTTATATCACCTCTATTGATAAATTAACGTCAAAGAGGGGAAATTTTTATGACACTAACAGTTTGGTTATCACTTTTTACAGTCTGTTTATTAGGGGCTATGTCGCCAGGGCCTAGCTTAGCGATCGTTGCTAAACATGCTTTGGCTGGTGGACGAATGAATGGTTTGGCAACGGCGTGGGCGCATGCTTTTGGGATCGGGATTTATGCGTTTATCACGTTGATCGGTCTTGCGGTTGTGCTGCAGCAGAGCCCAATGCTGTTCAAAACCATCAGTTTAGCGGGCGCAGCTTATTTGGCTTACTTAGGTTTTAACGCGCTGCGATCCAAAGGTGGAGTGGCCGCCAAGTTGGAATCTGGTGAGGAAACGACCGTACTTCAATCTGCTAGAGAAGGTTTCCTTATCTCTATTCTAAGTCCTAAAATCGCACTGTTCTTTATTGCTTTGTTTAGCCAGTTTGTCGCGCTTGGAAATGATCTGAGTAACCAAATGATCATTGTTGCGACCCCTTTTGTTGTCGATGGCTTGTGGTACACCTTTATTACGTTGGTGTTATCAAGCTCCAGAGTGGTCGATAAAATTCGCTCCAAAGCGGTTCTCATTGACCGACTATCTGGCGTTGTACTTATGCTCTTAGCACTAAGAGTGGTGGTTACGGTTTAGGACTCTCAAGACGCTCGATATAACAAACCCAAAGGCAGCCAATGAGCTGCCTTTTTTGCAAACGCACTTCGCAAAAAAAAACACCCAGCTTGTGGGGCAAGTCTGGGTGTAAGCAAGAAGTTTCTCAGGAACATTAGGGGGAAGAGAAACACAGTAATTTCGTTATCGGCGAACCTCTTCAAATTCACCTTCGATTGCATCGGCTTTGCCAGTATTAAACTCATACTCTTCATGCATTTCTTTTTGCATTTTCCGTACGCGTTTTTCAATTCGTTTGCCTGTGATCAGGGCTGCGATGGTCAATGGAATCGCCATGATTAGGCTAAATACTAATGCGAAAAAGCCAGTAATCAGTGCCAGTGCAGTAACAATAATTCGATTCATAATCATGACCTCTTTTCAATCTATGTGTTCAGATTAACGCTGCGAACATGAACAAAACATGAATGGTTCTGTTTGCTTTGTCCGGAGATTGTCAAATGATACGAACGAAAAAGCGCCTGAGGGTCATCAGGCGCATAAACGGGGAATCAATATTAGTACTGCGCAAAGCGCTTATTATCAAAACAAATGTTGGGTTATTGCTCGTTACCCATTGTGGTTAACGTTGTGGAGCAAAGTTCACCTATCGAGGGAATGTTTGGTAACGAACGCCCATCATTTGTTCCATACAGTGCACAACTTGGCAGCTGTATCCGAATTCGTTGTCGTACCAAATGTACAGTACGCAACGCTTGTCTTGTGCGATAGTCGCTTGACCATCTACAACGCCGGCATGGCGAGAGCCCACTAAGTCTGTTGAAACGATTTCAGTTGAATCTGTGTAATCAATCTGCGCTGAAAGCTCAGAGTTGAGTGCCATTTCGCGTAGGTAATCGTTCAGAGAGTCGCGATCAACATCTGTGCCTAGGTTAAGGTTTGCAACCGCCATTGATACGTTTGGCGTAGGTACACGAATTGCGTTACCTGTTAGCTTACCAGCTAGCTCTGGCAGTGCTTTTGCTACTGCTTTAGCTGCGCCAGTTGAAGTTAGAACCATATTCAAAGATGCACTGCGACCGCGACGGTCACCTGAGTGGAAGTTATCGATCAGGTTTTGGTCATTCGTGTAAGAGTGAACGGTTTCAATATGGCCCGAAAGTACGCCGTATTTGTCGTTCAATGCTTTTAGAACTGGTGTGATTGCGTTGGTGGTACAGCTCGCTGCAGAGATGATGGTGTCATCTTCTTGAATCACAGATTCGTTAACGCCGAATACAACGTTCTTGATGTCGCCTTTGCCCGGAGCCGTTAGCAGTACTTTCTCTGCGCCTTTACACGCTAAATGTTGGCTCAGACCTTCAGAATCACGCCACACACCTGTGTTATCAACAACAAGTGCATTGTTGATGCCATACACAGAGTAATCTACATCACTAGGATTGTTTGCGTAGATGATTTGAATGTAGTTGCCGTTAACGATAAGCGCTTTGCGCTCTTCATCAATCACGATGCTGCCGTTAAATTGACCGTGTACAGAATCACGACGAAGTAGGCTAGCTCGTTTTTCTAAATCACCTTTCTTACCGCCACGAACAACAATTGCGCGCAGTCGAAGTGGGTAACCTGGGCCACTCTTTTCAATAAGAAGACGAGTCAGTAGGCGACCAATACGACCGAAACCGTAAAGCACAACATCGCGAGCGGCTAGAGAAGAGTCGGCATCACGCGCGCCTTGAAGTGCAGTTTGTAGGAAATCGTTTAGTGCTGCTGTATCTTCGTGCTCATTCCAATACTTAGTTGCCAGTTGACCAACATCAACGCGACATGAAGAAATGCTCATTTCGCACAATGCTTGGATGATCGGCATTGTGTGCTCTAGAGAAAGAGGGTTTCCAGTGTATCGTCTTGCTACGCGGTGAGTTTTGAGAATGTCGATAGTAGTGGCGTTGATAAGCGTCTTACCAAACAGAACCACTTCGATTCCTTTTTGACGATATAGCTTACCAATAAGAGGGGAGATAGATTCAGCAATCGTTTGGCTCGTTTGCCAGTCTTGGAGATATTTCTCTGGACTCATTGTTGTATTGGACCTTTCACGTTTTGAGGGCTAACCATACTCACTACTGTTACCTCAACGGTAGAGTGTGGAGTTTGGTGGGTTATGTAATCGGGTTGTAATAATTATGTGTGCGAATTCTAAGGTGAGAGTTCTTATTCTGCTAGGAAAATTAATACCAGTTAAAACTGCTAAGTAGGGCATTATTTCTGGTTGATTAATGTGACTAAAGCGGGGTGTTTGTACTATTGACTTTTAATAACTTGCTGACTTTTTTTGTAACGATAACGAATAGCTTCAAAATCTAAATGTAAATAGCCTCGATTCTTTTCTAGATTAATGTGATCTCACTCGATAAGACAACGGGAGTGGTAAACATTCAAATGATAAATGTCTGTTTTACATTTTGCTGCTTAGGTATGACTTGGATTTGAGCGTTTAGGTCATTTTTTGATGATCAAAAAACTTGCTTTGAATCACAGTTTAAAACAGGCACCTAAACCCGCCGTAACCCTATATCCCTAGTGTTACTAGGTGAAATGAGAGTGTTTTTTAACTCATCAATATCCATTATTAATGTGTGAAACTAGTCTAGTATTAAATCAGTAGGCGTTCGTAACACATGGAAAGATGGATGCTGAGATTATCAATCAAAACACGTTTAGCGTTGTTAGCGTTATTACCCGCAGTGGTGATCGTTGCTTTTGCGATCCACCAGTTTTATGCCAATTCGGTGCGAGTCGATCACCTCAATCAAACCGTAAGCAACATACAGGGATTCCAGCTGATATCTCAGGCTTCGCACTTTATCTACAGCATGGAAAAAGACAGACGCCAATACGGTCAGGAAACGCCCTTAAGCATCGAAGTGGATGTCCAAAATAATGTGGTGCTCTCCATGCATCATAAATTTTCCACTAATCCACACACTTCCGAGTACGCCGATGATTTAAAAGAGGCGATGCTTGGTATGGTGTCTGGGGATCTTACCAACACAGATGAAGTGGGTGATTGGGCGTTTCAGTTGTTGCAAGAAATGTCGCTTTCCTTGCTACAAAACTATCAGCTGTATGGAAATAGCGATGGGCACGCCATGCAGAACTTTATTGCTTACCTTGCTCAATTATCTTATTGGACGCAAAAAGAGGCTTGGCTGACCTACCGTTTAGTGATGGATCCAGATGCGAAGCTGAACCAAAGCGTTTTTTTTCAAACCATTGATCGTCAGCAGCAAAATCTAGATGCATTTTTGCATTTGGGGGCATCTTATGCGCATGTCGATAAACTGCTTGGCCTTTTCAGCTCCCCCCGTTATCAACGTAATTTGGAATCAAGAGCGAGGCTAATGAATGGCGACATGCCACGCAGCGATTATGCGGCTTACCTTGACGAACTCGATTTTCGGGTTCAGCGATTGCAAATGATGATTGAAGGATTTACTCGTCAAGCTGAGCAATCCCTACTTACTCAAGTCAATGAGCAAAAACGAAATGTATTGCTCATTACCTGTGGTGTTGCGGTAGTTCTTCTCTTACTTGGCTGGTTGGGGTTTGCCACTTGGTATCGTGTTAACAGCAAGATTGGCGCGATCATTCATGCTCTTAATGCCCTGGTTAATGAGGAAGAAAAAGAGAAAAAAGTCGCAGTCGATGGTAGTGACGAGTTCACCCTCTTTGCGCAGCAAGTCAATCGTGTGGTGGAAGAAAAGCAGAGACAAACTCACGAAATACTGCACGCCAAAGAGTCGGCAGTGGCAGCCAATAGAGCAAAATCTGTATTTCTGGCCAATATGTCCCATGAGATTCGAACGCCGTTGAATGGCATCATGGGGATGACTGAAATTTTGTCGCAAAGTGAGCTGTCGCCTCATCAGCAAGAAGTCGTGGATGACATCGATACCTCTTCCCACACTTTGCTTGCATTGCTAAACGATATTCTAGATTTGTCTAAGATCGAGTCGGGGCGCCTCGAATTGTCGTTGGTTGAAGCTGACATTCGCGAAGTCGTTTATCAATCGGTGATTTTGTTTCAATCTAAAGCCACGTCTAAACAGCTTGAACTCGATATTTCATTGGATGAAAACATTCCGGCTCGCGTGATGGTCGATGATCATCGCATCAAACAGATCATTACTAATCTGGTTTCCAATGCTGTTAAGTTTACTGAACAAGGCTATATCTTAGTCGACGTGAGCTACGAAGAAGCGTTAGAGCAAGGGCGAGGTTCGCTCACATTCCTTATCAAGGATTCGGGCATCGGCATCGAAAGGGACAAACTGGCGACCATTTTTGAGCCGTTTACTCAAGAAGACGAAGGGGTTTCGAGACAGTTTGGCGGAACAGGGCTAGGGCTTGCGATTTGTCGCCAATTAGTGTCAATGATGGGAGGCAAGCTAGTGGCAACCTCGACCAAGGGGGTGGGCACATGCTTTGGTTTTTCAATAGAAGTAGAAGCGTTACCTCTCTTTGGTTGGCATTCCGATGTGGTCAAAAGAGGGCTCTTTATATGTGATAACTATGCTTATGCAGAGCAAATTGTCCAAGAGTGTCGTTTGGCTCAAATTGAGCTGGTAGGCGTTAACTCACTTTCGGAAGCAAAAGCGCTAGATGAAGATTTCGATGTCATTTTCTTATGTAATGACGGTCAGATGGATATCGATAGCTGTTTGAGTGAACTGGCTGAAGTTTATGATGTTCGTCGAGTAGTAGTGTGCCAGCACCATTTGACGAGCTCTTACACGAACGCGGAAAACGTGCATGCCGTGTTGACTCAACCATTCTTGGGTAATCGATTCAAACATGCCATCGAGGAGCTAGCTAAGCTCGAGAAGAATACATTGCGTGACAATGTCACAAATATTGCATCTCGCGCTGAATCTAAAATATCTCGAACTCATCGAAGAATACTGATTGCTGAAGACAATCTAATGAACCAAAAAATCGCGAGCTTTTTCTTAGATAAAGCAGGGTACGACTACTTAATTACGAGTAACGGCCAAGAAGCGCTGGATGCCATCACTAAAGGTGAGCAGTTTGACGCCATTTTGATGGATTGTATGATGCCGGTGATGGACGGCCTAACCGCGACAAAAGAGATTCGCCGTTGGGAAAAGAAAGTGGGCTGCAAGAAAACAACCATCATTGCTTTGACCGCGAGTGTGTTGGAAGAGGACATTCACAATTGTTTTGCTGCGGGTATGGATGCGTATTTGCCAAAGCCATATAAATCTAACCAGTTATTTGAGTTGTTTAATGAACTAAAGCTTGCTTAAATCGCACTGATAAGCCGAATTCATTACGGCTTTTTAGAACGAATATAAAGGAAGTGACATGTTTAAACTCGCTGTTATCGGGACTAACTGGATTTCGCAACAATTTGTTGAAGCGGCAATCCAAACCAAGCAGTTTTGCCTTAAAGCTGTGTATTCGAGAGATATAGAAAAAGCGCGTTTGTTTGGCACGCCTTACGATGCAGATACTTATTACGACAGCCTAGAAGCATTAGGTCAGGATGCAGACATTGATGCGGTGTACATCGCCAGTCCAAATTCGCTTCATGCTCCTCAAGCCATTCAAATGTTAAAAGCGGGCAAGCACGTCATTTGTGAAAAGCCAATGGCTTCGAATTATGCATTGGCACAACAGATGTTTGCCTGTGCTGAGGAAAACAACGTTGTGTTGTTTGAAGCGTTTATGTCGCCTTACACACCAAACTTCCAAGTATTGAAAGAGAGCTTACCGTCTATCGCTCCGTTACGACATGCGACGATTAGCTATTGCCAGTATTCATCGAGATACCAAAAATACCTAAATGGAGAAAATCCAAACACATTCAATCCTGCGTTTTCCAATGGCTCCATCATGGACATTGGTTATTACTGCGTGGGTTCTGCGATTGAGTTGTTTGGTGAACCGAACTCTGTTCAAGCCAGTGCGTATGTGCTTCCATCAGGTGTTGACGGATGCGGCAGCGTAACGCTGGCGTATGATGGCTTTAACGTAAATCTTCTGCACTCGAAAGTCAGTGATTCTCTTATCCCAAGCGAGTTTCAAGGTGAGCAAGGCAGTGTGTTGGTCGATATGATCGCCACAGGTCGTGGTGTAGAGCGTATTCTTCGTGGTGAAGAAAAAGAGAACCTAACTTTGCCTCAAACCGAGAATCATATGTTCTACGAAGCAGAAGCATTTGCGAAGCAGTTAAAGCTTGGTGTGATTGATGAACAAATGAAACAACGTTCGTTGACCGTTGCAAAAGTACTGACTGAAGTACGCAAACAGACTGGCGTAGTATTCCCTGTAGACCAGTAAACTTGTGCATGGTATAGCCAAAAGTTGATAGTAAGAAGCCCTCGATTGAGGGCTTCTTTGTTAATACTAAAACTTAGGCTGTAGCTTGCTTTATCGCAAGTTTGTGTATGGTTTACGGTAAGTAAGGTAAGCAGAAATACCCGCCATAATATTACCCACACACGCACCAAACAGCAGACCTCTGATACCGCCCAGTTGCGCACCCAGCCATAGGCAAGGTAGGAAGAAAACAAACAAGCGTAATGCCGAAATGGTTAATGCTGTGTACGATTTCCCTAGCGCATTGCAAATCGACACCATCAGCATACAAACGCCAAGAGAGCCCAAACTTATTGGCACAATCATTAGATGCATGTAGAGCACTTGTTCTACTTGGGTATCACTTGTCATTAACAACGCGAGCGGGTTTGCAAGCAAGAAGGTAATCGCCGCAATCAAAAGCTGGAAGCCAAGAATGAACTTAACCGCTATTCCAACCAGAGTTTGAATGTCTCGATAGTTCTTTGCGCCTAACAAGCGCCCCACCATTGGAGGCATCGACATGGTCAGTGCCAACACAGACACAATGGCAAAAAACTCGTAACGTGAGCCTAGCGCCCAAGCAGCGACTGCGGCAGTTCCAAAGCTGGCAAGCAACTTGGTCGCTAACATTGAAGAGAGCGGCGGCAGCAATTGACTGACCATGGCTGGCCCCATGATGTTGCCTATCGAAGTGACGCTTTTCATCACATTCAGATCTTGCCATTGCGTTGTAGCCCAGTGGTTGCGCTTCACTCTTGGCGCAACGACAAGGATACCAAACCCAAATGCAACTAAGGTTGCCAACGCTGCACCATTAATGCCGAGATCGAGCGTGAAAATGAACAGTGGGTCTAATACCAAGTTCACACCACTTGTCACCATCATCATCGTGCCCGGAAGCATAGTGTTGCCATTGGCGCGACAAATACTGTAGTAAAAATAAAGGACTGCACCAGCCCATGAACTCAGCAGCCACCAAGGCCAGTAACTATCTATGATAGGCATAACAGTTTCTGGCGCGCTGAGCAGAGATAAAATCGGGTAACGCAGCAGCCAAATTAAGAGGCCGAATACCGCAACACCGATTGAACCAATCATTAAAACCAATCCGCCAAGTTGTTTGGCATAGCGAGCATCATTCGCGCCCAAGGCTTTAGAGATCACTGCGGTAGTCGCGATGCCTAAGCCTACTTGAATGCCGATAATGACCATTTGAAGCGGTAGGGTGAAACCTTGAGCGGCAAGCGGTAAAACGCCAAGCTGACCGATAAATGCACTGTCGACAAGCTGAAAACTCATTAAGGACAACACACCAAACAGCATTGGCCATGTCATCGTAAACAGTTGTTTTGCTAACGTAGGTTGTGCGTTAGTAGAAGTTGAAGGCATAGGAATTAGAGTGTGTTGGGATTCGAGAATGGTTTTATTGTACACACTGGACTACAAAGTGACAAAAATAAACCCCGAGTAAGGAATGCCCACTCGGGGTTTGAAACTTGAACTAATCGGACTTATTTTTTGCCGCTAGTTTGCTTGTCTTCTTCAGTCAGTTCGCGAATGCGACGGCTGATGTCACGACGTGCTTTAGAAATCTCTGCACTTTTGATGATGTGATCATCAACGCGGTCTTCGTAGTCAGCTTTCATGTTTTTGATGATAGCGACGATTTCATCGTGAGACATTTCTGGTTTGATGTAGTCTAGTAAGTTTTCTAGAAGGTCTACACGTTTACGGTTATCACGAACTTTCTTTTCGTTATCAAGTAGCTCACGTTTTAGTTTGTTTTTACGACGAGCTTGGTTAACGATTTCAAATACGCTACTCATGGTTCCCTTTCCTAATTTGTGAATATCTGCCTCGATTAAAGCACAACATCCCGTGGCATAACAGTCTTTAGATCAATCACAATGCAGAGTTGACCAAATCTCAACCAATTCTCATATCTCGCTGACAAACTGCCCTTTGGTGGGAGTACTCGAGGGGAGCGAAGATGAAAAATTTGCACCATGAACGGGTTATTGAGGGGGTACGGATGCGTCTTTCTGCGACGGTTATTGTCGATAAGTGGATAGCATTTTGCATTTATGAACAAATCGATACGTTGTCATGGCGAGACCTTCGCTATATCATCAGCGTCATTAAATGAAAAATGATGAAACTTGATATGGACTCTGGTAACACTGCGGAGCAAGCCGACAGTCAAGAGAATGAGAAAGTCACCAGCTCTTTGGCTGAAAAGTTAAAAGCGGCGTACATTGAAGAGAGAAGCCAACTTGAAATCACGGAAGTCGAACTGAATCGTTCGAAAATCATGATGATTGATGAAGACGGCAATATGAGAAAAGTGCCGATTCTCTCGGAGCATTGAGACCGACCCCGATTCGCGATGGGTGCCAGGTCTTTGCGCTATGCTTTAGCCTGACACCTATACCTAAACAGCGTCAAGTCGTGCAGCGTTTTGAATCGACGGTGCAAAGTAGGCATAAAAGACTTAGATGCGGTTTAGGTATAAATTCAAATGCAAAAATAATAAGGAAATGCATTATGAAAGTTGAGCTAACGGCAATTGAAGCACGAGTAATTGGTTGCTTGATTGAAAAAGAAGTGACCACCCCCGACCAATATCCCCTCAGTTTGAACGCGTTGACCAACGCATGTAACCAAAAAAGCAACCGTGAGCCAGTGATGGCACTGTCAGAATCTGACGTCCTTGATGCTGTTGATGCGTTGATTGAGCGTCGACTTGTCAGCGATGAGAGCGCTTTCAATAGCCGTGTTAGCAAGTACCAACATCGTTTTTGCAACACCGAGTTTGGCGATCTTAAATTGTCGGAGCAAGAGAAGGGCATCATCTGTTGCATGTTGCTGCGTGGAGCGCAAACGCAAGGCGAGATCCGCACTCGAACCAACCGCCTTGCCACTTTCCACGATGTAAAAGAAGTAGAAGCTGTACTTGAGCATCTTGCTAGCGAAGAGAAAGGCCCGCTTGTGGTGAAGTTACCTCGTGAAGCTGGTAAGCGTGAATCTCGTTACATGCACTTGTTCTGTGGTGAAGTCGATGTGTCAGCAATGGCTGCGGCAGTTCCTGCTACTTCATCAAGCTCAGAACGTGTCGCTCAGTTAGAGCAAGAAGTTGCCGAGTTAAGAGAAGAACTCGATGCATTGAAAGCGCAGGTAGAATCTCTACTTTCATGAATGAAAGCGTTGAGCAGCACTGGAGCGTTTATCTGATCCGCAATAACCGTAATGCACTGTATTGCGGTGTTACCAATGACATCGAAAGGCGATTTAAACAGCACCAACTTGGCAAAGGCGCAAAAGCGCTCAAGGGTAAAGGGCCTCTTGTTTTAGAGTGGTCGACTAGTTTCGACTCAAAAGTAACAGCAATGCGCGCTGAGTATTTCATCAAACAACTAACCAAGAGCAAGAAAGAGCAGTTGGTTGAACTCAAAGCTTTGATTGCCGTGGATGACAATCAGCAAGTGATGTTTGAGTCTTGCTCTCAAAGTTAACGGTTCATCGTGACCGTTTGAGTGCCTGTTTTTTGGATTCTTAAATTTCAATTGTCTTTTATAAGCCGCCAACATTGGCGG
>NZ_JAPEID010000090.1:0-3947 GCF_028823755.1 Vibrio sp. VP6
TCGATGATGACGTCTTGTCCGAGCAGGGCTTTACTGCCTTGAAGTAAGTCCATGATGCGCCCCAGATTGGGCGCATTGAGATTCGAGGTTTGCACAGTGAGCGCGGCATTGACGATGGTGTAGCCATCGTCACGACACAAGGTCAGCAGCGTTTTTTCTTCGCTGTCGGTCAGTTTGGGAAAGTGACTCATAGGCCACCTTCCAGAACGCGAATGCGCGCGCCTTGTTTTAGGCGAACCCCATTGCCGTTGATGTTGGTGATACTGACGCCCTTAACCGAATCACCGGCTTTGACCAGAAACGGTTGGCCACCATCGAGAGCGAGATAGGCGCTTGCCTCATTGCCATCAACAAAAAGGCCACTGAGCGAGAAGCGGTCAATGGCCAGTTGAGAAGAATGGGGACTCACGGAAGGCGGTGAGTAAGGTTGCTCAATCACCGACACCGACGGAACGTAATCGCTTCGCCCTTCACTGCTTTCCTTTTGATTGGCCTTGCGAGTGCGTGATTTTTCTTCGGCAATCTGTGAATCCATTTTAGCCACCGCTAATTGCTCTGAGCGTTTAATGAGCTTTTGCGCATTCACATCGAGCGTTAGAGTGGGGGTGACCGATTGTGGTTTGGGCTTTTTCTTCACCACGGGCGCCACCGTATCGGGCAAAGCCTTTGGTGAAGGTGTAGAAGTAACCGTACTTGGCGCCGTTTGTTTGGCGGGCACTGAAATGGACGGCGGCGTGTTGAATTGAGGGGCGAGCCACATGCCCGCCACAGAGAGCCCGCCTATTGCTAAGATCCCGATTTGAATATGGGCTTTGGTGATTTTCATGAAAGGTCTCCAAGGTATTGAATGCGCATTTCAACGCGGTAAGTGCCATCGTCGCTCGGGGTGAGCGTGAATGCGTTTAAGCCCACCGGAAGGGGCTGATAAAGTGTGGCGAGAGAACGCAGTTCGCTTAAGGTCACGCCGCTTTTTTTCAGCGTCATATCGAGCGTACTGGTGAGCATCGCTTTGCTTTCTTTGCTGTCGGTGATGTCCCAACCCAATTTGATGAGCGTGTCAGCGAGGCGTTGCCCCAATTCGGCGGGCGCCATCTCCTTCGTCCACTTGTCCAGTTTGCCCGTCATGGGCTCACTGAGGGTAAGGGTGTCGATGGTCAAGACGGCATTGCTTAAGGAATGCTTGGCTAGCCACGCTTTTGCGGTTGAGAGCAAACCACCGTCTTCACGATTGAAGACCGCAGTCAGATTGTTGCCTTTAAGCGAGATTTTGCTTAACGCCCACCCTGATGGAGCGAGGGCGCTGGTTGCGGTCAAGGACAGGGCGTGCATCATGCCATCGGCGGCGCTTTGAGCGCGCCCGACCGCTGTGCGGTAGGCGTGATATTCATCGATTACTTGTTGCACTGTGTCTTTTGGTTTGGCTTGGTAGTGAGTGAACTGACTGACGCCAATCAACAACACACCGAGCACAATGGCCGTCACGGCCAGCGTTTTCGGGCGCTGAGATTTCAGTGCATACGCTTGTTTATCTTGAGGCTCAAGAACTGGGGCCGTATCCACTTTGTCACTGACCGCGCTTAAGTTAGGCGCAGACTCACTTTGTGTCAGTTTCTCAGTGACAAACACTTGCTCGCACAGTTTGAGTTTCACCTCATCCAGCTCATCCAGTGGCACCAGGCGCGCTTCACGCACCACATGGCCGCGAACGGTCATAAAAAACAGCACGTCTTTTTCGTGAAAGTCGAGTAAACACCAATGGTCAGGCGCGATGTCTTGCTCCACTTTGTTTCGCCACGCTTCACTGATGGCGACGGTCGGTTCATCGCTGTAATAGCGCGTACGCCACCCGTCTCTTTCTAGTGTGAGCTGGTACTTGCCCGGGAATTGCCGTGCCAGTTGCCAGCGGGATGACGACGTTTGCGTCGTCACCACATGGTTAGGAAGGCGCGTCATTACTTCACTCTCCTTGGGGTCAGCAATATCAGCGTTTCCACGGTCTCTTGTCCGCTCACTTGACTGCCAAGGCCATCAAAGCCAAAACTGGACGACTTATTGGCGGTTTGGGTTTGCTGCTTGACTGAGCCGATGATGACGGTTTGGCCATAACGCAGCTTGTTGGTGAACGACAAATCGGCGCTGCGCGTGGAGATAAAGCGCAATCTGGCGTCATCAATGGTTTCGGTGCTGTCACCGGCGATTTTGGTTAACTTGCCCGCGGTGCGTATCCAGACGAAATCGTCTTTCACGTTGGTGTTGACCATCATGTCGATGCCTTCCACCACATTGCCGCGCGTGGTGCTGGTTGAGGTGGTGGTGTCGGTCACTTCGGTTGAAATGTCTGACAGGTAAGGCGTTTTGACCGTCTGAGAGATGCGCGCCGGTTGCGAGCTGCTGGTCAAGATACCAATCGGTGTATCGGTTGAGACGGTGCCTTGTTGCTCCAGCGCTTTGATAAACGCGGTGGTGCCATCCCATTTCCCCGTACCTTGGAAAGCCAGACCGCTGCTTGAACTGACCAAGTCAGAGGTCGCGGACGTGCCAGGAATGATGAAATTTAAGGTGCCGTCACCGACATCTTTGACTAGGTTCCAATCAATGCCTTGGTCTTTGCCTAAGTTCGAACGAAACTCCAGTACGCGAATATCAAGAAAGACCTGTTTAGTCAGCTCGGCTTGATAGGTGTCAATCAGGCGGCGCACCTGTGCCATGCGACTTGGCGTGGTGCGCACGGTGATGGCGGTCAATCCAGGTACGACACGCACGTCACCGACGAGCTCATCGCCATCGTCTTCGCTTTCATCTTTGAGGACCGCTTCGACCGCTTTTGCTATTTCGGTGGTGATTTCGGTGTTGTTGTACACCGTCGTAATGTACTGGCCATCGACTTTGGTGGTCGAGGTATCGCCTTCATCGTCGCTGCTGCTTTCTTCGCTCTGACTGCCTTGTTGCGCGGAGTTGGCGCCCGATGGAATGGTCAATACAAAGGTTTCGGTTTGATAGTACCCCACCGTGAGCGAGTCTTGCTCTGGCGTTAAGCCGTAATGGGTCAAGCTACTGATGAGGTTTAAAATCGACTTACGCGAGGCGCGGGTGTTGACCGTTATCGGTGTGTTTGGGTTTACGTCGGGGTCAAACGACACTTCCACATTGGTGCCTTGCACGAGCATCGAGAGCACAAGCGATAAAGGCAGTTGATTGGCTTTGATGCGCACTTCTTGTTGGAGCCACTTTGGCGCTTTGTCTTGTTTGATTGGCGTGGCCAGAGCGGGCGGTTTGGTCAAGTATTGCACGTTGCCAAGTGGTGTCGCGTTCTTTGAGCGCGCGTCTTCCATCTGCTTTTGGACTTGGTCGGCATTGGCTTTGTGGTCAAGGTAGTCCTGACTGACGCAGCCGTTTAGCAGCATCATGGCCAGAGGCACAAAGAGTAAATGGGGTTTCATGGTGTTGAGCTTCATTATTCTTTCTCTCTAATAAACACACTGCGCGAACTGGGGATAAGCTGCGCTTGCACGGGGTAGCCCTCAAGGACGGTATCGAGCGCTAAATCAAACGCGCCGCGGGGAGTGACGATGCCGTATTCACTCATCAGCGGATAATCGTCATCGCTCATCCAAGACGGTCGAGCCCCGTCGTTATGCCATTGCCAACCGTAGACGTGGGCTAAATTCGCCACCGCTTCTTTTAAGCTGGCGCCGTGTACCCACTGCACATCAGGCATGGTGTTTAAGGTGTGGATGGCGGCAATGCCGCGCTGGACATCAAAACGCAGTGGTATGCCCAATGCTTTGCCGAGTTCGTGAATGGACACGGCAAGGCTACCGGTGAAGTTTTTGTTGCGCTCGATAGGCTCTAGCAACTTGGCTTGCTGCTCATCGCTGAGGCCGTACGCCACTTTAGGGGTCCGCTTGGAAAACGGAAAATATCCTACGTTAAGCTCATATTTTAAT
>NZ_JAPEID010000091.1:0-3853 GCF_028823755.1 Vibrio sp. VP6
CCGCCACCGAACCTACGCCGCCACTGGCGCCAGTGACAAGGATTTCGCCAGCTTCTGGTTTGATGTCAGCATCCAGCAGAGCTTGAACACACAGCATTGCGGTAAAGCCAGCTGTACCGACCATCATTGCTTTTTTGCTGTCTAAGCCTTTTGGTAGAGGAACCAACCAATCCGCTTTTAGACGAGCACGTTGCGCCATACCGCCCCAGTGGTTTTCGCCGACACCCCAGCCAGTAAGAACGACTTTATCGCCTGCTTGGTAGCGTGCATCGTCAGAGCTTACGACCGTACCCGCTAGATCAATGCCTGGTACCATTGGGAAGTTGCGGATGATTTTACCTTTCCCTGTGATCGCAAGGCCGTCCTTGTAGTTTAACGATGAGTAATCAACGTCAATCAGTACGTCGCCTTCCGGCAGTTGTGTTTCATCGATTTGTTCGATGTTTGCGATAGTACGTTTGTCTTCTTGGTTTAGAACTAGAGCATTAAACATAAGGTTCTCCGAGTGTGCGATAGCGCGGCAGGAATGCCACGAGCAGCAAGCCATTAACTGCCTGTAAGTGTATGCCTTCTTTATTTATGAATAAAATGAAACTTCATCATCTAATTTATGCGTTTTGTGCATAAATTATAGGGTGCCTAATAAAAGAAAAGGCGACATCAGATGCCGCCTTAAGTGTAATACCAAATTTTGCTGGTATTGGTTGATACCTAACTGGTGATGTTAAGGGCTACGGGCGCTCAAAGACAGTAGCGATACCCTGACCAAGACCGATACACATGGTCGCAAGGCCGTATTTGGCGTCCTTGGCTTCCATTAGGTTGATAAGTGTTGTTGAGATACGTGCACCAGAACAACCCAATGGGTGACCTAGAGCAATCGCGCCGCCATTCAGGTTCACTTTTTCGTCCATCACCTCAAGCAGACCTAGGTCTTTCGCACATGGCAGAGATTGCGCTGCAAACGCTTCGTTTAGCTCGACAACGTCCATATCTTCAATTGCAAGACCTGCACGTTTCAGCGCTTTTTGCGTTGCAGGTACAGGGCCGTAACCCATGATGGATGGATCGCAACCTGCGATCGCCATGCCTTTGATTCGTGCGCGAATCTTCAAACCAAGTTCATTGGCTTTCTCTTCGCTCATGATCAGCATTGCGGATGCACCATCAGATAAAGCGGAAGACGTGCCGGCTGTTACAGTACCGTTCGCTGGGTCGAATACCGGACGAAGTTGAGACAGACCTTCAACGGTGGTCTCTGGACGAATCACTTCATCGTAATCTAACTGGAACAACGTACCGTCTGCTGCGTGGCCTTCGGTTGGTAGGATTTCGTTTTTAAAGCGACCTTCCAATGTTGCTGCGTGAGCACGAGCATGAGAGCGCGCCGCAAACTCATCTTGTTGCTCACGGCTGATACCATGAAGCTTACCAAGCATTTCAGCGGTTAAACCCATCATACCAGCGGCTTTGGCGACATTTTTCGACATGCCAGGGTGGAAGTCCACACCGTGGTTCATTGGTACGTGACCCATGTGCTCGACACCGCCGATCAGGCAAATTTCCGCGTCACCTGTCATGATTGCACGAGTACCATCATGCAGGGCTTGCATAGATGAGCCACACAGACGGTTCACGGTTACCGCGCCAATCTCAATTGGTAGGCCAGCAAGCAGCGCTGCATTGCGCGCGATGTTAAAGCCTTGCTCAAGCGTTTGTTGCACACAGCCCCAGTAGATGTCTTCAATCTCACTTGGGTTCACTTGTGGGTTGCGTGCCAGAATGCCTTTCATTAGGTGCGCAGAAAGGTCTTCTGCACGAGTATGACGGAAAGCACCACCTTTAGAGCGACCCATTGGGGTACGTAGACAATCGACTACGACAACGTTTCTGGTTTGATTAGTCATTTTGGAAATCCCTCCTTAGATAGAACCTTGCTGTTGCGCGCCATAGAAGCTTTCGCCTTTCGCCGCCATATCAATCAACATTTGCGGAACATGGTACATCGCGCCTAGATCAGCGTGCTGTTTTGCCATTTCAACAAATTCAGCAATACCTACGCTGTCTAGGTAGCGGAATACACCGCCGCGGAATGGAGGGAAACCAAGGCCGTAAACCAGCGCCATATCTGCTTCTTGAGGAGTTGCAATAATGCCTTCTTGCAGACACAGCACCACTTCGTTGATCATCGGAATCATCATACGTTGGATGATGGTCTGCTCATCGAACTCTTGTTTATCCGCGCAGACGTCTGCCAGTACTGGCAAGATATCTTCAGTGAAGGTTTTCTTAGGCTTACCTTTTTTATCAATGGTGTAGCTGTAGAAACCGTTGCCATTCTTCTGACCGTATTTGTTGGCTTCGAATAGAGCATCAATCGCGTCACGACCTTGTTTTCCCATTCGCTCAGGGAAACCTTCTGCCATCACCGCTTGTGCGTGGTGCGCAGTATCGATGCCGACTACATCAAGCAAGTACGCCGGGCCCATCGGCCAGCCAAATTTGCGTTCCATGACTTTGTCGACTTTAGTGAAGTCTGCACCGTCACGAAGCAACATGCTGAAACCGCCAAAGTACGGGAATAATACGCGGTTGACGAAGAATCCCGGACAGTCGTTCACGACGATTGGGGATTTACCCATTTTCGCTGCGTAAGCCACTACGCGGTTGATGGTTTCATCAGAAGTTTTCTCACCACGGATGATTTCCACCAAAGGCATGCGATGCACAGGGTTAAAGAAGTGCATACCACAGAAATTTTCTGGGCGTTTAAGTGATTGTGCCAATAGGTTGATTGGAATCGTCGATGTGTTTGATGTAATGACGGTGTCTTCACCAACGTGCGATTCGACTTCGCTCAGTACCGCTGCTTTTACTTTTGGATTTTCGACAACAGCTTCAACAATCACATCTGAGTTTTCGATGCCTGCGTAATGTAGGCTTGGGGTAATTGATGCCAAAATTCCCGCCATCTTGAAGCCGTCGATACGACCTTGAGCAAGGCGTTTGTTTAGCAGTTTAGACGCTTCGGTCATGCCTAAATCGAGAGATGGTTGGGCGATGTCTTTCATCAATACTGGCACGCCTTTCAGCGCAGATTGGTAAGCGATGCCACCACCCATGATGCCTGCACCTAATACCGCTGCTCGCTCAGTGTCTTTGCTTGCTGATTTCGCCGCTTTTTTAGCGATGCCTTTGATGTATTGATCGTTTAAGAACAAGCCAACTAGTGATTTTGCTTCTTCTGATTTTGCTAGCTTAACGAAGTGCTTGCGTTCAATGTCGAGTGCTTCGTTACGCGCAAAGCGTGCGCCTTCTTCAATCGTAATAACTGCAGTCATTGGCGCAGGGTAGTGTGGACCGGCTACTTGTGCCACTAGGCCTTTTGCCATTGTGAAGCTCATCATCGACTCAAGCTTGCTGAGTGTCAGTGGTGAGGTTTTTTGTTTACGACGTGCTTGCCAATCGATCTTTTCGTTGATAGCTGAAGTCAGTGTTTGCAATGCGGATTCATACAACGCATCAGTTTCAACCACGGCATCCAATAAACCAATCTTCAATGCTTCATCTGCACGACATGCTTTGCCTTGCGTGATGATTTCCATCGCGCTATCTGCACCGATAACACGCGGTAAACGCACACAACCACCAAAGCCTGGCATGATGCCCAGTTTGGTTTCTGGTAGGCCAATGCTGGTGGTTTTGTCACCGATACGCATGTCGGTAGCCAGTACGCATTCGCAGCCGCCGCCAAGTGTGTGACCTTTAAGTACTGAGATTGTCGGAACGGGTAAGTCTTCTAGTTTATTGAAGATGCTATTGGCAAATTGTAGCCATTGATCGAGCTCGGCGT
>NZ_JAPEID010000092.1:0-3822 GCF_028823755.1 Vibrio sp. VP6
CCGCCGCCAACGACGGCTTTTCTGCAATAAATACGCGCATGATGTTTTCTCCAGATGTCAGTGTCCCTCGATGCGACGCATCGATAGGGAGGTGTGAGTGATGAAATTATTGAAGGGTGAGGGTTTTGAGTTCGTCGAGCGTGAAGATACGCACGAGCTTTGAACGGTAATGTTCAAACGGGTGTTTGGATTCGCTGAAAGGAATGTATTCAATGCGGTCAAAGCGCTTGATTAATAGCTGGCGAATGTCGTCATTGAGTACCACATAAAACACCGCGCTCCAGTATTTTTTCTTTTGCGCGAGAACGTGGCTTTTAAGGATTGAGCGATAACGAGAGACCGTTTTTAGAGTGCGCTCTGTTTCAATGGCGATGGTAAATCCGTTAGGTGCTGTGATGGTGGCATCTGGGCGATGTTCGACATCATATTCTTTTCGAAACGAATATTGATCGGCGTTACGCCAGTTCGTCCAGCCATTCCGCTGCAAATAAATCTGTGCTTTTTGATTCATGAGCTTGTGCTCCAGCGTACCGAATTTTACGCGGTAAGGATCGAACGCACGAAAATCTTCGTTGATGTTCTGAATGTTTTGTATCAGTCCTAAATCGGTGATCCCCCAGATTGAAATTTTACCGGTTTGAAATTCAAACTCATGTTTGTGGATATAGCCAAGGCCTACCAGTTTATTGAGCAACCGATATAAGGGATTTTTGTCCTTGTACTCCAGTAGCAGCATTAAAATTTCGAAGTTTGTGTATGACTCTTCTTTAAGGAATTGGATCACAGTCGCCATTTTTTCATAATGTCTTTGGTAGCGGTCAGCCTTTGAGGTGATCAATTGGCTCATATTGAAGCCTCCGCTTCTTTGCGCACTTTATGAAAAGAAAGACAGGTAACATTCACTTGGTTGAGGTTTCGAGTGATCTGTTTCGCCATTTTATTGCGTCGTCGATCGTATTCTGTTTCGGTGAGCTCGCCGTTCAATCTTGCCTTGTAAAGCGTGTCGAAATAACGGTCTGCGGCCATAAATACTTTCATGAGCATGACACTGCCAGGTGTGTATAACCGTTGTTCTGTTTCTGCCTCTTGGAACGCTTGAGTGGAGTGTGTGTTGATGTCGAGTTCGCCGATGTTATTAATGAAGTTTCGGTGTCGTTGATTGATGTCGTCACGTAGTGATCGTATTTTTTCTAACAAACTTTCGGCAGTGACCTTCGCCAGTTGTGTTGTGACGTTTTGAGCGGGTCGTGATGCGAAGGCTTCCACAGAAAAAAGACTTTGATAAACAAAAAGCCCGTCAATAGGTTTATCTAATGGACGGGCTCGATTGGTGTAGGTTTTATGATCCCAGAGAGACAGCAGTCGTTTAGTGCGTAGTTCCATTGGATAATGCCTCCTGTTTAGGTTGAGGTTTCTTGTTTGGCGTCCAGTTGTCGTCCATTGGGTGGACAACAACCGGTATCCCCATCAGTTCAATATCTTCTAATGCATACTCTTGGCTGTTACCCAAAATGGTTGTAGGCACCGTGACACGTTTTTCTTCTTGTTGTGAACCGAGAAATATTTTTCGTTTGATGTAGCGAAGCCATGAGTGCCATTGTCTGGTGTTGACTATCATTTTTTGAGTCCTTCGATTTGTTGTTCTAACGTTTTAACTGCTGCCTCTATTTCCTTTTGTGATTGAATTGCCTCTGTCGGGTTCTTGTTAGGGGGCAGAGGAGTGACCGCATCCAGATCAAATTCTTCATTAGTGTCGAGAGTTTCTGTTTCTGATATCGATTCGGTTTCAGCTTCAATGTTGTTCTCTTCTTCGGCCTCTTGATGCTCACCAGAAGTTGGAGCTTCGGTTTGTTCTTCGACTTTTTCATCGTCACTGGCGGTATGAGTTTGCGTTTCATCAAACGTGACGAGGGTTTGTTTTTGTACTTTGATCGGCGCAATCAAGGATGGTTTGGGAACGTCATTCATTGTGAAGATATAGCTCACAAAGTTGGGCAGGTTGAGCAACATGTTGGTATCGACATATTGCCTCTCGGCCATTCTGATGTTGCGTTTATCATCGACCACTTCATTGAGCGTTTTGCTGGATTCGACATAGCGAGTTTCGTCATCCACCAAGATGGTGCCGGACATTTTAGACACCCATTCGGCGGTGTCGGGATCTTGTAAGCGATACACCAATTTGAACTTGGTGTTTTCCACCACTGCACCTACCACGGCATCACCGTTAAGATCGGCCGGACAGTCTTTTAAATCGGCAATCGATTGGTGGGCAAGAAGCATGTGCACGCCTTTGTCGCGTGCGGCGCCCAAACCTTCCATCGCTGGTTTTGAAATGTGGTATTTCAATTCATCCAAGAAGATGGCAATGGGACGCGGCTTACCCGCTACACGATCGCGCATTTCAGCAAGCTGAAATAAACGGATTAAGATCATCTTCTGCGTGATCAATATCTTCGAATTACGCATTGAGCCAATGACGTAACAACAGCCGCCATGGTCGAACACATCTTGCAGTCGCATGCCACCAACCGCATTAATGGACTCGACTAACGAGAGTTCTTCGAGTTTGCCGTAGAACGCTTTGATGGTGTCTTCAAGACCTTGAACATAGAGTGAACTGAACAGTCCTTTGAATGACTGACGCTCTTCTTCCGTTGCCTTCATTGGGGCTTCTCTGGCCGCTTTTCTGTCGTCGATACGATAGAAATCAGCCACGTCGCCTTTCTCGGCAAGGCTGAATCCAGCCACCATTATCTCTTCGATTTGTTCCGGCGTTGCATCCGCTAAGAGATCGAGTTGAGGCACTTTTTTATTCAGGTCAATCAGGTAGAAAGGTTTGCCCGCTTTTTCACAGGCGTACTTCATCAAATGCGGTGCCCATTCATCATTTTTAGGGTCCATCACAAACACGCCTTCATCAGCAAGGATGAGTTGATACAAGATCAATCCTGAGGCGACACCTTTACCGGCACCTGTGGTGCCGATGATGTCCGCGTGCTGTTTTTGGAAGTCAGCCAGTGGGATGTATTGCGGTTTATGTACGCGATCCAATCCGACAAACACGCCTTTATTGAGATCAATGTAGTCTTCGGGATCGTACGCCAGCGTTTCCGGTAAAAAGTGCTTTACCGTGCGCACGTCGGTGCGTTCATCACGCGCCATTTGTGTGCGTTTGGTGAACTTAGATTTAAGCTGGTTCAGATGTGGTGTCGCGACTCGGCGAATGGCAATGTGGGTGCCCGCACCAACGAAGAACAGCGGAATATAGAAGTACGAGATAAACGGATACACCAATTCTGAAATGGGTACGTAGCTGGCGGTTTGCACCACAGCAATCAGTGTTGGGATGGTGACGTTGGCGAGTGTCCCAAGCAAAAAAAGTAAGATCGCAACGAAGATAAACAGGCGTCGCAATAGGGAGCCTTTTTCGTTTTTTTCCGGTTTATCAAAGTAGATCGTTGGGGAGATCAAACCGGAGAGAAAACTGAGTACGCTGGCATAGTAAAACGTCAGCAAATACAGTTGAGAGAGTGCCAGTAAAGACAGATCTAAAATGGGATTGATGATCATATCAAACATGATATTGATGCTCCTTAGTTGAATATCATCGGCTACAGTTATCGGCTACTCATATCGGCTACAGGGTGTAGCCGATATGAGTAGCCGATGGATGCCCAAGCCTTTACGCTGAACGCTCCAAGGCATGGGGTTATCCCGAAAGGGATAATCATCTCAAAAGCTGCGCTTTTTCAATGAATTAGAATGCTCATGCTCGGGGCTGGACGCCCCTGTGCTGATCCTTCTAATTAAAGGCCGAAA
>NZ_JAPEID010000093.1:0-3810 GCF_028823755.1 Vibrio sp. VP6
TGATTTAGTTCCATCGAATTACGCAACAAAGCCCATTTACAAAGCCAGTTGCGAATATCATCGCAAAGGTTAGCGTTTTCAACTTCATGATTTACTCCATGGATTCAGGATATTATCCAACAAATGAACATCGTTCAAAACTAACATCAAACAAATATTGCGAAATAAATAAAATGGATTTGTTAGAGGAGTGTTAGTTTAGTGAATTAAGAGTTTAAAAGGAAAAATCCTACATTTTAAATTTAGTATATGCATATTTTGTTTTGATAATCATTTAATATTTCAATGAGAATGTTCGGCGTTCTATATCTGCTATGCATTTCTGTGAGTTAAAGATAATAGTGAACTGTACGAATAATATTATTGTTTGAAAGGTGTGAAGATACTATATTTATATCTATATCCATGCTATTTGTTACGTTGTCTTTCATTACCATAACGGTAGAGATCCAAAATGTTCGTTTTTTTACTTCAAATGATAAGCCTCGAACGTTACGATTATAACCCGCATGTCTCACTATAATAGTTTCTAAGTGATGGTACAGTTCTAACACGTTACCAACATAATAGTTGTGGTTTTTGTGTACGCTCCCAGCTTTCAATTTTGTTGATATTGAATTTTTAATCCATGGCGCCATTATTACGAGTTGATGCAACTGGTAGAAACACAGAAATATCGACATCAAGAGTGACGACTGTTGATGTGTAAAAAACTAGAAGCGCTGAGGGCTTATGTAGCAAAGCATTTGGGTGTTGAATCTGCTCGTTACAATGATGGTGAGGATGATTACGTGTCATCGATCACTTTGAGCTCAGAGCGCCAGGATGCAAACCACTCATACTCAAAAAGTTTAAATATAAATCAAAACATCATATGAATGACCTAACATATATCGACTTTATAACCCTTGCCTACCAACAAAAATCTGTTCAAATGAAGATGCGTTTACTCGCCTTAGCTCTTTTTCAGGAAGGATATACTCGAACTCAAATAGCAAAACGTCTTAACGTTAGTCGCACTAGCGTTAATAAGTGGGTTAAAAATTATCTCACGGAAGGGTTAGATGGACTGCAAGAAAAACCTCGTAGTGGCCGTCCTGCATTGTTAAGTTCGAGCCAGGAAAAATTATTGTCTCAATATATTGAACAGAACACATCAAAGCCTGCAGAGAAACGATTAACCAGGTCAGATATCCATCTATATATTAAGCAAGAATTTAACGTAGATTGTCATCCAGATTATGTCTATACCATATTGAAAAAACTTGGCTTTTCATGGGTAACTTCTCGCTCCAATCGTAAAAAATAATCCACTTTCCGAAGAAGATATTAAATTTCCGAAGTCGATACTTATCATAGACAATGCAAAAACATGAGTAACCGAATAGACTTAGTTCACGGAAAGCGATTAATCATAATAATATAAGAGAAACAACAACTAGTGTAAATATTAAGATATTTTAAATAATCCAAATGGTTTCGATAAGTGTTGTTGCCGAGGCCCTACAGACGATTGTATGCTTAATATAAAATCTAATGTGCACTTTGAAATAACGGAGGCAATGCCTCCGTTATTTATATAACTTCATAACCTCAAAGCATTAAGGTTCTGAAGTACATGATGTGTAATAAGCGTCAAAATTGTTACCACTAGTAAGTTCTAAAAGTAAACTGACTAAATAATGATTTGGCTCGCTGGCCTCAGGTAAACGCCAATTTGTTCTTCCAGCAAGTCGTTGTGCATTGTAAGTATCACATAAAGTATTCGCTTACTCCCAAGTATATACGTAAAAGTCACCTACAGGGGTTGTTTCAGCAAATACGCCACTACTATCAGAACCGCCAATACTATCTAGATAGGCCACACTAGGGGAGTTAACATATAATTTACCAGTGCCATCACCATTAGTTACATCTAAGACATCAATAGCAGGTCCAGCTAAGGTGTTGATAGCGGATATATTAACTGTATTACTTGTAATGCCTTGTGACATCGCAACCGCTGTTGTAGCACCATACGCAGCAGTTCCTCCTGAAACTAAACTACCTCCAGCACCTTCAGAGATAACAGCGATATTAGGATCCGTTACATTCCATGTAACAACTTCTGAGATATCACCTTCTGTTGAATAACTAAAATATCCTGTCACCGTTAATTGTTGGCTTTCTCCGATGCCTATAGATACATCACTTGGTGAGACGGTTATACTAACTAAAGTTTTAACATCAATGGTTGAAGGTTCACTTGTTATAGTACCCCCAATACTATTAGTTGTTGATGCTTGCGTTGTAGTACTACCAAGAGAAGAACCGATAACTAGCCCCCCACTACCAACTGCAGCTATAGCTGTATCTTGACCAGACCAATCAACGACGTCCGTAAGATCTGTTGCCCCCCCCATCAGAATAATGCCCTATCGCAGTCAAATATCCAATCCCTTCAACCCCTATTCCTACAATGATAGGGTTAGGGGTAACCGTTATTGAATCTAATACCGGCTCAGTAACGATGATTATTGTTTCTCCTGTAAAACCATCGTATGTAGCTTGAACTAACGTGACTCCTTGTTCGAGAGTTTGCACTAAACCAAGCTCATTGACTGTAGCAATAGACGCATTATCTGTACGCCAACTGGTTAATGCCGATGCTGTAATATCCTGCTCCGACTCATCTGTCATGATTGCTTTAGCAACAAATTGTTGCGTAGCTCCTTTCGGAACAGAAGGCCCCAACGGAGTCACCTCAACACTTACAATTGTTGCAGGAGTGACGTTCAATTGTGTCGTATTGCTAACAGTTACTCCATTAAGTGAAAAACTTGAAGAGATATTTGCTGTACCAACATCGACCCCATAGCTAACACCATTACCCAATGTTTGCGATGAGGTAATAGTAGCAACATTTGTGTCACTAGAGCTCCAGTCTGCCTCCTCTGTCACCGTTAAGTTAATTCCAGAAGATAAAGCAACTTCTGCTTCAAACTGTTGCTCAGTACCTTTAGCAATACTTGGATCAACTGGAGTTATAGTCAAGTTAACGGGTACGGCATCTGTCACTTCCAATTGAGCGGAGCCTTCAAATCGGGTGCCATCGACGAAACCAACAGCATAAACTGTTACTGTGCCTTTCGATACACCATGTGCTAGACCATTACCACTTACAAGTCCTGAAGTAATTGTTGCTACACTCGTATCACTAGATGTCCAGTTGATGGCCGAATTGTTTGTAACTGGAATATTGGAGCCATCTGTCATAATGGCGGTAGCAGTAAATTGTTTGTCTAAGCCTATAGGAGTAGTGTCAATAGGGGGGATAATTTGTAAAGAAACAACCTCTGCATTAGTAACATTTAATACCCCAGAATCTTGCACTGTTAAGTCCTCTGGAGTAATAAAAAGGCATGCCATATGCAAACGAATTGTCGCTACGCATTATTTAGTGTAGATAAAAAAATGATTCGGGTTTGAGTATTCATTGATTTACCACAATAAAAATGGGGCAAAGTGTGCCCCTTTTAAATCGGTGGTTTTGTTAGAGGAATCTCTGCAAACACACCAGTCTCAATTACAAGACAGCTTTATTAAGGATTTTGTTTTTACGCCTTTCTGACACGACATGTTACTTTACTCTCAAAATGAGGGAGCTGGAGCAGATAGGACTGTTTATCATATCTAGTTAACTCACATATTTTATGTTCTTATTGAAACACTTTGGCCGCCCAAGCATTTGGGCGGCCTTTTTTATGTCTAGATGATAAATGAGAAGAAACCTATGATTACTGATCCCAAACTTGAAAGCAGAATCCCAAG
>NZ_JAPEID010000094.1:0-3578 GCF_028823755.1 Vibrio sp. VP6
GAGTATATTCATGCGCATCTGTAAAAAGTGTCGCACTTCAAACTTGATACTAAGAGCGTGTTTTTTGCTCCGCGACTTCTTCTGCAGACTTTTTTTTAGCCTCTTCAATTAACTCTTTTAGAGCTAATTGTATGTCTTGTTGAAAAGCAACATAATCGTCGTAAACTGGTCCATTATAGGGTAATTCAGGGTTTCTTCTATTTTCCTTGTGGTACGAAATGTGCCATTGAGTGAGGCATAATACTTCGTAAAAAGACGCCAAACGGTCAAACCATAATTTCCTATGTTTAACATCAATGGAGCTAGGGTTAAGGAAATATGCTTCTGACGCCTCAATGTTCTTTTTAGTTAAGTTTTCAATACTAGCGTTTATATCCTTTACATAATGATGAATTAACTGATAAGAACGACGCTGAGATGAACTTAGCTCACTCACCACTTCCTTATAATAATTGTCAAATATATAAGAGCCAACTGGTAAAGGCATTGTTCCAGAGTGAATCATGTGTACATTCATCTCCAGTTTATGGCGAGTAATTGCTATTGCAGACTCAAGTGAAGTTTCTATATCTTGTAGCTCTTTGAACAAAGCCCTTTTAGTTTGACACTTATTAATACGATATTTGATATATACAACTAACTGACCAAGCAATAAAGCGACAGCAGCAGAAATTAGTGCAATTATTAGCTTTTCGTCAGCTAACACATGATTTACTTCCATTCGATTATCTCAAATTTATCTTCATAGCTTATAACGCCCTGCTAAGGGGTGAGCAATGCACTACAAAAGCTACCGCACACCGCCTGAATCACGAAACCCACCGCATGCCAAAAATGCCACGCATTGCGAATCCCGCTTAAGCAGTTTGTTAGCTTAAATTTCAACGCCTTAGATTTACCAAACCTGAGATTAACTCGATTTAGGAAACCGGCAAACCACTTAAGTTTTAAAACCCAAATTGGCTCAAACTATGTGGAATTTCATGCAATTTGAAAACCCGAAAATTTTAATAAATCATTTTCGGAAAACTCAGTGCGAACACAAAACTTCCAAAGCGACTTTGCGCCAAACTGGCTAACCTCGCGCAACCCCAAAACTCAATTGAGGCAAGCGCTCAAAACTCGCATTGGCAAACAATGCTGATTTGCCGATAAACCGAAACGAATTGCCTAAGGAAGAAAGAAAAGACCACAACCAATTGATTTTAATTGTTTTAAGCTAACGCCCAATTAAGGGGTGAACAACGCCTCCACCCAAAACTAAGGCATTGTGCCATAAACACCAAATTTGAAGTAGAAGCAAAAATGCCAAGCGTTGTGAATCCCTCTTAAATTGATTGTTATGTGCAAACTCAAAACTCAGAGTAACGTAGCCTTGGTTTTGGGCTAAAATACACAAGAAAGTCATTGTTCTCTGCGCCTTTAGAGAAATAAACTCTTAAAACTTTTTCTGAACCCCATGTTTGGAAAGCAATTGAAGATACATTTTCTTTATATACATCAAAAACAACCACGTCATCCTGCACCAATTTTACGCTTACGGAACAGTTATAAAATGGTGAATGAGTAAAGATTAAGCTATCTCCATTATCGTATTGCATGATAAATGAGAATAGTCCCTCATCATGACTGTACTCTTCAGAGCAACCAAAGCCTCTTTCAAAAAAATCCAATTCATCTGGAAATTCATAATTCAAGTGTAGAACCTCTTATCATTGAACTGCACATAACGCCCTGTTAAGGTGTGAGCAACGCAATACCAAAGCCTCCGCATACCACCTAAAACACTGAACGCAACGCACAGTAAAAATGCCACGCGTTGCGAATCACTCTTAAACAGATTGTTAGTTTTCATTTGTCAGAATACATCGAATTAGTTTTGCGAATGCTATATCGATATCTTTTGAACAAATTGACTCTATTTGCGATAAGTTATAAATAGACTCCTTTTGGCTCTTAGCAATCGGGTAACCACTAACTTTTGGATACATATCATTTAGTTTTAAACAAAGCTGATCATAATAAAATTCAGTTATATGACCCGAAAGATAAAATCGTCTGGCTACAGATATAGCTAGAAAAAAACTGCCTGATTTTAGGTATGCTAAACACAACTTGTCGATAACAAGTAGTAATTCATCATAACATTTTAGAGAACTGGACACCCAATACTCATGAGATAAAGACCTATTTAGGCTTTGTTGTAACCTCAATGGCTTTGGAAAATGTCCTCTATATACAGTTTCATCTATATCATTGTTTCTAAATGCCTGTACATATTTTAAGTAGAACCTTTTCGATGATTCAATGTCACATTCAATGTCTCCCAACCAAGCAATGTAGTTGTTCAGGACAGTTAAACGTTGATGCGGCTGTAAGCAGCTAAAAATCGTTGATGTGTTTTCGGTACTTTGCATACCGTTAATTTTGAAATACTCGAAGATCAATGATGTACATAATGAAGATAAGCAATTAAACGAAGATCGTAACTCTTCATCTGTAATATTTCCATGCTCAGAAGCATGGGCTCCTTTATTTCCGGTTAACCTCAAATTGTGTAAGTTCTCGTAAAAACCTGGTTCAAATGAGCTAGTCTCACGAATCAACTCAATTTTTTGATAAACAGATAATTTAGACCACTTTTCATAAATGACCATTTCAGAAACAAACTGAAAGAATAAATGCTCCAATAACAGTTCGATACAGCTTCTGACTGCAACCGCACGGTATTGCCGTTTTGTTGCAACATCGGCTACATCAACTAAATAACTTTCCTTTAAATTCTCTGGAAATAAGATGTTTTCCACTATATCTCTCCTGAAAACTAACGCCCTGCTAAGGGGTGAGCAACGCAATACCAAAGCCGCTGCAAACCACCTTAATCACTAAAAACAACGCATTGTAAAAATGCCACGCGTTGCGAATCCCTCTTGAGCAGTTTGTTATGCAACAAGCTCAAAGGTGTACGCCTAACCTTCACGCCCCTCTGTGAACACAGGTAATTTAGGGTCTAGGTGACACCAATTTGCCTTATACACTGTGTAAATTTGGGCATCTACTTTTACTGGTATATCGTCGTCGAACGTGGAGATAGCTAACTCTATTTCATCATTAGTTGAACCTTTAACACGGAAGCCTAAACTCGAACCACATTCGTAGCAGAAAGTTCGAGTAGTACCATTGGATGCAACGAACTCTTTTAGCAATTGCTCGCCTGAAAGCCACTTTAACCCTCGCACTCCGACCAAAGTTCCAAAAGCTGCACCATGAAATTTACGACACATTGAGCAATAACAGTTTGCCGCTTTTTCACTGAAACCATTAACAGAAAACCGGATGCCTCCGCACAAACAAGAACCTTTATATGTCTTACTCATCTTAAGCTTCCTCCATGTTGCATAACGCCCAGTTAAGGGGTGAACAACGCAATACCGAAGCCGCTGCATACCGCCTTAAACACTAAAACCAACGCATAGTAAAAATGCCACGCGTTGTGAATCCCTCTTGAACTGTTTGTTAGGCTACTTGGATTCAAGTACGAAGTGCGACACCTCTGAACATAAAAACAGTGAAATGCG
>NZ_JAPEID010000095.1:0-3512 GCF_028823755.1 Vibrio sp. VP6
ACAGTCATCACCTAAAGGTACTTTGTGCCAAACGTAAAAGCCGCCAGAAAGGGCGGCTTTTTTGTTGCCTGTGTACCGTCCTAAATAAGGTTGACACATTTCCAACATGAAATTGGAGAGTGTCATGAAATCAACAAGTAAACGAACCCAACGAGATTATTCTCTTGCTTTTAAATTGACGGTTGCTACCGATAATACATGCGTAGTTGTACTAAATTATTGGATGCAGTAGAGAGAGCGTTCTAAAATGGCCTCACTCTCATTTTCGTAGTTCTACTTATATCGTATAACCACTGCTAAATGAATGGATCTGTCAGATTAGATGAGAATACAACGCCACCGAGCTCATTTTTTTCGCACAAACTCTTAAAATGTTCAGTACAATACAGAAAGCTAGCTCCTAGCATCTTTGACTTAAAAACAACCTTTTCTGCAACGTCGTTTTCATTAAACACTAACACCTCTAAACCAGCTAAGCTGCCATGTTCAATTTTTTGGACGCACTTATCTTCATCTTCTTGCCCAAACTCAAATGGTGTATATAGGTACCATTCCTCTCCTTTATAGCGAATCGATAAGAACTCGCCTACTTTGCTCAATGGCTCTTTTAAAGATGCATAAGCTTTAGGGGAAAGAACTAAGAAAACCCGTAACCATAAACTGATATCAGGAAGTAATGAGTCTTTCTTGAGAACATCTTCAAACTCAATATCTACTTCACCCCATATACTTTTTAAAGAAAAGTTTTCTAATGGCTGCACAACGATTTTTTCTATTAAATCGATGTCACCTAACTGCCTAGCTACAGAGCTAGGCGTAGTGCTCACGATTTTATATTCATTGTGACAGTCGAAAATTTTATAAACCGTCATTAACCTCTCCAGTCCTCATTTTTACTTTCAAGTATGGTCTTAGGGTATGTTCCTTTTTTCAAATGGTTTTTTACTTGAAGGAGAGAGGCTTCAAAAAGCTGCTTATTAAGAGGTATTAATGAAAATTTTGACGCGATCCAAGATTCGTAGTTATAAGTATGTATTGAACGATGCGCTGGAGAGTCAGGGCTTTCCCAGTTTAGGTCTACGTTTTTAGCATAATTCATCAACCAAACACCATTTTGGGGAGCATTAATACCTATCCTGTGCATATGCATATTGATTCTAGCTGTTTCTATATCAGCCTGACGATGTCGCCCTTTACCAGGTATGATATGGTGAGCTTCATGACTTAAAGTCGGTTGAGGCTCTCCTGCAGCTGTTAGATTATTCGCAAGCTTTTTAGTCGGGTGGTGCTTCTCTGACAATAGTTCCGACGGTTTCTTATTTAAGTTCTTATCTGTGTAACTCTTAAGCTTCTCTTCAAGGTCTCTAACTTGCGCATGGGCTATAAGCTCTCTTCTTTTAAGCTTCAAGAAGTCATAATCTCTCTGTTCATGAAAAAACCTTTTTGTTTTTTGCTCTTTAGTTTCTCCTGCTGGCGGAGACTTACGATACCTATCGTAAAAGTCCGTCACTAATTGGTCAAAACGATCAAAAGCTAACTCTGCTGCTGTTGGGTTACTTGGACGATTAGATTTTTTCCCAACACAACTCAAACTATTCTTCATGGCTGCCAACCTAGTCATTGTTTTAAAATGTGATTGGATATCACTTAGAATAGAAACGAGCGAATTATCAACACGTTATTCTAGAACTCGGTCATATAAAATATCACTGAATTGCATTAATTTGCATATTTTAAGAACGATACAGGGAGTTCACATTGACCCGATAACACACTGGAAAAAGCCGCCCCTCGAGATAATCTGCCGTAATGCTATACCAATAAGAAAGCTCACTTTCATCAGCCTCCATATGTGGTGGTCTGTTAATGGATGAGCAACGCAATACAAAAACTGCCGCACACCACCTTAACACTTCAACAAACGCACAGTAAAAATGCCACGCGTATAGAATCACTCTTGAACAGTTTGTTAGCGGTCTTGTAAATCGAGACGATCACTTTTGAGGTAATGCCTCAAGAATTTGAAGCGCGGTGCAAACAATCCTACTCACTTCAGAAAAGAGCAACTTGTCACCTGGTTCTCACTCATCGATAAGTTGTCCAAGTCTACGGGAACACCACTTCTTTTAGTTCGTGACGCTATCTTCGACAAAGCATAGGCTAACTAACATACCCTAGGATGCCATGTTTTTGGTTGGCAACATTCTGAGTATCAGTGGATACATGGAGATGGCATAGTGTGGCATTGAGCGAATATTCATCTAAATGAGAAGCACTAATAGCAAGTATTGACCTAATTTTTGACACTGTTCACCTAGATTGTGATAGCTAGAAAAGAGAAAGAAATGAAACTGTTTCTAATGAGGGTAACTGTGTAAATCTTTGATTTTCCAGTTATCCACATTAGCTATAAAGATCTATATCTTCTATTTAAAACTATAGATACTATTAAATATATAAGATCTATAGGCTTTGTAATTAATTGATTTTAAAGGAATTAACTTGCATTAATGATCTTTTTTTAGGTGTTTAGATAACACAATTAAGGTGTTAATGATCCTTTTCTAGGCGTTAATGATCACCCTTTAGGTAAAAAGCTGACATTATTTAGGTGTTGATGATCGTATTTTAGGTAGATTGATGACATATTTTAGGTTACTTATAGGTTCAGATTACGAATATTAGGTATTTTCTTGTTGTTTTTGTGCTGAGCTAGGTTAGGCCCCTTCTAATATGACACATTTTAGGTGTTATATTATCTACGACACCTAAAATATGTCTGTTATCACACGATAGACCTGATTTTTGTCAGTAATGACACTGAGAGGCTCCTGATATGTGTCATCTAATAATCAGGATTGTCACTGATCTCCGATAAGGTATCGATTTTATCAAGGAGCGAATCAAGGAGCGAATCAATCTCGCTTTGATGGCTATCATTAACTTTTGGCTCTCGATTTAAGTGTCGCTTAGAAAGGCTTCCTTCTACCTTGAAAGCATGCTGCTCTTTACCGACATAGCGGTAAGCAATGGCCAACGCTTCAAGCTCGGTTTCTGTCAGTTTAACCTTGTCTTGCAAGCGTTTTAGCTCGAGCTCTCGAATCGTTTTCAACGCATCGTGTTGGTTAAGCTCTTCAACCGTGCCGAGTTTTATCCAGCGGAACAAGAACTTGATACCGGTGATGGTTCGGCCTTTTTTAATGACCTCAAAACCTTTCTCTCCATTTTCACCCTCTAAGAACAGCAGTTCTTTTCGGATTTGAGGATGCTCAGTGAGCTCTTTGATACTCTCACGAATACAGCGCTTCATAAACACACTGTTATTTTTGAATGAGCTTTTGTCTTTCTTGAGCTTACCTGCCTCATCAAGCAAACCAAACACACCTTTTAACTCTTCAAGCTTCTGTTGATGCATTTCAAAGCCTTTGTCTTTAAACCGACTTAGTAACTCATAGAGGCGTTTTGAATATTCTTTTTTTACATCAAAGAAATTGCGAGTGTTAATAAGGGCA
>NZ_JAPEID010000096.1:0-3512 GCF_028823755.1 Vibrio sp. VP6
AAGCTCCGCGATACACTGAAGGATACAGAACAAAGGTATACCGACCAGACAATTTCGGCTATTGAGCTCATATTCCATATCTACAGTGGCCGGCTGATCCAAAACTACCAGCGCGGTCTAGGCCTATTTATCGAGAGCCGAGACGGTACGCAGTTAAGGTTTCTGACTGCTGAGAAATCTGAACACGACGCAGTCATGTCCATGAGTTCTGGTCAGGTGTGTGCTCTTGGGCTTGCCTTCTTTCTTTCACTCAATAAAGTCTATGCCAAGGTACCTCTCATATTGATTGATGATCCTTCTCAATCTCTGGATGAAATCAACGTTGCTTCCTTAACCGACTTACTCCGTTGCGAACTTAAACATTGTCAGTTGATTGTCTCCTCACATGAGGATGATATCTCTGCCTATATGCGCTATAGGTTCGATAGAGCAGGCTTGAAAACAAGCTCACTCAACATGCAGTTATTGGCAAAAGAGGCTTTGTAAACGCTGCCTATAGCAAAGTAGCGACCTGAGTATCCGTGATGTTGAAGTGGATGAGTTGGCTGTTCTGAATAGGGAGTAAACAAAACAATGTGGCCTGGTTTTATTAGGTAAAGTATTCCAAAATCAGGTCTCTATTAATCGATGTTCTATCAGTCATAGCTTACTTTGGGGCAAAGGCGCACAACCAGTGTTCCACATTACTTAGACCGAGAGACTAGTTAGAATGTCTTCTGACTGTCGTTGTTAGAGATGTCGCAGGGAGGAATAACTGTGAAGGAATCAAACTTGTACTCATTTTGAACTTTACAGATTAGGCGTTACCCGTTGATTCATCAGTAAATACCCCCATATAGAATGTTATTAGTAGCGTAACTCGAGGGTAAATATTTTGGATGTTTCTCAGGTCAAAATGCCGTTCGCGATCAGCAATCAAACAGGGCATATTATCGGTATCGCCGAGGTTGAGCGTGGCGATGATTGTGATTGTCGATGCCTGTCTTGTGGAACACTGGTAACAGCAAGGCAAGGGAGTAGCAACCAGTGGCACTTCGGCCATCGAACCTGTGAGGTTAGTACCTCAAACGAGTGCCGATTTTCTCCCGTTACGGCGCTCGCACTGATTATTCGTCAAGAACTACCTCAGTTAGTACAATTTGATTTAGACGAATGGACATTTTCCGACACACTATGGGAGTTAGAGGTCATAAAGCATGGATTCCGCTGTGATGCTTATGCTAAAGACGCCGAAACTGGTATATCTGTCCTTGTAGAAATCCCATTTGCAGACGGCAAAATGAACGATGTAGATCAGATCCCGGAAGAAATAGACCTTGTATTACGTGTCGATACTCATTTAATGGCCAATGCGCTCTATGTTAATAAGCCCAAAGATAAGGTCTACCGCGCCGATGAAGTATTCTGTTTGTTGTTAGAGCATTGGGGCAAATGGGTTTCAATGGAGCGATGGCCAGAGCAAAAGTCAGATAATATTGCGCCCGAGGAAGTTACAGACAAATATGAAGCGATAGATAGAGATGAAGGTATAACTGCTTCACACCCGTTACAGAGCTCAACCAAACTATGTATTTACTGCGATGTAGAGCCAGGCTTTCATGCTAAAGGGTTACTTTGTAGGACCTGCGTTAGGCGCTACGTTGGGCCGCGATTCAACTCTATCTCAGAAATGGCCTCTCACTACAAAAAACTCAAGTAACCCTGTTCGAGTATCATACTGGCTACTCTATACATCCACATTCAGCGTTCTGCCTAAATTCGTATTTTGTTGCGAAGAATGTATGCCAACTATGTAGCGTCAATTAACCACCCTTGTTCAGCGACAATTAGAGGTTAAATTTTGCACAGTGGTTTGGTTCTAGATTAAACACAAAATAGAGATGAAACTCTTACTAAGCCAAAACCGATAGAGCCTTGCCCTGTCAAGGATGAGAGCGCAGCGAACACCCCGTAGGGGCTTCCTTTATAGGGCATGGGTCGAAGGACAATTTTAGGTAAGAGGAGCAAATCTAATTGTCGCTACATAGCCAACCAGCTCGTGCAGAGCAATTGTATGTATGTTAGGGTTGCGAGCGCTTGCGCTGGCCTATTAGTAGGCTAGCATTCTTCCTGACATTAACTTCCCATACTTGCATAGGAACGGAAAGCTCCTGCTCTTGCGCTAGACCTCGCGTTATGCAGATCTAGAGCTTGGCAAACCAGCTTGTAGTACTGAGGGTCAATAGCGGCCCCAAAACTCCATGACTCCTCACCATCGTGCATCGTCAAGTCCCCTGTTAGTGTCGGATATTTCGTCCACAGCTTATTAGCGCGAATCCATGCTGACAACTGTCCGCTAGTTGAGAACCCTTGGCTACGAGCAGCCACAATCAGAGCGTTAAGTTCAGAATCACGAGTCTCACGAGCTTTACGAAGAGCCTCTTGCAGAACAGCCTCACGTGCATGCTTTTCTGCTTTAGCCACTTCATAGAGCTTGATGTTCTCCGCCACTTGATTAATGAAATCGGCGTTACCTTCGCGAATATCTTGAGGGATCTCAGATAACTTGCTCCACATCTGCTTAACAGCCTCGCCTTTAGGGGTGATCTCTGTAGTGAACCAAAAGCATAGATCTTCTTGAAGCGTAGTAGTTTTCAGTACGGACTCAAACTGCTTAGCCTGTTTGATATGAAAGAACACTTCTTTAGACCCCATTATTACATAGTGAATGAATTTACATTCAGAGAAAATGAAGCCGAAGCCACGATCGTCTTTGTAGTTTTTGATCTTACCGAATTTAAGCTGCTGCATAATAATTGCGATTTTTCACGTGATAGAAGCCTCAACATATCAAAAGTGGAGGTTTATTGCTCTTGATAGTGCATTAACTGGCCTTCTAGTTTCGCATTCAGCTTCTGAACTTCACCAAGAGAAGCTTGCGTTTCTAGGAGTGCTTCGTTCTTCTTGTTTAGCTCCGAATTTAAGCTTTCAATGCGACTTTCAGCGCGAATATATGCAGCTTTCTCTTCATCGAACTTGCCTTGTAACTGCTCATTAGCAGCCTTTTGATTCGCGATCTGTTCGGTTAACGAACCCAGCTGCCCTTGCAACGAACCCAGCTCTTTCTCCGAATTTTTCAAATTTGCATTCAGTTCAGCCATTTCGTCGGACTTCTCTCCTAACTGCTTAACTAGTTGCTCAACTTGACCTTGTGCTTTCGCTTTATCTGATTCGGCATTATTAAGCTGCTGTTGCATTGATGTGATCTGTTTTTGCATCTCAGCTAAGCGTTCATCACGTTCAGAAACGGTATCAAGCGCCGCTTTCGTTTCACTCTTCGCGACATTCAATGCCGCATTGAGCTGGCTGTTCTCTTTGTGCTCTAGCTTTAACTGCTCTTGTAAGTCCGCATTCGCTTCGAGCGCATCTTCTAGCTGCTCAAACGCTTTATCTTGTTCTTGAATCGATTCTGCTTCGCGCTTTGCTGCATTCGCAGCACGTTCGTTTGCTTCTGCAATGGCTTGGTTAAGACG
>NZ_JAPEID010000097.1:0-3236 GCF_028823755.1 Vibrio sp. VP6
TGTTTTAGCGAAGAGGCCCAAGAATTCAGTGATGTCTGCGCCAACGATGAACGCGTCTTTATCTGAAGTGAGCATTAAGCCTTTTAGACCTTGATGTGAAGTCAACGCATCAAGAGCCTTATCGAGAGACTCTAGTGTTGCTAGGTCGAGCTTGTTTACGGATTTAGGGGAGCAGAAGCTCAGCTCTGCTATGCCATCTTGTATTTCCTTTACCTGTAGGGTGTCGGCTTGGTAAATCATTGTCTATCTCCATGACATACAATCGTGGATTGTCTGTATACCTATTGTTAGTGCTGAATTCGTCGGCAAATAAGTATCGAGGAAGTCGTTTATTCTTATTCTGGTTTGACCAGTAAAGTTAGTTTGGATCGCGGATTGTTTAATTTCAATACATTTTTTAAACAAGTGTTTAACATTGTGCGCTGTGGCAGATCTTATGCGACTCTGAATTCACTCTCGTGATAGACTTCGAGCAAAGTAAACATTGACCTAATGCTATGAATGACCAGCCTTATCTGATTCCCTCAGCGCCAGTTCTGTTTGAAGAAGAAATCAAAAAAAGTGTCTTTATTACCTACCTCGCACACACGCCAAGCGTTGATGCGGCGAAGGCGTTTGTTGATCAAATTAAAGCCAAACACTCGGATGCAAGACACAATTGCTGGGGATTCGTAGCGGGCAGACCTGAAGATTCAATGAAATGGGGCTTTAGCGATGACGGCGAGCCGTCCGGGACTGCTGGCAAGCCAATTTTGGCGCAGCTATCGGGCTCTGGCGTGGGAGAAATCACTGCGGTAGTGACGCGATATTCAGGGGGCATCAAGCTTGGTACTGGCGGTTTGGTCAAAGCTTACGGCGGCGGGGTGCAGCAAGCTCTCAAGCTGCTTCAAACTATTGAGAAAAAAATAACCACAAAACTCAGACTAACGTTAGACTATGGGTTTATGCCTATCGCCCAGTCGATCATGCCTCAATTTGGTGCGGTAGAAGTCGATGCTGACTATAGCGATCAGGTAGTATTAGTGGTGGAAATTGAGCTTCGTGAAGTGAGCGCGTTTACCCAAGCTATCATCAATAAAAGTGGGGCAAAGGCAATTGTAACCCCACTCGACGGACAATAATGAAAACCAGGAAGCAACAGGGACAGCTTCGCTAGTCAATCAATCCATGCAATTTCGTTCAATTATTCGAATCGTCGGGCTTTTGCTCGCGCTTTTTAGTGTCACCATGTTGGCACCCGCACTGGTTGCGCTTCTTTATCGAGATGGCGCTGGTGTACCTTTTGTCACGACTTTTTTTGTGCTGCTTTTTTGTGGAGCGATGTGTTGGTTTCCTAACCGTCGGCATAAACATGAGCTCAAATCACGTGATGGCTTTCTTATTGTTGTTCTTTTCTGGACGGTTTTGGGCAGCGCGGGTTCGCTTCCATTTTTAATCGCAGATAATCCCAACATTTCTGTGACTGACGCTTTTTTTGAATCCTTCTCTGCTTTAACTACAACAGGGGCGACCGTTATTGTCGGACTTGACGAGTTACCTAAAGCGATTTTGTTCTACCGCCAATTTCTACAATGGTTTGGTGGGATGGGGATCATCGTACTTGCGGTCGCTATTTTGCCAGTGTTGGGCATCGGTGGGATGCAGTTGTACCGCGCAGAAATTCCGGGTCCAGTGAAAGATACCAAAATGACCCCGCGCATAGCCGAGACAGCAAAAGCGCTGTGGTACATCTATTTAAGCCTGACAATCGCTTGTGCGGTTGCTTTTTGGCTCGCGGGCATGACGCCGTTTGATGCCATCAGCCACAGCTTCTCTACCATTGCGATTGGTGGCTTCTCAACTCACGATGCCAGCATGGGCTACTTCGACAGTTACGCGATTAACCTGATTACCGTGGTGTTCTTGCTGATCTCTGCTTGTAACTTCACTCTGCACTTTGCGGCATTTGCCTCTGGTGGGGTTCATCCTAAGTATTATTGGAAAGACCCAGAGTTCCGCGCATTCATCTTTATTCAGGTGTTGCTGTTTTTGGTCTGCTTCTTACTACTATTGAAGCACCACTCTTACACATCACCTTATGATGCGTTTGACCAAGCGTTGTTCCAAACTGTCTCAATCTCGACAACCGCAGGTTTCACCACAACCGGTTTTGCAGATTGGCCATTGTTTTTGCCAGTGCTGTTACTGTTCTCCTCTTTTATAGGAGGATGCGCAGGTTCGACTGGTGGTGGTATGAAAGTGATCCGCATTTTGCTTCTTACCTTACAAGGTGCGCGTGAACTTAAACGTCTGGTTCATCCTCGTGCGGTTTACACCATCAAAGTCGGAGGTAGTGCACTACCGCAACGTGTGGTCGATGCTGTATGGGGATTCTTCTCAGCATACGCGTTAGTGTTTGTGGTTTGTATGTTGGGTTTGATTGCAACAGGCATGGATGAGTTAAGTGCATTCTCTGCCGTAGCAGCGACACTCAACAACCTTGGCCCTGGATTGGGCGAAGTCGCACTTCACTTTGGTGATGTAAACGACAAAGCGAAATGGGTGTTGATCGTCTCCATGCTATTTGGTCGTCTGGAAATCTTTACCTTACTTATTCTACTCACGCCGACGTTTTGGCGTAGTTAAGGGGAAATCGTGGCAAAAGCATTATTTCTATACTCTTCTCGTGAAGGGCAAACCAAAAAAATCTTCCACTATATAGAAGAGCAATTAACAGACTTTGAATGTGAGCTGGTGGATTTACATAATGTAGAGACGATGGATTTCAGCCAATATGAAAAAGTGCTCATTGGTGCCTCTATTCGTTATGGTCACCTAAATAAGAAGCTATACCAATTTATTGAACGCAACCTCACTCAGCTAGAACAGAATAAAGTGGCTTTCTTCTGTGTGAACTTAACTGCCCGCAAAGAAGACCAAGGGAAAGATACCCCAGAAGGAAGTGCCTACATTCGTAAGTTCCTAATCAAATCTCCTTGGAAGCCAACATTAATTGGAGTCTTCGCTGGTGCCCTTTATTATCCGCGCTACGGTTGGTTCGACAAAATGATGATTAAGTTCATTATGTCGATGACTGGTGGTGAAACGGACACGACTAAAGAAGTGGAGTACACCAACTGGGAAAAAGTGGCTCTTTTCGCGGATAAATTCAAAGAACTGTAGAAATAACGTGCTCTTTTAAGTGGTTTTGCTGCAATTTCATCCGAACGATAAAAAAATCAAAAAAAACGTGAAAA
>NZ_JAPEID010000098.1:0-3210 GCF_028823755.1 Vibrio sp. VP6
TTTTATTATTTACTTGAAGACTTGCTTGGTTTTAAGCCCGGGGTATTCCCAGGGGTATTCTTGTTATCTCGACGTCGTTGATCGGGTTTACCTGTTGATTTGGCAATCGGCTTAGGACCAGGTTTAAGTGCCATATGAAACTCTCCTTTTCCGAAGATAAAATTGAAGATGTTATACTGTGTATCCATACAAAAACGTATCATAAACAGGTTTTCTGTTCAAATAATGATCAGATCATTCACGTCATTCGTACTGTCAATTTAAATCATCTCTTTCAAAACCTTATGACTGTAGATCTTGTGATTTTTAACCGCAGAGAAATCTGAGTGGCCCCAATACCATCTTTATGCAAGGCAAACAGTAGTTTTCGATCTATAGAACGTTTACGACCAAACTTAACTCCTTTCAACCTAACTTCTACTCGTCCTTCGTTAGTCCGTTCAAGTATCCGTTGTCGGTCGTTCAGCTTTGGCTCATCGAATGCTCATAGCGCAGTGTAACGTGTGCCTTGCTTGGTATCGGCTTGCTCCCAACTAGTTATTGCGTTCTCATTTTCAGCTTTCGCTAAAGCGAAGTCACTGTGCATCATTTTTATGGTGGTATCCGAACAGCCGAACTCACAACTGTACTCAAATTCCTTGGTAGTTTCGTTTTTGCTAACAAATTATTAGCGGCATCTTCAGCGAATGCAGAGATAAACGCCAAGTTTTAGGACCAATTGGAGCGTTGTAGCTGAGTAACGCGGGATTTTGAGGCATATCACTAACAGTACGAGCTTGCTTTCGTAGTTAACTGTTCAAAAGTAAGATGAGAATGAATAGTAGAGGCGATATCCGATTCCGCGAGATTATGGTAGTTACCTTCTATCAGTCCGAATTTATGAGGCATCACTTCCGAAAGCGGGAGAACTTTGTATGACACGATTTAACCCAAGTTAAGCCTATAATGCTCTTACATAGCAAAAATAGCGATATTTGCATTAACTATTAAAAACAATAACTTATATATAATGTGCTATTAGATTGTTTAAAACATTGTCAATTTTACTAATTTCTTGTAGAGCCGTACAATTTGTTGGAATAACAATTTAAGTCAAAAAATAAAAAAAATCCCTCATTTTTATGTACACTCATCAAAAATTAAGGGATATACTATTTCTAATTCCTACACGGAGGCAGAAATGGATACCCAACAGACCACCCAAAGCTTTCAATCGCTTAAGCAAGGTGCTGATGCTTATATCAAGCGTCGAAACTTACGATTACTCGCGAATCACCGCAAAGAGTTGCGCAACTTCACTCGAGCAGAAGCTTCCACCTATTTAGCTATTGATGCTAAAACTCTTGATCGATATGTTACTTCTGCAGGTATCGACCCGCGTCGCCATGAGGACTCTCAATGGTCGATTGATATAGAAGAAATGTATCGTGTAAGAGACTTATTACCTGAAACCTTACGTAAAGAGCCGAAATTCCAGCGTGGTGAAAAGCAGTCAACGCAAGTTATCGTAATCCAAAACCAAAAAGGTGGTGTTGGTAAGACAGTATCTGCCGCAACTGTAGCATCGGGCTTAGCGACGGAGTTTCACCAAGAATATCGAGTAGGGTTAATCGATATGGATGGCCAAGCTACTCTATCTATGTATTACGCGCCAGAAGCTGACCAGGAAGGCAACCTTTCTGTGGGCGATCTCATTATGCGTAACTTTGACTTAGACGAGGATGAAACGTTCGAGCAAGCGGTATCTGAAGCGTTCTTAGAAACCACCATCCCCAACTTACGTATTCTTCCTGCTTCGCAAAGTGACAGAGCAATTGAAGGGTGGTTTCATGAACAAGTATTCACACATAAGCTACCATCCCCCTACTCTATTTTGGCCGACATCATCGATGCAGTAAAAGATGAATTCGACATCATCATCATTGATACGCCGCCTTCTCTAGGTTACGCGACTTACAATGCGTACTTTGCAGCAACAAGTGTTGTTTTCCCGTTATCAATTACCGAAAACGACATCGATGCTACTTGCTCATACTTTAGCTATATCCCACAAGTTTGGGCGTTGTTAGCCAATGCGAATCATCAAGGATATGATTTCATGAAGATATTACTGACAAACCATCGTGATAGCTCAACGACTACCGAGTTGATGAATAGCCTTTATGAACATTTCGCGCCTTACTTATATTCCAAAGAATTCAAGCATAGCGAAGCGATTAGACAAGCTTCTTCCTTACTTGCCACCGTTTTCGATATGTCAAAAAGCGAATACCCGAAAAGCAAATCCACTTTCCAAACGGCGCAGCAAAATGGTTATGAAGTAATTAGCCAAATTCAACGAGATATTTTGAGTGTTTGGCGCGAACAGGAGCAAGCATAATGGCAAAAAAACGTGGTGGTAGTCCACTAGGTAATACACCAGGCGCAGTTGAGGCTCAACAGTCAGCAGCAAAAGCGAACCTGACCACATTAACGCAACAGCTAACAATGGAATTGGATAAAGCCGGCACTAATGCAGCTGAGTTTTTGCGAGAACAGTTTGGAATTGAGTCTGTCGGTCAAAGCGTGGTTTGGCAGTTAGCGTCGGGGAATAGCGCGACCTTCAATGAAGTGACCCTGTCATACGAACAAGTTCGTGATGAGACGTTTGTTACCTTTGATGTGAACGGACGCGATCAATCGCTTCTTACGGCAGAATCTCTATCTGACTTGAACTCCCTTGAGTTTCAACAGTTCTACCCTGCTGTAGGTCGGCAAATCGATGGCAAGATTGATGTGTTAGATGGCTCTCGCCGTCGAGCTTGGTTCTTACTTCAAGAAGGTCGAGTTAAAACACTCCGTATCCTTGTTACTCAAAATGAAATCTCTGTAAGTGATGCTAAGGCTTTGGCCAAGCAGCTACAAACTGCCAAAGAACATAACCTGCGTGAAATTGGACAACAATGCATCGCCATCAAATCGGCCAACAAAGAGATAACTCAGGCTGAGATTGCGAAACAAGTTGGGCTTAGCCAAGCCGGTGTAAGTAAAGCGATGAAAGCGGCCAGTATCGACGAGAAGCTGGTTAAGCTATTTCCGATTGTAAATGCCCTTTCACACCCAGATTATGCCCTACTCGATAAGGTAATGAAGGCCTGCGAAGACAAAAAACAACTTACTGACTTCGTAAAGAAGATCGAAAAAAGTCTTGTCAATATTCAGGCTGAATAT
>NZ_JAPEID010000099.1:0-3122 GCF_028823755.1 Vibrio sp. VP6
TTAGGTGCAGAATATAAGATCGATGAAAACTGGAGCCTACGCGCAGAATATCAACGCTACCAAGACATGTCAGATAATGTAATTGATAACCTAGACAGTGATTACTTTGGTATTGGTTTCAACTACACGTTCAGCACAGAAGAAGCATCTGTAGCACCAGCGCCCGTTGAAGACGTCATAGAAAGTCGCCCGGTAACACAAGTGATTGATCATGATTATCCAATGCAAACCAAAACCGTTCAATTTGACCTAGAAGGCTCAACGTTAAAAGACACAACCCCAGTCACTGAAACGGTTGAACTGATGAACACCTATCCGCAAGCTCGCGTAGAAATTACTGGCTACAGTGATACCACCGGCTCAGATGCGTATAACCAACAACTCACAGAGAAACGAGCTCAATCGGTCGCGGATCAATTCAAAGCACAAGGTATTGCTGATGAACGCATGACGGTTCGTGGATTGGGTGAAGCCAATCCAGTAGCAACTAATGAAACTCGTCAAGGCCGTAAAGCTAACCGTCGTGTTGAAATTGTCGTGCCTGCATTTCAATATCAAACTACTGAACAGGTAGCAGAATAATTAATCCACATTGAATAATGACCTATAAAGCCAGCAAACCTTGCTGGCTTTTTATCCCCCGGAACACTAATAACGCATCAATAGACATTCCCCTATTAATTTATGTTTCAATACGCAACGACCGGAATTGGAAGCATTACTGCGATTCATTCAACCAGGCGATCACATCAATGTTCATTCCATCGACCGCCTCGCCCGAAATTTAAAAGATCTCAGAATGCTGATCGATGAAGTCACAGCTAAAAAATGCTCAATACAATTTCATAAAGAAAACCTGCTTTTCACTAGTGAAAAAAATGCGTTTCAAGACCTAATGTTGAACATGCTTGGCGCGGTTGCAGAATTTGAACGTGCGATCATCAACGAACGTCGCTTAGAGGGTATCGCCAAAGCGAAAGAAAAAGGGGGTCGTTTCGGAAGAAACGATAAATATAGGACGTTACAGCGAAATCAATCAGCTTTTGGATGACGGGTTATCCATTAGGGCAGTCGCGACGCAATTGCAATGTGGTGTATCGACCGTTCAACGAGCAAAGGCTTACAAAATCGCATATAAAATAAAAAAAGCCTCACCCTAGGAGGGAGGCGAGGCAGTCAAAACATAACTTTAATTATCGACAGTGCTGTTCATCCAAAAAGATGGAACCAAGAGCAGAATCATCCACAAACTGCTCTTGGTTAAGGTACGAGATGCTTACATAGAGATTACAACCATCTGTACCAAAACAATATAGCCACGCAAAGTCGCCGCTTTGTTAGCTCTGCGTAAGGAAGTGAAGCCATACTAAACCTTAGCATTATGTTTTACTGCATTACTTCGCTTTTTTAATTATCCAAGTGAAAATAATGCGTTCTTCAGACTCAATCTCCAGCTGAGAGTGAATCAGTGTCGATAAACTTTTGCTAAACGTTTTATTTATCTCTAAGTGTTTTAGTCGCTTATTTGTACGAATGAGACGAGAGCGATCTCTTGACCAAGGTTTATCTACCACTCTTATAATAGGAGTTTGTCAAAAGGGGGAACGACTCGAGTGACTTTCGGCTCTGAGCAAGCGAGAAATAAGAGCGTCATATACAGAATGAATGGCTGGGTGATAGATAAAATTTCGGCTCTGAGCAAGCGAGAAATAAGAGCGTCATATACAGAATGAATGGCTGGGTGATAGATAAAACGCTTGTCATTTCCCAACAAGCGCCTCGATTTTAATGGGATACTAGTCACACCCAATAACAAGGAACGTCCTATGATAACGATGACGATCAAATCGAAGACCAAGCATCCGCTGGTCATGGTTGAGGCCGAGTTCTCAAGTGGAACGGTTTATGTCCGCTGTATTCTTTCACAAACCCCTCGCTTACTCGAACAATACAAAAAAGATAAGCAGTTTAAGCGAGCAGCCATACACACGCTGCATTAAACACCGCAAATGTGGCCTCAAAAAGATGACGAAGTACAAGGTGAATGGTTAACGGATTGGATTCTCAATGGTAAGAAGAACAAAAAAGGAACCTTACGATAACCTCTCTGCTCTAATCGCCGTATTTGTCAAAAACGAACTAAACTTAGAGTTTACTATGAAACGTTATTTTTTTACTCTTCTTCTCTCGTTAGCCAGTTATCAAACTCTAGCCGACGCTCCCAAAGACAACCCTGCTCAACCGGTTCAAACTCAACAGGTACTCAAGCCATTTGGACTTGATGACATCAGCGCAGCTCAACTGCAAGAAATGGCGAATATTCGAAATCAGTACATGACGCAGATAAATGCCAAACAACCCGCTATCGAAGATATTCAAAAAGACACCAAAGAATGGGAAACTCTCCTAAAAGCGTCCTCGTTTGATGAAGCAAAGACCCGTGTATTCCTGCAAAAGATGGCCAATCAACAGCTTGAAATGGAGTTACTCCAAGCCAAAGCAGATAACGCTACCTACAACGTTCTGACCCAACAACAAAAAGATGAGCTAGCCAAACGTCACCAAGCCAGTAAGTAACACTAAACATTATTGATGCGACGCTGACACCATCCAACTAAAGGCAGCACTCGTTCAATGCAAAGCATTTTTAAGATAAAAATTCATAGACATGAGTAAGCACGAGTTAAAGGGCTATTGGGGGGAGTTCAGGTTCGGATGAATCATAAACTTAACAAACACCACCATTTAGAAGCTCTTGTAGTGAGACATTCGGGTTATAATCGAAACGTTCGAGGCTTGTCATTTCGAGTAAAAGACGGACACTTGGCGTATCACAGTTATAGTGATAAAAGACAACGTAACGAATAGCAAATGAAAAATAGATCCAAGTCATTGGGTCTATTTGCTTCTTTAGAGCGGCAGTTCTAGAGATACGCCGAGAGCAAAATCCTGAACGTTGGTCAGGAGAAATCAGGAACTGCAAACCAGTTGGTGACGTTCATCTAAATCCAGAAAAAGAGGTTGCTTAATTAACAAGCAACTAGTGACAACTATCTTGAAAAGCGCCGAGCTTACCTGCCTCATCAAGCAAACCAAACACACCTTTTAACTCTTCAAGCTTC
>NZ_JAPEID010000009.1:0-145178 GCF_028823755.1 Vibrio sp. VP6
TCAACTTTTTCTGCTAACAGCCCGTTGAAGGGAGCGGCAATAAAGTTGGCTAACGTGCTAAAGAAATAAGAGAAGGTGGCCAGTATCGTTAGAGCAAGTAGGGGCCACAAGATATACGTGAGCCAAGAGAGAAACTCTGGTAACTGTCCAATCCAACCTTCAATCCACATGTTCAAGTGGGAGAATAGATAGAAGATAGCCCCACCCACGAGAATAATATTTGCTAAAAGTGGTAACACGACAAAACGTCTTATCTCTGGAGAGAGCGCCAATTGAATTCCGTATAGGAAGTAACCGAATCCGGTTCGTTGCTGATTGTTAATCTTCATATCCAATATTTTCGTGTGAGTGAGAACTCATTGTACCTGTCGATGATTTTCTTTCAATGCCCTAACAATTAGGGTCTTGCAAAGTGGAATCGTGGCAAGAATCACAACAAAAAACGGAACTTCTTGCATTAAGTTGTTCTAAACCTACATATAGTTTTGGTAAAGTAAACGTATCATTAAGATTTATTGCACTTGGGTTGCTGCTCAAGGAATTGCGAGTAGTAAAAACAGGTATATTGAGAGTAAATAATGCAGGAATTGCGATTCGTACTCATTGTTGTTGGCGCATTAGCCATCGCGGCCTTGCTGTTTCATGGTTTGTGGAGCAGTAAGAAAGAAGGCAAAGCAAAATTTGGCAACAAGCCACTTGGTAAGCTGGATGTTGACCAAGGAGATGAAGATTCGGTTGAGCAAGAGCGCAGTTTCGCTCCTGCCCCTGAAGACGATTTCGAAATCATCCGTAAAGATCGCAAAGAACCAGACTTTGGGATGGAAAATACGTTTGATAGTAAGTTTGAGGCAGATCCCTTGCTTGGTGGTGTGACAGAAGAAAAGCATTCTGTAAAAGAAGAAGCTGAGGAAATCCCTTCTTTTGTCGCGATGAAAAACGATGTTGAAGATGTAGCAATTCAGCCGTCTGAAGTCGAAGATCCAATGCAAGAGGTGATTGAAGAAGAGATTATGCCTTCTGCATTTGATGCGCCTAAACAAGAGATGGAAATGGTTGAAGAAGTGGCTCCTGCCGTTGTTGAACAACCAGAAGAGCCAAAGCCAGAGCCGGAAATGCAAGTGATCGTGTTGAATGTTCATTGTGCGGGCGAAGAACCATTTATTGGCACTGAACTTTTTGACAGTATGCAGCAAAATGGTCTTATCTATGGCGAGATGCATATCTTCCATCGTCATGTTGATTTATCTGGTAACGGTAAAGTGCTGTTCAGTGTGGCTAACATGATGCATCCGGGCACACTTGAGCATGGTGATCCCGCAGAGTTTTCGACGAAAGGCATTTCCTTCTTTATGACGTTGCCTTGCTATGGCGAAGCTGAGCAAAACTTCAACTTGATGTTGAGAACTGCGCAGCAGATTGCGGATGATATGGGAGGAAATGTTCTCGATGACAAGAGAAACTTAATGACTCCTGACCGTTTAGCTGCTTATCGACGCCAAATAGTTGAGTTTAATGCGGCTAACGCATAATCTTACTACCCAATTATAAAAGGGCTCCGATTGGAGCCCTTTTTCATGGATTCCCAACCTCATCGATTGACAATATACGGGGCTTTACTATGTCTGAATCAGTACATCAACGGCTAGAAGAACTCAAAGAGTCGTTGCACTACCACGCCGTTCGCTACTACGTGGAAGATAATCCAGAGATTCCAGATGCAGAATACGATCGCCTAATGCGTGAACTGCTAGAAATTGAAGCTCAACATCCTGATTTAGTGACGGTTGATTCGCCAAGTCAGCGAGTGGGTGGTAAGCCGCTTTCTGAATTTAGTCAGGTGACACACGAAGTCCCAATGTTGTCATTAGATAATGCATTCGACGACAGTGAACTCGACAGCTTCCATAAACGTGCTCAAGACCGAATCGGTGGAGAAAGCATTAAGCAGTATTGTTGTGAACCAAAGCTAGATGGCTTAGCCGTGAGTCTGCTGTATGAAAACGGTATTTTAGTTCAAGCGGCAACGCGTGGTGATGGTACTACGGGTGAAAACATCACTGAAAACGTGCGCACCATTAATGCCATTCCTCTGAAGCTGAGGGGTGATGACTGGCCAGCTCGTCTTGAGGTTCGTGGTGAAGTATTTATGCCGAAAGCGGGCTTTGAAAAGTTGAATGAGCTTGCGCGTCAGAAGGGCGAAAAAGTATTTGTGAACCCTCGCAATGCAGCAGCAGGCAGTTTACGTCAATTAGATTCGCGTATTACGGCTTCGCGTCCACTTAGCTTCTACGCATACAGTGTTGGAGTTGTGCAAGAGGCTGATTTGGCAGCCAGTCACTATGAGCGTTTTCTGCAGATAAAATCTTGGGGACTGCCAATGTGTCCAGAGACCAAGCGAGTCGACAGTTTGGCAGACGTAAAAACTTATTATCAAGACATTCTGCAGCGTCGTGATGCATTACCTTACGAAATTGACGGAGTCGTGATCAAAATTGACGATATTGCCGTTCAAGAGCGCCTGGGTTTTGTTGCTCGCGCTCCACGTTGGGCGATCGCATACAAATTCCCGGCTCAAGAAGAAATCACAACATTGAATGAAGTTGAGTTCCAAGTTGGCCGAACGGGAGCGATCACTCCGGTTGCTAAGTTAGAGCCAGTGTTTGTTGGTGGCGTGACGGTGAGTAACGCAACGCTGCATAATGCGGATGAAATTGAGCGCCTTCAAGTAAAGATTGGTGATCAGGTCGTGATTCGTCGTGCTGGCGATGTTATTCCTCAAGTGGTTTCTGTCATCAAAGAGCGTCGACCAGAAACGGCGCGAGATATTATTTTCCCAACTCAGTGTCCTGTTTGTGGTTCGCACGTAGAGCGTATCGAAGGGGAGGCGGTGACTCGATGTACTGGCGGTTTGGTCTGTCAAGCTCAACGTAAGCAAGCGCTCAAGCACTTCGTCTCACGTAAAGCGTTGGATGTTGATGGTTTAGGTGACAAAGTTATCGAGCAATTGGTCGATCGTGAAATGGTAGAAACCCCTGCCGATCTGTTCAAGCTTTCGGCTGGCGTGTTAACCGTATTGGATCGCATGGGGCCAAAATCTGCTCAAAACATTGTTAATGCATTAGAAAAATCGAAGTTAACAACCTTGCCACGTTTCTTATACTCGCTAGGTATTCGAGAAGTGGGCGAGGCAACGGCAGCAAACCTAGCTCAACACTTTAAATCACTGGAAGCGATTCAAGCTGCAACGGAAGAACAACTTATTGCTGTTCAAGATATTGGTGTGGTAGTTGCGAAGCACATTACGACTTTCTTTGAAGAAGAGCAAAACCAAGCCGTTGTTCAAGATCTCCTTGTGCAAGGTATCCACTGGCCAGAAATTAGTGCACCTGAGCAAGGCGCAGAACTGCCACTAGAAGGTAAAACTGTCGTGCTAACGGGTACACTATCTCAACTTGGACGTACTGAAGCAAAAGAGGCGTTGCAATCTTTGGGTGCAAAAGTCACTGGCAGTGTTTCCAAGAAAACCGATATTTTATTTGCTGGTGAAAATGCAGGTTCTAAGCTCACTAAGGCTCAAGAATTGGGTATCGAGATAAAAACTGAGCAAGACTTGCTTGAATTGATAAATTAAGCACTATCAAAAAAGATAAAAAATAACTAAAAGCCCCATAGGCAAAGCTTGTGGGGCTTTTTCTTTACGCATATTAAGTGTGTTTGTATGTCTTGGTTTTGTGTTTTCTGCGTTTCAGTGATCAGGATCTCCCCTTCGAATATCCGAATCTATTTGTATTCAAGTCTGCGATGCACTTCATGTTGAATGTTTGCGTGGTGATTTAAGTGTTTGAATTTAAATGTATATATTCAATGTTGTGGTGTTGGTGTTAAAAATAAGATCTGGATCAATAACTTATATGGAACTTTGGCGTGGCTCATATTTTTTTAGAAAAAAAATAAGTTCCGTTTGGATGTTTTTAGGTGCGAAGTTAGTCTTAATGGCGTGGATACACGGTGTGTATGCAGGAACTAAAAAAAAACCAAATTAGAAATAATGAGGTTTAATCAGGAATTTACTTCTCTCCTTCGGCGGCCAACTAAAGGTGAGATAGAAAAATACAGCTATATCCATTTTTAGGAGTTTTTCCATGGACAAATTTTTTAAGGTTTCAGCGTTAACTGCAGCAATGTTTGGTGTTGTTGCTGTTGCTCCAGCTACTGCATCGACTGAGAGTGCAGCGGGTGGTGAATACGTAGAGAAAGTGAACGAATTTATGCATGACTCTAGTCTTAATGCAATGTTCTTAGTTGACACTCGTTCACGTACACGTACTACAGGTAAACCTGGTGGTGAGAACGGTGACCGTTGGAGCCGTCTAAACTACTCTTCTTACAACGCTATCCTAGACTTCACTTCTGGCTACCACGATGGTTGGGTTGGTGCAGATGTTGCGGCTTACTACTCTGGTGATCTTTACAACGACAGCCTTTACAACTCAAACGAAGGCTACCTATGTAACGAAATCTCAACCTGTAACAACCTAGACTGGGGTGCAGGTGACGGCCAACAACTTAAAGTTTACAAAGCTGCGCTTAAATTCAAAGCAAACGAAAACTTTAACGCTCGTGTAGGTATGCTACAAGCTGGTGGTAACGGTACTATTGGTAACGTATGGAGCTTTGTACCTGGTACTTACCGTGGCTTCGAACTAAACGCTAAGCTAGGCGACTTCAACCTAAGCTACTTCGGTGCAGACCAATTCACAGCACCTTGGCTACTTCACGAAGATGACTACGCACCAGCGCTTTGGTCTGACACTTCATGGAGCTACCTACACTCTCTAGGTCTAAACGGTAACCTAACTGACAGCTTGTTCTTCCAAGTTGGTCTTGGTCAAGCGACGGGCGTTAAATACGCAAATGGTATCGACTGGGGTGCAGGTCAAGTGACTAGCTACCACAACGAAACTGACAACACATCTTACAAAGCTTACTTGAAGTACACAGTAAGTGACCGTACAACTCTTGCATTTGACTTCTACGGTGTTGATGACGATGTGAAATACGATGGTCTAGGTTTCCACACTGGTCTATCTTTGAACCAGTCTTTCGGCAAGCTAGCATGGATGTCTGAACTACGTTACACAGACACAGACAACCGTTCTGACTTCGTTCCACGTACTATCCATACTTACGGTATGAACAACGGTACTTGGTCTCAGTGGTGGGATGCTCTATCTGACTGGAACAAAGCGGGCGAGCTAGCATGGTACAACCGTCTATCTTACAACCAAGGTAACGGCTGGAACTACTACCTAGGCTTTGGTTACGGTTCTGGTGCTGACTCAGCTGCAAGCGGTGCATCTGGTGACTGGGATTACGAAAGCGAGTACGCATTCAACGCAACAGTATCTTACTCTCTACAGAGTGGTGCGCTTAAAGGCTCTACAATCCGTCTACACGGTACAATCCTAGAGCGTGACGAGTACGCTGGTGCTGGCGACGCGGACGAGACAGACCTACGTCTACAAGTTCTTATCCCTTACAGCTTCCACTAATCAATTAGTGAATAATCAAAAAGGAGCCTAATGGCTCCTTTTTCTATTTTACTTCTCTGCCGTCATACATTTTGCAATATAACGGTGGCAGCATGTGGACATTACCATTTGGTAATTCGCATTTCACTTCAGGTGCTAATGCTCTTCCTCCTGAAGCGCCATTTGCTTGAATAGTAAATGGAATTGTAGCTGAACATATTAATAGTATTCCGGCTAATAATTTCATAACGATCACCCTCTATGTTTAAGACTTTATTACGCCTGTTACCCAAAGTTTGTGTATTTGGCGTGCTAAGTGCTCAAACAAAAACATGTCTCTCTACCTTAATACCGCTCAGACATACCGCAGTAAATGGTGTCACCCATTGTGTGTCCAACCGCGCTGGAACAAACTCTGCCTTTGGCATGGTGAGGACCAACTCAGTTATCAATAAAACGGTAGGAAAGACTTTTCTACTTACCTAAAATATAAGCATTTACCTTTATGCTTATGGATTAAGTATGTATAGGGAGTTGGAAAGATCAAAAATTAATTCAACACTGTTTTATTTTTTATATTGAAATTAGATTGAAAATGACTGGAAGCAGTGAACTATCTTTTTGATTAATTCTTAGTTGATGAATATCAATAGGATTTACAAGATGGAATTTAATAATATTTATATTACTTATTTTTTAAGGACAAATTGAATAACACGATGAAATAAAAAGAGTTGAGAGAAAAGAAAGTAATGAAGCAGTCTTTACTTCATTACTTTGACATAAATTACTCAGAAATAGGCTCCACAATGAGGATTATTCCATCGATCGCGACGATTTTTACACGAGTACCAGCTCGGATATTTTGCTCACATTGTGCTGACCAGGTGGTATCGGCGATGCGAATTCTGTTTAACCCAATTGAAAAATCTTCCTCAAGTATCACGCTGCGGCCAATCAACTGCTTGTACTTTTGGTTGAGATCTCTTGTTTGATCATCTTGTTTGTCTCTTGACCACTGGCGTCGCCACCATAACCAAGTTGTCAGCAAGCTGAAAGTCGCGAAAGATAACCATTGAAGTTGCCAGCCGAAAGGGAGCACTGCCAATAACGCTCCCACTAATAACGCCGATAACCCCAACCACAGAAAGTAACCCGCTGTACCAAGTAGCTCAACGGCAAGCAGCACAAAGCCGAATGCAAGCCAGTGCCAAAATGTTATGCCATCAAGCAGGTTGAACAAGTCCATAACTGGGTCCTAATCTTTATTTTGTTGTTTAAACATTTCTGCGATGCCCGCAACAGAGCCCATGAGTCCGGTTGCTTCCAAAGGTAGCATAATGATTTTTCCGTTTTCAGCTTGACCAATACTCTTGAGAGCTTCTGTGTAGCCTTGCGCGATGAAGTAATTAACGGCTTGCATATCGCCTTTTGCGATGGCTTCGGAAACCATGTAAGTCGCTTTTGCTTCCGCTTGAGCAGCACGCTCACGCGCTTCAGCATGGAGGATAGCAGACTGTTTTTCACCTTCTGCTTTTAAAATCTGCGATTGTTTGTGACCTTCTGCTTTGAGGATTTCTGCCTGACGGACACCTTCAGCCTCGAGAATTTCAGCACGTTTATTACGCTCTGCTTTCATCTGAGCGTTCATTGCAGCAGTTAGATCGGCTGGTGGCTGAACATCTTTTATTTCAATACGCGTGACTTTTACACCCCAAGGGTTTGTTGCTTGGTCCACGATCGCTAGCAGCTTGGTATTGATCATGTCACGTTGGCTCAGCATTTCATCGAGTTCCATCGAGCCAAGTACGGTACGAATATTCGTTAGCGTTAGATTACGAATCGCGTGTTCTAAATCGTTTACTTCGTAAGCCGCCTTAGCCGCATCGATAACTTGAACGAAACCAACCGCATCGATCACCACGTTTGCGTTATCTTTTGAAATGACCTCTTGTGCTGGAATATCAAGCACACGTTCCATCATATTTACTTTTTGACCAATTTTATCAACGAATGGAATGATCAAGTTTAAACCCGGCTTTAATGTGTGGGTGTAGCGTCCAAAGCGCTCAACTGTCCAGTTGTTTCCTTGTGGAACCGTTTTGATGGCTGAAGACAAGATAACGACAGCGAGGACGACGAAAATACCGATAGTGATCAGTGAATCGATAGGCATGATTTATTCCCTTGAGTGCATAATAACTGATTCATTTTCACGCATTTTGGGGTTGTAGACAATCGAAGATGTTGAGAAGAAACGATAGCGGGGCGATTTTAGGCAAAACAAAGGCCGGATTTCCGGCCTTTATTGTCTTATTTTTAGAAGAACTCTGGGTTTAGTACAAGATGGAGTACAGCTGGCGACGATATTTACTTGCAATAGCGTTGCCTTGTCCTAATGCGCTTAGGATATCCATAAAAGTCTTCTTCACTTCGCCATCTTGCGCGCCTAGGTTTACTTTTAAAATGTTCCAAAGTAGCTCTAGCGCTTCTTCATCACGACCCACTTGGTTGTATTGTACTGCTAGCTCACACGCCAATTCGAAATTGTCTGGGTTAGCTGCCAACTCTTGTTCCAAGCGCTTTAATTCTGGACTTTCAGCCGCTTGCTGATGCAGTTCCAGTTTCGCGATTAAGCTTTTGTAAGAGTTGTCGTGATACTCAAGTGGGATGGTTGCTAACAACTCTTGTGCTAATTCGAATTGTTTGGTTTCTAGCAAACAATCGGCTTTCGCTAATTTTACATCACCGCGTGATTGCAGTTCATCTGACAGTGTTTGAATGACGTTCAGAGCTTGTGCATGTTCGCCTTGTTGAAGCAGTTCGCTTACTTGCTTCAATAGTTGCTCGTCAGGGCTTGGCAAATGTTTTTGTAGCATTGCGCCAATCGCTTCGATTGGTTGAGGCCCGCCTAAGCCATCGACCGCTTGTCCATTAACAAACAACGCGATTGTTGGCAGTACTTGAACACCAAATTGGGAAGCAAGCGCTGGTTGATCTTCACAGTTCAGCAGAGCCAATGTAAAAGCACCATTGTACTGTTGAGTGAGAGCTTGCAACTCAGGTAGCACTTGTGCGCTTTCTGGTTGAGCGTTGGCCCAAAAATGAATCAGAACGGGCGTGTTCATTGATCCTTCAAGCACTTCTCTAAAATTCTGTTCTGTTAACTCAACGATAAATGGGGATTGCATCTGAGTGTCCTTGCTTTTAATTCGGGTCGATGTCTGTAGATATGGAGCTAATTGAATGGAAAATCAAGCGGGTCGAGCATATTAGGAAAAACGCTGCCGAAGCAGCGTTATCCTATTTGCAAGCGAAAGTGCAATTAAATTGGAGGTTCTCGCACGTTAGATAGCAGAGCATGGCATCGTGCAAGGTGTGGTATCAAAATAGGATGAACATCGTCAACACTACACCCACACTAAGCCAGTTCAGCTGATTTAATGTCATTGTTGCCTCGCATTCGTACAAAACATACTGGGTGGCGATACCAAATCTTTTTAAGTTCAAAATCTTAAGAGGAAGTCTTAATTGATAAACTTAATAAGAAATTGATTCGAGCGCGTGAGGTTTTTTTAACCTACGTGCTCATAATGACATCACATTGTTACGATGAAATTACATTGCGACAAAATATTTCTATGCGGCTTGTCGCAAAATTTTATCGAGGACACGAGTGGGTAATAATCGTTTCAAAATCGCAAACAACTTGGTTGGTGTCGTAATGCGATAGCGAATTTTAGGTTTATTGCTGGTTAGTGCGTGAAGAACGGGTTCGATACAAGCTTCTGCGGGCAGCACGAATCGATTATTCGATTTATCGTTATCTAAACGCTTTTTCTGTCCTTCATACGCGATACGGTGAGGGCTTGAATCTACGTCAATCCATTGCTCAAAAGCGTGCAGAGCGTTGTGTCTAAATTGCGTTTCAATGGGGCCGGGCTCTATCAACGCCACTTTGATGTCGGTATCAGCAAGTTCGAGCCGTAATGTATCTGTCCACCCTTCTAGGGCAAACTTTGAGGCGTTGTACGCCCCACGATACTTCATTGCGGCAAAACCCAAGACGGAACTGTTTTGAATAATGCGTCCTTCACCTTGAGCACGCATAGTGGGTAGCACCTCTTGAACCAATTGGTGCCAACCAAAAAAGTTGGTTTGAAATTGCGCTTTCAATGCTTCGGTAGGCAGATCTTCTAATGCACCGGGCTGACCATATGCGCCGTTATTGAACAGGGCATAAAGCTGGCCTTGAGCCAATTCGATCGCTTGTTTTGCGCCACTAGTGATGCTTATTGGGTCGTCGAGGTCGAGCTGGATACAGGTTAACCCTTCTGATTGGAGTCGTTGAACGTCATCAAGCTTTCTACAAGAGGCGATGACGTTAAAGCCTTGTTTATGGAGTGCATGAGCACAAACGTACCCGATGCCCGTTGAGCAACCCGTAATGAGGATGAATTTATTCATGTGTTAGCTTAATGCGAGAGACAGATAAGCTTTATCATTCAACAGCTTCTATCTTGAAGCAAGTGCTTCAGTGCTGGTTCTATTCTTGAGTAACTAAATTTAAAGCCAAGCTCGGTGAGTTTCTTAGGTTTGGCTCGCATACTGTCAAACAGCAAACATGCCGATTCTCCCATTACCAATGCCATGACCCATTTAGGTGTGAATAGAATATGAGGACGTTTGAGTGTTTTCGCTAACGTCCGGCTAAATATCCGGTTAGTCACAGGGTGAGGGGCGCACATGTTGAAGGCACCATGCGCGTGAGGGGTTTCAAGCAGGTACATAATGGCACGAACCATATCGAGGATATGAATCCAAGGCATGTATTGATTGCCATTGCCAAGCGGTCCGCCTAACCCCAATTTGTAAGGCAAGAGCATTTTCGCGAGTGCTCCGCCATTAAGCCCGAGTACGACGCCTGTCCGGAGAAAGCAAACGCGGGTTTGTTCGGACTCAGCTCGTTTGGCGATTTGTTCCCACTTAGCGCAAACCATATGCGGGAAATCGTCGTTATTCACATGAAGACACTCATCGAACGGATGATCCTGCTGGTCGCCGTAATAACCGACAGCAGATCCGCTAAGAAACACAGAAGGCGGTTCGGTACTGGCGTGAATCAGCTCAACAATTTGCTCGGTAATTTTCCAGCGACTGTCGCAAATTTTCTCTTTTTGTTGCTCCGTCCAACGCTTGTCTGCGATTGGTTCTCCTGCGAGGTTGATGACGGCATCTATGTTGTTGAGATCGGCGAGTTCATCAAGAGAAGCAAGGTACTCAATATTACCTAAATCAGCGTACTGCAAGTGCTGTTTGGCTTGGTCTGGCGATCGGGTCAGTAACACTATCTGATGAGTGGTGAGCAGTTTGAGTAACTCAGATCCTATAAACCCAGTTCCACCTGTAAGTAATATCTTCATAGCATCTCTTTGAATGTCAATATATTAGAACATTATAGTCGTTTTGCGCCTCGCTTGATCAGTTCCGCGCTCCTTATCATGCGTTCTTCCATCTTTCAGATAAATTTTCGTGGTGGCTCATCCAGTTCACATATTGGGAAAATGTAACCAAATGTTAGTGGTGACATAAGGTTGTTCACGTTTGTGAGTAGAAATTTATGCCACACTGAGAGTAGATGATAAGGATATCACCGGACAGGTCTCGCCTTCAGAGCCAATAACTTGTTCGTCAAAGGGAGGATTTGCATGGAAGCACTCACTGCTTTGTTCCGCGCTCTGTTTAACAGTGCCCGCGATCTTCTTCCTATTGTAATTGTTATTACCTTCTTCCAATTGGTGGTTCTGCAAGAGCCTTTACCTAACTTGGTCTCGATTCTTTCTGGTTTGTTGTTGGTCATTCTAGGCCTGACGTTTTTTATTTTCGGGCTAGAACTCGGCTTGTTCCCCATTGGCGAAAATATGGCACAAGCCTTTGCTCGAAAGGGCAGTGTGTTTTGGTTATTGATTTTTGCGTTTTGCTTGGGGTTTGGAACCACTATCGCAGAGCCAGCATTGACTGCTGTTGCAGAAGAGGCCTCAGAGGTGGCGGCTGAAGGCGGGATGATCCCTAATTCCGAACAATCCATGACGGAGTATGGCGTTGGCCTGCGGATAACGGTGGCTTTTTCTGTTGGGATTGCGATTGTGATTGGGGTGCTGCGCATCTTAAAAGGGTGGCCAATTCATTACATGATCATCGGTGGTTATGTTGGCGTTGTGACTCTCACTTGGTTTGCGCCAGAGTCGATCATCGGCGTTGCTTACGACTCGGGTGGCGTGACCACGTCAACAATTACCGTCCCTTTGGTGACGGCATTAGGAGTAGGGTTAGCTTCGGCCATTAAAGGGCGTAACCCTATGGTGGATGGCTTTGGGTTAATTGCGTTTGCCTCTTTACTGCCAATGATGTTTGTCATGATTTATGGGATGGCCGTTACATGATTTCATTCGAACATTTCTTAGATACGTTGCTGTCCACCATTCGTGATGTGATCCCGATTGCGGCGATTATTTTTGGCTTTCAATTGGCTGTGCTGCGCCGCCCAGTGAATAACCTCAAAAAAGTGTTGCTCGGTTTTGCGTATGTCATTGTTGGGTTATCGTTATTTTTACTCGGTTTGGAGATGGCATTGTTTCCGTTGGGCGAAACAATGGCGGTGCAGTTGACCGCTCCTGAATTCGTCCGAGAGTTTAAAGTCTCTATTGGGCAGGCGTTAGAGTGGGTCGACTATTATTGGGTGTACACCTTTGCTTTTTTTATCGGCTTTAGTACGACCATTGCTGAGCCATCTTTGATTGCAGTGGCCATCAAAGCCAATCAAGTGTCTGGTGGCAGTATTAGTGTAAATGGCTTACGAGTTGCGGTTGCTTTAGGCGTAGCGATAGGTATCGCGCTTGGCAGCTATCGTATTGTGGTGGGCGACCCGATTCATTACTACATCATTGCGGGGTATATCGTCGTGGTGATTCAAACCTTTTACGCGCCTAAGTTGATCATTCCACTTGCCTACGATTCAGGTGGTGTCACCACCTCTACCGTGACAGTGCCTTTAGTGACGGCGCTTGGGCTAGGATTAGCGTCAACTGTGCCAGGCAGGAATCCGATGATTGATGGCTTTGGGCTTATCGCCTTCGCCAGTTTGTTTCCAATGATATCCGTAATGGGGTATGCGCAAATTACTCAGTGGCTTAATAAAGACACCTCGGAGGACGAAGAAAATGCGCTTTAAATTGATACTCGCGTTTGTTGAAGACAGCAAAACAGACAAGGTGCTCGATGCGGCTCGTGATGCAGGAGCAACGGGGGCGACCGTGATCAATAATGCTCGTGGTCAAGGTTTAAATCAGAAGCGGACGTTTTTTGGATTAACCCTAGAAGTACAAAAGGATGTTCTGCTTTTTGTGGTGGAAGAGCACCTTTCTCGGCACATACTTGAGACCATTAATGAAGTGGGAGAGTTCGACCGAGAGTCGGGGCAGGGGATTGCGATTCAAATTGATATCGAGGATGCCGTAGGTGTTGCGCATCAAGTCGAAACGTTGACCAAGGTGGTTGAGGATGAACTATGAGTAATCAAACGATAGTACGAGTAAGGGACGTCATGGCTGCTACTTACGTTATGGTAGATGGCCTGATGACCGTATACGAAGGCATTACTCTGGCAAAGAAATATCAAGTGAAAGCGCTGGTGGTCAAAAAGCGCGATGACAACGACGAATACGGCATTGTGTTAATGAATGATATTGCGAAGAAAGTGTTGGCAAATAACCGTGCCCCTCAGCGCACCAATATCTACGAAATCATGACTAAGCCTGCTTTGTGTGTCGATCCAGATATGAACGTCAAATACTGTGCTCGTCTGTTTGAGCGATTTGGGATCAGCCGCGCGCCCGTGATTGAAGATGGGGAAGTGATCGGCATGGTGAGTTACAACAATATCGTGATTAATGGTATGGTCAGAGAGGATGGCTAAACTGTGTAAGTAACATGCGTAATATTTTTCTCAAGTCAGCGACATGCGTCAATCTCTAAGATATTGATTATTAGTGATGTTGCATATATTTTCACAGGCGCTATTCTTTGTGCCCTAAGCATATAGTTGAGGAATTTAAATCATGCCTTTAGTCTCTTGCCCTGTGTGTGAGAAACAAATATCGAAACGTGCTCACACATGTCCAGGGTGTGGGGAACCGGACCCGTTACACCATTTAGCGAAGTCGAAGTTCATTTCGATGGTTTTTTGGACATTAGTTTTAGTCGGTGCCGGATATTTTGCTTGGTTCCATTTGCTACCAATGCTGATTGAGACTGTGCGTCATCAGTAATCGGGAAGTCGGTTGAGCATACGTCAGAATGCCGTAGAATAGCCTCATACATTTTGAGGAGACAACGTCGTGAAACTATTTTTTGCCTCAGACCTGCATGGCTCTTTGCCAGCAACCGAAGAAACCATCAAGTTATTCCTAGCATCAGGTGCAAAGCATTTGGTGCTGTTGGGTGACACGTTGAACCACGGACCACGCAACCCGATTCCGGAAGGGTATAACCCGCCCCAAGTGGCGGAGCTTCTCAACCAATACAGTCAGCAAATCATTTCCGTACGCGGTAACTGTGACAGCGAAGTAGATCAAATGCTGCTGAACTTCCCAATGATGATGGATTACGCATGGGTATTGCTAGAGTCTGGTAAGCGAATCTTTCTGACGCATGGCCATTTGTACAACAGCGATAAAAGACCACCTTTGCGAGAGGGTGACATCATCGCTCATGGTCATACGCATGTTCCCGTAGCCGAAATGAAAGAGGGTGTGGTGATCTTTAACCCTGGTTCAATGACCTTCCCGCGTAACGGTTTACCAAGAAGTTTTGGATTACTGGATGGGAATACGCTCAGTGTTCAAACGCCAGAAGGTGAAGTGCTGGCGCAGACGACGATTTAACGACCAACTAAGGTTAGTCGCTACGAAAATGATTTAAATAAGGGAACCGAGTGTTCCCTTATTTTGTATCGGAATGACCGAGATCGCGCTCTGGGTCGATAATGTCTCTTACGCGCTGTTTTAGTACTTTTGCCTCAGGAAAACCGCCGTCCTTCTTACGTTCCCAAATTTGCTGGCCATTGCAGAAAATCTCGAATCGACCACCTGTGTCTGGATGCAAACTGATGGTGTCGATTTCTTCGCTAAAAGTATGCAGCAACTCTTGCGATAACCAAGTCGAACGCAACATCCAGTTGCACTGGCGGCAGTAATAAATATCAATGATTGCTTTATCCATGAAAATTTCCTTTTAACTTGGTTAAACCAGCAATTTGATGCCCACGGCAAACGTGAGAATTTCGAACGCAATTTTAATCACTCGGTTGCTATAGCGAGTTGCGGCCCACGCGCCTAAACTGCCCCCAAGAAAAGAGCTCAACAACAATACTGGTAACCAAGCCCAGTGAATAGGTGCTCCTGCTTGTACAACCGCGACGCCACCAATACCATTCCAAAACAGGCCGACACAAATCATGGTGTAGGCGACCGCTTGTTTGTAATCGAACCCAAACCAACGCACAAGAAAGAGAGTGACAAGCAACCCAGAACCAGCGGTTAAAGACCCGTTGACGATGCCTATCAACATGATGCCAATACCACCAAGAATCCAACCCAATTGATTGCGACGCTTAATGATTTCGGTTTGCCCCAGCTGCTTTTTCAAGCGGGAATAAATACCGAGTGCCAGAATCATACTGCCTAGCATCTTTTCCGCAATACCATCAGGGATATGAACGATGAGGTTTGCGCCAATCACAACACCTATACTGCCAACAAAAATCAGATAAAGGGCGATGGGCAATTTAATGGTGCCGGCTTTGAGGTGAGTGCTTGCAGCGCCCAAGCCTAAAGCAACAGAAGCCACTTTATGAGTGCCTAGTGCAACGGAGAACGGTAAGCCAAGAAAAATAAGTAGAGGAAACTGTAGCAAACCGGCGCCGCCACCAGAAAGAGATGCCAACGTATTTGCAACGAGCGAGCCGAAAAAGAGAGTGAAAGTGTCTAACCAATCCATGAGAAAAAATTAAGGGGGCATCTTGCCCCCTTATCACTAATTAAATTCAGTTTCTAAACAGTACCGTAGAACCGTGATTTAGGCTAGTTAATAGCAGAGTCTTCTCATTAACCACGTCAATTCGGCGGCTTTGTTCTGCATCTAGCTTAAAGATTTGAGTAATCAAACGTAGTTGCGCTTCAGAAAAATCCTTGGATTGAGAAGAAGAAATATCTTTGAATTCAGAAGGAGAAACAAGTAGATAGTTATCACTCACTTCCCAGCGCCCTTTCTCTGAAATATTAATTGTCGATTCAGCCGTCGAGCCTTGTGCGAACAGTTTGATGTTTGCCACGCGAATGTAATCGCCATTCGGCAGGTACTTAACGTTCGACTCCACATTCACTCGACGTAACGGGCCTACGGTATCGTCTGGCAAGTTATCAGTAATCACAGTCACCATGGTTGACTGCCATTCATTTGACGTAAGCACTTGCTCAACTTTAAGGTCACTGCCCCAGTACAACCAACCACTGAAAAGGATAGATACGGCCAAAACCGCAGATGCTACTTTAATCTTCATGCTGGCCTCCTTTATTTGCAGATGTCTGTTGGATCGTTTTGACCTGCGAAAATACGCAATGTCACGTTCTCATACGAGTGGTTGCTGTCATGAATGTAGTTCAAAATCAGCTGGTTATTTTGTCCGCCAGTGGCAATTACTTCCACTGGTAACGAGTCTTCAGCATGGTGCTTAACGTAGCGTTCAATGCACTGCTCAATAGAACGCAACCAGTTGTTGATTTGCGGGTGATTTACAGGTGTCATCACTGGTACGTTCTGATACTCACCAATCTGACGGAACTGAGATTCCGCAGGGTTTGTAAACAGCAGTACGCAAATCGGTAGTAATAGTGCCAAAAATAAAATAACGCGTGGAATCCATGGATTCACAGCAGAAGCCACAGGTGCTTTTTCAGGTACTACTGGCGCTTCTGGTTCAACGATTGCGTCAGAAGGCGTCGCCAAAGACGGCTCTACGATCGTTTCTACCTCATTAGCAGAGGCGTCATTGTTATCAGAAGCTGGCTCTTCAACTTCAATTGAGCTTGAGTCTGAAGAAAGTGGGCTTAGGCGTTCAACAGTACAAATGAGTTGATAGCCTCGTTTTGGAACGGTTTTAACAAACTCTGGAGATTTGGTTGAATCCTTCAACATCTTACGCAGAGTAGAAATCGCTTGAGTCAGGCTTGAGTCATCCACCTCAAAACCTTGCTCACGCCAAACAAACTCGTGAAGCTCGTTACGGGTTAAAACTTCGTTTGGTCTCTCCGCCAACATCAGGAGTATACGGCTTTCGTTGCTTCCTAATCGTACAACTTCGTTGCCGCTTTGTTGGTCAGCGAGCGAATTACTATTTGGATCAAAGGTAAACCTTTGAGCAAGTAGAAATTTGGTGCCGATGTTAGTCATTTAGTTCTTCTTAGATGGATGATGTTGTAATTATGGTGATTTATATCACAAAATTACGTTTGCGCATGGGAGATACGCGACGTTTTAGATGCTTTTAGGGGGGTAGGATAATTAAATTTTTCTAAAAAAACACCGTTTTTAGCAATATTGACCTTGAATTTACATTTGTCAGCCACATGTTAAATGACATCTTAGTGTGGTGATTTCATGGGACTAAATCACAAAGTCGTCCCTGAAAAAGCCTGTTAGTTTAGATGTTATGGAGCACACATGAGCGAAACCGTATCTCAAAATAAAGAAACTCGTGGTTTTCAATCAGAAGTAAAACAACTACTTCATTTAATGATCCATTCTCTTTATTCCAATAAAGAGATCTTTTTGCGCGAGCTGATTTCTAACGCATCAGATGCATCAGACAAATTGCGTTTTCAGGCACTTTCGAATCCAGATTTATATGAAGGTAACGCAGATCTTGGCGTTAAGCTGTCATTTGATGAAAGTGCAAATACCCTAACGATTTCTGATAACGGTATCGGTATGAGCCGCAATGACGTTATCGAACATTTAGGCACCATCGCAAAATCAGGCACCGCGGAATTCTTCTCAAAGCTTTCAGAAGAGCAAAGCAAAGACTCGCAATTGATCGGTCAATTTGGTGTTGGTTTCTACTCTGCATTTATCGTTGCTGATGCGGTGACCGTGCGCACTCGTGCAGCAGGTTTGCCAGCAGACGAAGCAGTGCAATGGCATTCTGCTGGTGAAGGTGAGTACACCATTGAAAACATCACTAAAGAATCTCGTGGTACCGACATCATTCTTCACATGCGTGACGAAGGTAAAGAGTTTTTAAATGAATGGCGCTTGCGCGATGTCATCAGCAAGTACTCGGATCACATCGGCATTCCTGTTTCTATCCAAACTGTAGTGCGTGATGAAGACGGTAAAGAGACAGATGAGAAGAAGTGGGAGCAAATCAACAAAGCTCAAGCGTTGTGGACGCGTAATAAAGCAGATATCTCAGATGAAGAATACCAAGAATTCTACAAACACGTTTCACATGATTTCGCTGATCCGTTGGTGTGGAGCCACAACCGCGTAGAAGGTAAAAACGACTACACTAGCCTACTTTACATCCCATCGAAAGCGCCATGGGATATGATGAATCGTGATCATAAGTCAGGTCTGAAACTGTACGTGCAACGTGTGTTCATTATGGATGATGCTGAACAGTTTATGCCGTCTTATCTACGTTTCGTACGTGGTTTGATTGATTCAAACGACCTGCCGCTAAACGTATCGCGTGAAATTCTACAAGACAACAAAGTGACTCAGTCGCTACGCAATGCATGCACGAAACGTGTACTGACTATGCTTGAGCGCATGGCGAAGAATGATGAAGAAAAATACCAATCATTCTGGAAAGAGTTTGGCCTAGTGTTGAAAGAAGGCCCAGCGGAAGACTTTGCGAACAAAGAGAAAATTGCAGGTCTGTTGCGTTTTGCTTCAACAGAAGTTGATTCTGCGGAACAAACCGTTGGTCTCGCATCCTACGTTGAGCGCATGAAAGAAGGTCAAGATAAGATCTACTACTTAACTGCAGATAGCTACGCGGCGGCGAAGAATAGCCCTCACTTAGAGCAGTTTAAAGCGAAAGGCATTGAAGTCATTCTGATGTTCGACCGCATTGACGAGTGGTTGATGAACTACCTAACTGAGTTTGATGGTAAGCAGTTCCAATCGATTACAAAAGCTGGCCTTGACTTGAGTAAGTTTGAAGACGAAGCCGATAAAGAAAAGCAAAAAGAAACCGAAGAAGAGTTCAAATCGGTTGTTGAGCGTGCCAAGTCTTACTTGGGTGACCGCGTGAAAGACGTGCGTACGACCTTTAAACTTGCATCTACACCCGCAGTCGTTGTGACGGATGATTACGAGATGGGGACTCAGATGGCGAAGCTGCTTGCTGCCGCAGGTCAAGCTGTGCCAGAAGTGAAATACATCTTTGAAATCAACCCAGAGCACGAACTTGTTAAGCGCATGGCGGATGAAGCGGATGAAGAAGCGTTTGGCCGTTGGGTCGAAGTGCTACTTGGTCAAGCCATGTTAGCAGAGCGCGGCTCGATGGAAGATCCAACGCAGTTCGTGGGTGCTATCAACAAGCTTTTGACTAAGGTTTAATAAGTCATCAATATCGAAAAGCTCGCATAATGCGAGCTTTTTGTTTGTTGTCGCAAAATTTTGCATTACAGGTGTTGAGTTAATAATCAATAGCTGCAGAAAGAGGGTGTTGTTAACATTCTTTAGTCTTTATTCACTCTTTGCTCTGTGAACCTGTGATAGAATCTGTGACTTGAATGTGAGTAATAAGGCGTGTATTTTTGCCCGCCTATATACCTTATACCGAAACTTATCGTTGCGAGCGCTTCTAGGGTTTATGCCTGCGAAGCACAGCTATTGTGAGCTTCGGTATAAATCTTAAATATAAAAGAGGATAAATCATGCGCATCATTCTTCTAGGTGCTCCAGGTGCAGGTAAAGGCACACAAGCAAACTTCATCATGGATAAATACGGTATTCCACAAATCTCTACTGGTGATATGCTTCGTGCTGCTATCAAAGCAGGTACAGAACTTGGCAAACAAGCTAAAGCTGTTATCGACGCTGGTCAGCTAGTTTCTGATGAAATCATCCTTGGTCTTATCAAAGAGCGTATCGCTCAAGACGATTGTGAGAAAGGTTTCCTACTAGATGGTTTCCCACGCACTATTCCTCAGGCTGATGGCCTAAAAGAAATGGGCGTTGAAGTAGATTACGTTATCGAATTCGACGTAGCTGACGATGTGATCGTTGAGCGTATGGCTGGTCGTCGTGCTCACCTTCCTTCAGGTCGTACTTACCACGTTGTTTACAACCCACCTAAAGTGGAAGGTAAAGACGACGTAACGGGTGAAGATCTTGTTGTTCGCGATGACGATAAAGAAGAAACAGTACGTGCACGTCTAGGTGTTTACCACGAGCAAACTGCACCACTTATCGATTACTACGGTAAAGAAGCTGCAGCAGGCAAAACTAAGTACCTAAAATTTGACGGTACTAAGCAAGTTGCTGAAGTAAGTGCTGATATCGAGAAGGCATTAGCATAATAGGTAATACCTATTATCAAAATTTTTAATAATTTTGTTATAGTGAAGCGGCCGTAAGGTCGCTTTTTTTATACATTTTATATGCTGGGAAAACAAAGGGACGCAATGCAAACTAAAAATAAACAAGGTGTGTTACTGGTTAACCTAGGAACACCTGATGAACCTACCGCTCCAGCGGTTAAGCGCTTCTTAAGTCAGTTTCTTCATGATCATCGTGTAGTCGATATGACACGATGGCTTTGGTGTCCAATTTTACATGGTGTGATTCTTCCAATACGCTCGCCAAAGGTCGCTAAGTTGTATGAATCGGTATGGATGGAAGAGGGCTCACCTTTAATGGTGTATTCCAAACGCCAGGCAAAGAAACTTGCTCAGCATCTCGATATGCCTGTGGAACTCGGCATGACTTATGGCAACCCAAGCCTTCAATCTGGTTTTGAAGCTCTTATCGCTCAAGGTGTGGAAGAGGTTATTGTGCTACCGTTGTACCCACAATATTCTGGGACAACCACCGCAGCCGTGTCTGATGGAATCACAAAAGCGTTTAAGCAACTGCCAGTGATGCCAGCATTCAGCTTTATTCGCGATTATCACGATCATCCAATGTACATCGAAGCGCTTGCGCACTCGGTTCAACAATACTGGGAAGAGTATGGCAAAGGGGATTACTTGCTGTGTTCATATCACGGTATTCCTAAACGTTATGCAGACAATGGCGACATTTATCCTCAGCATTGTGAAGCGACCACTCGCTTGCTTGGTGAGGCGCTTGGTTTATCATCGGATCAGATTGGTATGTCTTATCAGTCTCGTTTTGGCCGAGAAGAGTGGCTACAGCCTTACACTGATAAAACATTGGAAACCATCACCAGTAAAGGCGTGAAGAAAATTGATATCATGACTCCTGCATTTTCATCTGATTGTTTAGAAACTTTGGAAGAAATAGCTGGAGAGAACAAAGAGATCTTTATGGAAGCGGGTGGTGAGCAGTTCCACTATATTCCATGCCTTAACGACGATGACATGCATATTGATATGATGGCAGAACTAGTACGCAGCAAGCTGTAGAGCTTTGGTTTTCTGTACTGAATGAATACAGAAAAGGGTCGCGATTGCGACCCTTTTTAGTAACTTTGAAACCATGTTAAGCAACTTGTGTTTGTTGCTCTTCAATTTGTTCTGCAGTGCTGTGAGTGTTTTCTGCACCGTGCATCCAACGAACAAGCGTGTTCGAGAATAACATTAGAATCACACCACTAATCAATGCGGTTACTGCGATGCCACTAAAGATAGCCATTGCACCCAGTTCACCCACATGAGAACCCACGTAACCAGCGACATAGTTCGCAATAGCGTTACAACCAAACCATGCACCCATCATCAACGATGCAAGACGTAGCGGAGCCAGTTTGGTTACAAGAGACAGACCAATAGGGGATAGACACAGTTCGCCCAAAGTATGGAAGAAGAACGCGCCAACTAGCCATAGCATGGATGTTTTCACGTTAGTATCACCACCTTGTTCCATTACTGCACCAACCATGCATAGGAAGCCTAGTGCCAAGAAGAACATAGCTAAAGCAAATTTCGCTGGTGAGTTTGGTTCACGTTTACCTAGTTTCACCCATAGAACCGCAAGGACAGGCGCAAGCGTAATGATAAAGAATGGGTTTAGTGACTGGAACCAAGCTGCAGGTACTTCAAAACCGCCAATCATACGATCGGTGTACTGCTGAGTGTAAATGTTCATCAGACCGCCAGCTTGCTCGAAACCAGCCCAGAATACGATAGTAAACAGGCTCATCACCAAGATAACTTTAATGCGATCTACTTCTTCTTTGGTAAGAGGCTGTTTTGTTTTGGCGTTCTTATTGTTTAGGTCGCGTTTCGCGGCTGGCTCACGGCCAATATCACCAAGCCAAGACTGTGAAAGCGACATTTGCATGACAAGGCTGATTATCATACCCACGCCCGCTGCTACGAAACCTGCTTTCCAACCAAATGAGTTCGTTACAGATCCAGAAACCACGCCGGCTAGCAGAGCACCAAGGTTGATACCCATGTAGAAGATAGTGAAAGCGCCATCACGACGGTTATCACCTTCATTGTAAAGGTCGCCAACCATGGTAGAGATATTTGGCTTGAATAGACCGTTACCACAAATAAGCAGAGCAAGACCTAAATAGAAAGTGTGAAGTGCTCCGAAGCCTAGTGCGTCAGCCGGAAGTGCCAGTGTGAACTGGCCGATAGCCATTAATGCACCACCAAGCAAAATTGAGCGGCGTTGGCCAAGGTAGTTATCGGCAAGGTAACCACCAATCAATGGGGTAATGTAAACAAGGCCGGTGTAAATGCCATAAAGGTCGAGCGCGTCTTTCGTTGACCAGCCCAAACCACCATTCATTGTGGTATCAGTTAAGTAGAGTACTAGAATGGCACGCATTGCGTAGTAGGAAAATCGTTCCCAGAGTTCTGTGCCGAACAATAAGAACAAGCCACGAGGGTGACCGAAATATTGATGTTGGTTTGACATAAGCTCTTCTAATAGTAGTTATTACATTTTTTAACGACACCTACGTATACATTGCAATTTAACTGCTTACAAACAATAAAATTTTGCCTTACGACTAAATAACATTGTTAAGTCACTGTTTATTTTTGATTTTGTGGAGCTTTTGTTGGTGGTTGGTGTGTGTTACAAACTTAATTTTCATTTTTGCCTATGGACTTATTTTCTTAACCTTTTGAAAAAGTGTAAGTTATGCGAACAATGTATAATGTTCTTCTTATGGATAATTTGAATATTCATGACTCACCTTTAGCTTAATGCTAGGATGAAACAAAAATATAATTGGCTAGTAATAAAATGAAACGTTGGTATTTACTTTATTGTAAGCGTGGAGAACAAATAAGGGCTAAGCAGCATCTTGAAAATCAAGGTGTTGAGTGCTTCTACCCAACTGTAGAAGTCGAAAAAATCTTGCGCGGTAAGCGAAAAAAGGTCGAAGAACCGTTGTTTCCTTGTTATGTATTTGCACGTTTTGATTATGAACAAGGCTCGAACTTTACGTCGGTTCGGTCGACGCGCGGTGTTGTCGACTTTGTTCGATTTGGTGCCCAACCAAAAGAAGTTCAAGGCGATCTTGTGTTTGAGTTGAAGCAGCTAGAGAAATGCTGCACAGAAAAAAACATATCCGAATGCATGCCTAAACCAGGTGATCAGGTTCGTGTTAAGAGCGGACAATTTGCAGGTATTGATGCCATTTTCCAAGAACAAGACGGAGAGAAGCGTTCAATCATGTTGGTGCAAATGATCTCGAAGCGAGTACCAGTTAGCATTGATAACACCGATTTAGACTTAAAGTAGTCGCTAATAACACCAACACAAAAAAGAGGTGCGCACGCACCTCTTTTTGATCTTAACGTCAACAAGTTAAATAATTGGGCTGGATTGCTGCTCCAGCCCAATTCTACTTAGTAAGCGTCGTTGTGAACGGTTTGCACTGCACGGCCTGAAGGGTCAACACAGTTCTTGAATGACTCATCCCACTCAATCGCTTTCGCTGATGAACACGCTACAGAAGGACCACCTGGTACACATTCTGCAGCTGATGGTAATGGGAACAACTCCTCAAAAATTTCGCGGTATACGTAACCTTCTTTAGTTGTTGGTGTGTTGTATGGGAAGCGGTACTGAGCCGTTTCCATCTGTTGATCGGTCACTTTCTCTTCTGCTACGGCCTTCAAAGTGTCAATCCAGCTGTAACCTACGCCATCAGAAAACTGCTCTTTTTGACGCCAAGCGATTGAGTCTGGTAAGTAATGCTCAAAACATTCGCGAAGAATGTGTTTTTCCATCTTACCGTTGCCACACATTTTGTCTGCAGGGTTTAGGCGCATTGCGACGTCAATGAACTCTTTATCCAAGAATGGTACACGGCCTTCAACGCCCCATGCCGCCAACGATTTGTTCGCACGGGCACAGTCAAACATGTTTAGAGCCAGCAGTTTACGAACCGTTTCTTCGTGGAACTCTTTTGCGTTTGGCGCTTTGTGGAAGTACAAGTAGCCACCGAAGATTTCATCAGCGCCTTCACCAGAAAGCACCATTTTGATGCCCATTGCCTTGATTTTACGGCCCATGAGGAACATCGGTGTTGAGGCACGAATCGTTGTTACGTCATAAGTCTCGATGTGGTAAATCACGTCACGAATAGCATCCAAACCTTCTTGAATGGTGTATGTCATTTCGTGGTGAACGGTGCCAATTTTTTCTGCCACTTCACGTGCTGCTTTTAAGTCTGGAGCGCCTTCAAGACCAACCGCAAAAGAGTGAAGTTGAGGCCACCATGCTTCTGATTTTTCATCGTCTTCGATACGCATCGCAGCATAGCGTTTTGCTACCGCAGATGTGATGGATGAATCCAGACCACCAGATAGTAGTACGCCGTATGGTACGTCAGTCATTAGTTGACGTTTCACCGCTGCTTCCAGTGCTTCTGTTAGTTCTTCTTTACTCGTGCTGTTACCTTGAACAGCAGCATATTCGTTCCAGTCACGGATGTAGTAACGCTGAGGTTCTGCATCTTTTGAGCTGTAGTGCGAACCTGGAGGGAATTCGCTGACTGTTTTACAAACGGGTACGAGTGCTTTCATTTCGGAAGCGACGTAGTAGTTACCGTGTTCATCGTAACCTTGGTAAAGTGGAATGATACCGATATGGTCACGACCTACTAGGTACTCATCTTTTTCTTCATCGTACAGTACGAAAGCAAAAATACCGTTTAGTTCTTCAAGAAGATCTGCTCCCATGTCTTGATACAGCGCTAAAATAACTTCACAGTCAGAGTCTGTTTGGAATTCGTACTTGCCTTCGTAGCGAGCGCGAATCTCTTTGTGGTTGTAGATCTCACCGTTAACGGCAAGGATTAGTTTTTTATCAGGGCTGTATAGTGGTTGAGCACCGCTATTTAGACCAACGATAGCCAAGCGCTCGTGAGCTAGGATTGCTCTTTCTGAAGAGTAGATACCAGACCAGTCAGGGCCACGGTGACGAAGCTTTTTCGACATTTCTAACGCGATAGGACGCAGTGCCGCTGCATCACTTTTAATGTCTAAAATCCCAAATACTGAACACATACAACATCCTTTCTAAACTAAACAATTTCTAATCGGTATGGATTCAATTTGCCATTCTGAGTAAAAAAAGCAACGTTTTGTGATTAAAAAAATGATAAAAAGCCTTGTTGGTTAAATAATATTTAACTTATTTGTTGTTTTGATGAATGGAATTAAGGTTTGGTATGAAAATTAAACAAAAAAGCCTCTCTATTGATAGAAAGGCTTTTAATTGGTAGTAGCGTTGTTGCGTATTTTTAGGGTTATTTTATTGAAGTGAACTGAGGTTCTAGTTGTTTGCACACGTGTCGCGCAAAACCACTACCTGCTTCGCTGTATATATTAAAGGCAGCGTCCACACCACTTTCCAACAAACCTTCTAGTTGGTCTGGATATTCTGCAATAGCGGCAATTTGCCCTTTGTAGTTTCTACGCTGAAGTTGTTCTAGTGCCGTTTGATTACCTTGATGGTGTGGCATTGCCAATAAAACTAACTTTACGTGACCAGTATCTAGGATTCGTTCCCAAAAATCTGGGTCGGTAGCATCCCCTGAAATGACATTACGTCCTTCTGAACGGTGTTGTTGTGCTGCTTCTTCACGGATCTCAATCCCCAGAGAAATCTTGCCGTAACGTGCGCGTAGCTCGTCATATGCACCGGTGCCAATTCGCCCCATGCCTAGAATAAGTACTTGAGCATGTCCCGGGTTGATCAACTGGTCACGTTGGTTGAGTTTCTCTGCAGCCGTTTCTTGTAACCATTTACCGGAATGTTGATAAATTTTATGGCCCAAGCGATTTAGAGGTGCTGAGATAATAAAGGATAGTGAAACCGCTACAGCAATGGCTGCGAGCATGTCACTCGGCATCCACCCCATTTTGTACGCCAGGCCACCGACAATGAGCCCGAACTCGCTGTAGTTAAACAGTGATAAAGAAGCGAGTAGGGAAGTACGCACGCGAAACTTAAAGTGGTTGATGGTCAGGAAGTATAGCAATCCTTTAATAGGCAGAAGGACAATGAATAATAGTGCTAGTGCGATACCTGTTAGACTCAAAGATGCGGATAAGCCGATATTTAAGAAGAAGCAGACGAGAAAGAGCTCTTTCATATTAAATAGCGATTTAGACAACTCTGACGCTTTACGGTGACCAGCGAGCATCATGCCAAGAATCAAGGCGCCAAGGTCTGGTTTCATTCCAACTAACTCAAACAGTCCGGCACCCACAACAAGCGCGAAGAAAATGCCGAACAGCACTAACATCTCGCCGTGGCCTACTTTATCCAATAACTTGTAAAACAGCGGGCGCAGAAGAGGAAGAGCAAATAGACCTATGGCGTACCATTCTGGCACTTTGCCTGTCGAAACAGTCAGAAACACGACGGCGAAGATATCTTGCATAACCAAAATACCGATGGCCAGTGTGGCGTATGTCGCGTTGAGTTCACCTTTTTCCTGCAGTGTTTTTACCGCGAAAACAGTGCTAGAGAAGGAAAGTGCAAAGGCTAGGAGCAATATCTGCCCGCTTTCCATACTTGCAAGGGACGTTAATCCAAGCAGTTTCAGCCCTGACAACGCAAGGGCAAAAAAAACGGTTGAAAGAATATTGTGCGCTGTTGCGCCGCCCCAAATTTCTTTGGAAAGCAATGTTTTTACATCGAGCTTTAAGCCAATAGTAAAAAGCAAAAGAGTAACGCCGAGATCAGCCAGAGTGACAATAACGTCATTACTTTGATAGCTAAAGGCATGTAAGCAAAAACCTGCTAGTAGAAAACCAACTAGAGGGGGAAGGCTGCATTTGAGCGCGATGAAGCCTGCTAAAAAAGCCGTTGTAATTAGAATAATTTCCATACTGTTGAGCTAGATTCCTGATATACGAAAAACCGAGATTGTAACTCAATTAGTTGTATAAACTTAGTCTTCTAGTAACTTTTGTAACAAAACGCCATTTAACATCGCTCGTTTTATCATGGCGAAAGCGCCCATTGTTGGCTGCTTATCAATGTGAGAAGCCACAATTGGAAGATCGTTATGGAAGGTTTTCAGTGACTGGTTTTCTACATTTCTTTGAATTGCAGGGAAAACAATGTCTTGTGCAGCGGTGATGTCACCTGCAATCACGATTTTTTGTGGGTTAAACAAGTTGATGGTGATAGCGATGGCTTTACCCAACTGGTTACCAACACGTACTAAGCTCTGTTTCGCGAGCTCATCACCGTTCATAGCATGAGTGCATACATCTTCAATCGTAATGTGCTCCAATTGCGTTAAGCTAGACTCATAGCCTTGTGCTATGAGCTGTTTAACGCGTTGGATGATCGCTGGGTTAGCAGCTACCGTTTCAAGACAGCCAAAGTTGCCGCATTGGCATTGCTCACCAAGAGGGTCAATTTGAATGTGGCCAATTTCACCTACGTTACGGTTAAAACCTAGAAACACTTGGCCGTTAACAATGATGCCTGCGCCAGTACCGCGGTGTACACTGACTAAGATAGAGTCTTGGCAATCTTGGCTAGCACCAAAATAATGCTCCGCAAGTGCCATACCACGGACGTCGTTACCGACAAAACAAGCCGTATTGAACTTCTCTCGGATAATTTCACCAAGCGCAAGGTTATCAATATCCGTATTTGGCATGTACTCAACGACGCCTGTCGTAGGGTTAACTAGGCCTGGTAACGTAATACCGATAGCAATCAACTGGTCAATTTTATCTTGGCAACGACTTACGAAGTCTTTTAATAAATCAATAAGACCTGCAATCAAATCGGCTTGGTTGGTGTAGTGAAGTTCGTGTTGATCTTCTGCCAGTGCAGTGCCGCCTAAGTCATAGAGACAGAATTGAACGTAGTCTCGACCCAAACGAACGGCGATAGAGTGAAAAGGCTTCACTTCAGTGGTCAATGAGATTGCTCTACGACCACCTGTTGAAGCTTGTTGGGCGACCTCTTTAATGAGGCCGCGTTCCAATAGTTGACGGGTGATTTTGGTAACACTCGCTGGAGCGAGCTGGCTAACATCCGCGACTTGAATTCGGGAGATAGGACCTTGCTGATCAATCAGCCTGTATACCGCAGCGCTGTTAAGCTGTTTTACTAAATCTACATTACCAATCTGTCCGCCATTCATGCTTAATTTTGCTCGTATTGTCCGTTAACAACCGTCGCTTTAACGTTGAAGTCACGATCGAAAATAGTCAGGTTTGCAACCATGCCTTTTCGAATTCGGCCGAGACGGTCCTCAACGCCAATTGCTGTCGCTGGGTACAGTGTAGCCATTCGTAGAGCTTCTTCTAAAGCGATACCTGCGTGCTCAACTGTGTTCTGAACTGCTTCAATCATAGTCAGAGCTGAGCCGCCTAGTGTGCCGTTTTCATCAACACACTTACCATCTCGGTAATATACTTTCTTACCGACAAAAATAAAGTGATCAATGTTAGCACCTGCCGGAGCTGTGGCATCGGTCACCAAAACAAGCTTTTCACCTTTGATTTTATGAGCAATTCGAATGTTTGCGTAGTCTACGTGGAAGCCGTCAGCAATGATGCCTGCGTAGATCTCTGGTGTATCGTAAATAGCACCAACCACTCCTGGCTCACGACCAACCATAGGAGTCATCGCATTGAATAGGTGAGTTGCAAAAGTAATACCGGCCTCAAAACCTTTGCGTGCTTCAGCATAGGTCGCGTTTGTGTGACCGATTGATACCACAATGCCCGCAGCTTTTAGGCGTGCGATATGTTCAGGGTCGTTCTGCTCTGGCGCAAGAGTTACTTTGGCAATAATGTCTGCATTTGAGCAAATAAGGTCAATCATGCCGTCATCGGATGGACGGATGAAGTTAACGCTATGAATACCTTTTTTCGCGACGTTAAGGTATGGGCCTTCAAGATGTAAGCCAAGCGATTGGTTTTGGTATTTTTTGTGATATTCGCGAGCTGCGGAGATTGCCGCGCGCATATCTTCATCAGAAGACGTAATAAGCGTAGGAAGGAAGCTGGTACAACCCGACTTTAGGTTTGCTTCGTGCATGATTTGCATCGTTTCTGCTGTGATAGCATCGTTCAACATGACGCCGCCACAACCGTTCAGTTGCAGGTCGATAAAACCAGGACTTAAGTTAGCTCCATTCAGATCTTTTACTTCAATGCCTTTCGGTAGTTCAGCAACGGGCACAATGGATTGAATTAGATCGTTTTCAACGATGACCGCATGATCGGTAAGAACATCACTACCGGTATAGATTTTACAGTTACTTAGCGCGTACATAGTCAGCTAGTCCTTATAGATGAGAATTCAATTTCTGTATCGTTATCTAATCGGCGACTGAATGAGTCATGTGGGTACTTAGTTTGTATCACTGAATTAGATAACGAGTCACATACAGCAAGTTGCGTTTTATCGATGTCATTGTCAGAGTAACTAACTGAAAAATAATAAATGAATTGTTTTTTATGATTCTTTTTCAGAGCAAAGTTACTAAGAATTACCCGCCGAGATATCAAAATAACACTGATTCTGCCTTGCATAAAGTGCGAGAATATTATCTTTAAAACGCCATTTTTTCGTATAATAAAATAAGTTTTATGATCTCGCTAGCAAAAACCTTTCGAAAGGGCAAATTGTGGTGATTATGATCACAAACAATGAGCTTTTAATTTGCGGAGCAAAATTAATGTCATAAACTGACGATGACTAAATTGAACGACTGAAATAAGTCATTCAACATAACATCGAATCCTATAGGGGGAACTTAAGGTGAATATTCTCGGATACGCGCAGAAGTTAGGTAAAGCTCTTATGCTTCCTATCGCGACTTTGCCAATCGCAGGCTTGTTACTGCGCTTGGGCCAACCTGATGTATTTGACATCGCGTTTATGGCACAAGCCGGTAACTCAATCTTCTCTAACCTTCCATTGTTATTTGGTCTAGGTATCGCGATCGGCTTATCAAAAGACGGTCAAGGTGCTGCAGGTCTTGCTGGTGCGGTTGCGTACTTCGTACTTACTGCGACAGCGTCAACAATCGATGCGTCAGTTAACATGTCATTCTTCGGTGGTATCATCGCAGGTATCATTGCTGGCCATTCTTACAACGCTTTCCATGCTACACGTCTTCCTGAGTGGCTAGCATTCTTCTCTGGTAAGCGCCTAGTGCCAATTATGGCTGGTTTGTTCGCCCTAGTTGCTGGTGCTGTTTCAGGTATTGTATGGCCAACAATCCAAGGTGGTCTAGATGCACTTGCTCACGGTATCTCTACTTCTGGCGCAATCGGTCAGTTTGTATACGGTACGCTTAACCGTGCTCTAATTCCTGTAGGTCTACACCACGTACTGAACTCTTTCTTCTGGTTTGGTATGGGTTCTTGTCAAGAAGTGCTAGTTTCTGGCGCAACAGCTGCTGGTCAAGCTCTTCCTGCACTACAACAACTTTGTGTTGACCCAGCTCTAGCTAAGACTCTTGTTGCTGGTCAAACTCACACATTTGAATTCGCTAACTCAGTAACTCCAGAAATTACAGCAACTGTTAAAGAAGTAACTGAAACAGTTAAATCTGGTGACCTACACCGTTTCTTCGGCGGCGATAAGAGCGCTGGTGTATTCATGAACGGTTTCTTCCCAGTAATGATGTTCGGCCTACCAGGTGCAGCACTTGCTATGTACCTAGCGGCTCCTGTTGAGAAACGTAGCCAAGTTGGGGGTGCATTGTTCTCTGTTGCATTCTGTTCATTCCTAACTGGTATCACAGAGCCTCTAGAGTTCATGTTCGTATTCCTAGCTCCTGCTCTATACGCGATTCACGCAGTGTTCACTGGTCTATCGCTAGTTGTTGCTAACATGCTTGGTACGCTACACGGCTTCACATTCTCTGCTGGTCTAATTGACTACTTGTTGAACTACGGTCTAGCAACTAAACCTCTACTACTAGGTGCAGTTGGTCTTGGCTTCGGTGCTCTTTACTTCTTTACATTCAGCTTCGCAATCCGCGCGTTTAACCTAAAATCGCCAGGCCGTGAAGATGATGATAGCCAAGCAGCAGCACCAGCAGGTGAAGCAAAAAGTGGTGACCTAGCTCGTCAATACCTAAAAGCGCTAGGTGGTCATGACAACCTAACTTCAATTGACGCATGTATCACTCGTCTACGTCTAACTCTGAAAGATCGTTCAGTAGCTGATGAAGAAGTGTTGAAGAAACTAGGTGCGAAAGGTGTTGTTAAACTAGGTGAAAACAACCTTCAAGTTATCCTTGGTCCTCTAGCAGAAATCGTTGCTGGCGAAATGAAAGCAATCGGCGCAAACGAAGACCTATCGAATGTAAAACTACCATAATTACATCGAACTGATATTTGATTAGAGACCTCCTTCGGGAGGTCTTTTTTTGTTTTAGTGCTTTGAATCTGCTGTGCATTCACGCGAACTCGATAAATATTGCCGTTTTAGCGCGAGTTCTTGTTGTCTAATGGCTTAGAATTGTGGATCATTAGAAACAATGCACTCTGTAAAACCATATCGGATACAGAGTTCCGTTTTCTCTGACAATACTTATATTTTTGAGGTGCTATAGATGAGTGAAGCTGATGCTCGTCCATCAAACTTTATTCGCCAGATCATTGATAAGGATCTAGCGGATGGCAAACACACTAGCGTGCATACTCGATTCCCGCCGGAGCCAAATGGCTACCTGCACATCGGTCATGCTAAGTCTATCTGTTTGAACTTCGGTATTGCTCAGGACTACCAGGGTCAATGTAACTTACGTTTCGACGATACAAACCCTGAAAAAGAAGACATCGAATACGTTGAGTCTATCAAGAAAGATGTAAACTGGTTAGGCTTCGAGTGGGATGGTGAAGTATGTTACTCATCAAACTACTTCGACAAGCTTTACGAATATGCAATTGAATTGATTAACAAAGGCTTAGCGTACGTAGATGAGCTAAGTCCAGAGCAGATTCGTGAGTACCGTGGCACGCTAAAAGAGCCAGGTAAGCCAAGCCCATACCGCGACCGTTCTGTTGAAGAAAACTTAGCGCTATTTGAAAAAATGCGCGCAGGTGAATTTGAAGAAGGTAAAGCGTGTCTTCGTGCGAAGATCGATATGGGTTCGTCATTCATGGTTATGCGTGATCCAGTGCTATACCGTGTACGTTTTGCTACTCATCATCAAACGGGTGATAAGTGGTGCATTTACCCAATGTACGACTTCACACACTGTATCTCTGATGCGCTAGAAGGCATTACGCACTCTATCTGTACGCTAGAGTTCATGGACAACCGTCGTTTGTACGACTGGGTATTAGACAACATCACAATTGATTGTCGTCCTCATCAATACGAGTTCAGCCGTCTAAACCTAGAATACACAGTGATGTCTAAGCGTAAGCTAAACCAACTAGTAACCGAAAAATTGGTTAACGGTTGGGATGATCCTCGTATGCCAACAGTATCTGGTTTACGTCGTCGTGGTTTCACACCTGCGTCAATCCGCGAATTCTGTAAGCGTATCGGCGTGACGAAGCAAGAAAACATGATCGAGTTTAGCTCGCTTGAATCTTGTATTCGTGACGACCTAAACGAAAATGCACCTCGTGCGATGGCTGTGTTGGACCCTGTTAAAGTTGTTATTGAGAACTTTGAAGAGGGCGCTGTAGAAAATCTAACGCTGGCTAACCATCCAAATAAACCTGAAATGGGTGAGCGTGAAGTACCGTTTACTCGTGAAGTTTGGATCGAGCGAGAAGACTTCCGTGAAGAAGCGAATAAAAAGTACAAGCGTCTAGTTCTTGGTAAAGAAGTTCGTTTACGTGGTGCTTACGTGATCAAAGCTGAGCGTGTTGAAAAAGACGCGGAAGGCAACATCACAACGATTTACTGTACTTACGATCCTGAAACGCTAGGCAAAAACCCAGCAGATGGTCGTAAAGTTAAAGGCGTAATTCACTGGGTATCTGCGGATAAAGCGCTACCAGCAGAAATTCGCCTATACGATCGTTTGTTCACTGTTCCAAATCCTGCAGCAGCAGAAGACTTCGCTTCAACCATTAACCCTGATTCACTCGTTGTGATCAACGGTTTCGTTGAGCCAAGCCTGGCATCTGCAGAAGCAGAGCAAGGCTACCAGTTCGAGCGTATGGGTTACTTCTGTGCGGATTCTAAAGATTCAACTGCAAATAACCTAGTGTTCAACCGCACGGTTGGCCTACGTGATACATGGGCGAAAATTGAGAACCAATAATCTCAATCGTTACCTATAGAAAAATGCCAGCAATTGCTGGCATTTTTGTTTTTGGATTAAGCAAAACAAAAAGTACAGATACAAAAAACGCCAGCTTTAACTGGCGTTTATTTTTAATCTACAAGCAAATTATTTTGCAGGTTTGTGCGCATCTGGGTTTTCTTTGCAACCACCGTCACTGCATTTACCGTATAGGTATAAGCTGTGGTTTGTTAGCGTCACATTGTACTTAGCTGCGATTTCGCGTTGGCGCTCTTCAATGATGTCGTCAGAAAACTCAATTACTTCACCACAGTCTAGACATACTAGGTGGTCGTGGTGATGTTGAGTTGACAATTCGAAGACTGACTTGCCACCTTCAAAGTGGTGACGAGTAACAATACCTGCATCGTCGAATTGGTTTAGAACGCGATAAACAGTTGCTAGACCTATCTCTTCACCTAGATCAATCAGCTTTTTGTACAAATCTTCAGCACTGATGTGCTGGCAGTCTGGCTGCTGAAGTACTTCTAGAATTTTTAGCCTTGGAAGGGTAACTTTTAGACCCGCATCCTTCAGCGCCTGATTATTATCTGACATATACTTTCCCGTTGGATCATCTGCAGCGATTTAACAGAATTCAATATTCCTACCATTATAGGCGAAGCGCTAAAAACATTAAACCACGAACTTCAAAGGGTTAATAGAATCTTTTTGTAAATTGGAAATGGGTCGATTATATTACAGATCTGACCAGTTACAATTTTGTAACATGAGCTTAGAGAGGGCACGGACTGCAATGAATAAGCGACTCGCGAAGATTTATAAACCAGGGATTGTGAAATTTGCGTTGAATGTATGGCCACCATTTTGGGGGGCCGGAATTAAAATCTTACATATTTCTGAAGACTTCCGAATGGTTAAAGTTCGTTTGAAACTTCGCTGGTGGAACAAAAATGCCAATCGTACACAGTATGGAGGCAGTATTTTTTCCTTAACCGATCCCATTTACTCTCTCATGTTGATGGGTATTCTACGTGAAGAGTATTACGTGTGGGATAAAGAGGCGAGCATCAACTTTATCAAGCCAGGACAAAGCGATTTGTTTGCTGAGTTTAAGATCACGGATGGCATGCTAGACGAGATCTATCAGATGACTCGAAACGGCGAAAAGTGCTTTCCTGAATTCATTACGCATGTAAAAGACAAACAAGGGAATGTGGTATCTGAAGTTCAGCGCAAGTTATATGTGAGAAAGAAGCCTCAATATCGAGAAGAAGAGGCGGTAACGGAAGCGCCTTAATTTAATGCTATAAAAAAGACCTCTAATCGGAGGTCTTTTTTAATACTTACTTAGCCTTCTAGCTCAGCTAGGCACATTTCTTCGTAAATTTGCTTAACCCAGTTTTCGACGCGTTGGTCAGTCAACTCAGGTTGACGGTCTTCATCAATACATAGACCTACGAATTGGCTGTCGTCGCCTTCAACAAGTGCTTTTGAAGCTTCAAACTCGTAGCCTTCAGTTGAAGTATGACCAAGAATTGTGCCGCCTTTAGACTCAACGATGTCACGCACTGTACCCATCGCATCGCAGAAGTATTCTGCGTAGTCTTCTTGGTCGCCACAGCCGAAGATAGCCACTAGCTTAGTAGAGAAATCGATCTGCTCAAGTTCAGGGAAGAAATCATCCCAATCACATTGTGCTTCGCCGTAGTACCAAGTAGGGATACCTAGAAGAAGAAGATCAAAGTTATCAATGTCTTCTTTGCTGCTTTTCGCGATGTCTTGAACGTGAACTAGATGTTTGCCTAGTTGCTTTTGAATCATCTTTGCAACGGCTTCAGTATTACCTGTGTCGCTACCGAAGAAGATACCTACACTTGCCATAGAGTCTATACCTTTACATTGTTTGTTATGGGCAATGGTACTGAGGGTTTAACCTAACCCCGAGCCTTCCCAAGTGAGCTGAATAATGCCTTTTGCAATAAAGCCAGCACAGCCTAGGAAAAGGACTAACCATACAATACGACGACCAAAAACAGGTACATTGCCTTGCTTTAGCACATCTTTTATTGCCATCCCGATGAAAAAGAAGATAGCAGCAAAAAGAAGATCGAGCCCAATAGACTCGAGCATATCCATATAGTCGTAAAGCATTTTAGTCCTTCATGCCGAAAAATCTTGGGCGCACTATACCACTGTTACACAGCATTGTTAATGCACTACAAGGAGGGTTATTTCAATAATCTATTGTTGCTTTTCGAATTTGTTAACTCGAAATGTATTTCCGGATCACTCGCATCACTTCAGCAGGTTTTTCTGCGTGTAACCAATGGCCTGTGTTGGCAATAATGTGTGCTTTAGCTTGTTTGAATTGTCGTTGTACTGACGGTTGGTGCTCTGGCATTAAGTAGTCCGAATCTCCGCCTTTAATGAAGAGTGTCGGGATCTCGGTAGGAGCAATATCTTGCCAGCCAATGATCTCTGCATAGTTACTTAATAAACTGTCGACGTTAAATCGCCAAGCCATATGGTCTTCATTTTTAAACAGAGATTTTGAGAGAAATTGTCTAACGCCATCCATCTCAATGTGTTGAGCTAAGATTTCTAACGTTTGTTGACGGTTCGCAGGTTTTTCTTTGATAACGGCCAGCAAACCATCAAATACGTTGTCGTGACGATTGGTCTGGTAAGCTACTGGTGCCATGTCCAATACGACCAACTGTTTCACAAGATTTGGTGCTATATCAGCGAGTTTCATCGCGACTTTACCACCCATTGAATGGCCGACGATTATCGATGGCTCTACGTTTAAGTGCTGAAGAAGCGTCGCGACATCTTGTGCCATGTCAGTGTAGTTATGAGTATCAGAGTGGAAAGAGAGACCGTGATTGCGTAGGTCGATACTGATCACTGAGTGATCTTCAACAAGATCACGAGCCAATAGGCCCAGATTACTTAAACTACCAAACAATCCGTGAATCAAAACAACTGTTTGGCCTTGGCCTTCCAGCTTATAGTTGAGTAATGCTGACATTTTATCTTATTCGTGATGGGTTTAACGTGGAGTATCCGAAAGGATCTCGTTATAATCCCCCAGAGTTTAAACATTGAGAATGTGAAAAGCGAATGAAAACAATTGAGGTTGATGAGGATCTATACCGTTACATTGCTAGCCAAACTAAGCATATCGGTGAAAGCGCCTCGGATATTTTGCGACGCCTTTTAAACCTTGATGGTCAGTTGCAGGTAGCAGAATCGGCACCAGCAGTAGAGAAGCCACAAGGGATTGTAGTAAGTAAAGATGCGGGCAAAGCAGAATCTATTGATGTAGTGAAAGAGATGCGTTCGCTGCTAATTTCTGATGAGTTTGCCGGTCTAAAAAAAGCGATTGATCGCTTTATGTTAGTACTATCGACCTTACATAAGTTAAATCCAGAAGGCTTCGCACAAGCGACAAACGTAAAGGGACGCAAACGCGTTTACTTTGCAGACAATGAAGAAACCTTACTGGCCAATGGTAACACCACCAAGCCTAAAGCCATTCCAGGTACGCCGTTTTGGGTTATCACAAACAACAATACCAGTCGTAAGAGACAAATGGTTGAACAAGTGATGACGCACATGGAGTTCCAACCTGACTTGATAGAAAAAGTAACAGGTTCAATCTAAGAAACCTGATAGAAGCCTCATAATGCGTCGCAGTTAGCGGATATTATGAGGCTTTTTTGTAATTTTATTATTTTTAAAAGAAAGGATGTCAAACATGGCTATGCACCCTCGTGCTGGGCAAAAAGCGCAGCAGGAAGATCTCCATAATATTCCAGCGTTAGTTGCTAACTACTTCTTACTTCAGCCTGATGCTAATAATGCGGAACATAAGGTTCAATTCGGTACTTCTGGTCACCGTGGCACAGCAGACAAGCAAACTTTTAATGAAAACCACATTCTTGCTATCGCACAAGCAGTTGCAGAAGTACGTGCCAAGAAGGGGACTACAGGGCCGTTGTTTGTGGGCAAAGATACCCACGCGTTGTCAGAACCTGCGTTTTCAAGCGTAATCGAAGTTTTGATTGCGAATGGTGTAAAAGTCATCGTACAGCAGGATAATGGCTACACTCCAACACCTGGCATTTCTCACGCTATCTTAACTTACAATCTAAAGCATGATGAGAAAGCGGATGGCATCGTTATCACACCGTCTCATAATCCACCACAAGATGGCGGTATTAAGTACAATCCAACACATGGCGGTCCAGCAGAAGCAGAATTGACTCAAGCGATTGAAGATCGTGCGAACGAGATCATTGCTGGTGGCCTAAAAGATGTGAAGCGTCTAGCGCTAGCAGAAGCGAAAGCATCTGAGCTATTCGTAGAGATGGATTTGGTGAAGCCTTACATCGATGACTTAGTAAATGTTATCGATATGGAAGCGATCCAGAAATCGAAGTTGAAAATTGGTGTGGATCCACTTGGTGGCAGCGGCATTGATTACTGGCGTCAAATCGGCCAAGCATACAACTTAGATCTGACCTTGGTCAGCGAAGCGATTGACCCATCATTCCAGTTCATGTCGCTTGATAAGGACGGCGTGGTTCGTATGGACTGTTCTTCTCCATACGCAATGGCTGGTCTGCTAGCTCTGAAAGATGAATACGATCTTGCGTTTGGTAACGACCCAGACTATGACCGTCATGGTATCGTGACGCCGAAAGGTTTGATGAACCCGAACCATTTCTTAGCGGTTTGTATCGACTACCTATACCGTCATCGTGAGGCGTGGGGTAAAGATGTTGCTGTTGGTAAGACGCTGGTTTCAAGTGCACTTATTGACCGAGTAGTAGCCGATTTGGGTCGTGAACTGTGTGAAGTGCCTGTCGGCTTCAAGTGGTTTGTCGATGGCCTTTACACTGGCAAGTTTGGTTTTGGTGGTGAAGAGAGCGCAGGTGCCTCTTTCCTACGTAAAGATGGAACACCATGGTCAACAGACAAAGACGGCATCTTACTATGTTTGTTAGCGGCAGAGATTACTGCGGTAACGGGTAAAAACCCACAAGAGTACTACGAAGAGCTTGCCGCTAAACATGGTGAGTCTAAGTACAATCGTATTCAAGCGGTAGCGAATGGACCTCAAAAAGACGTGTTGAAGAAACTGTCGCCAGAAATGGTTGCAGCAGAAACACTGGCAGGTGATCCGATTACGGCGCGTCTAACACACGCTCCTGGTAACGGTGCGGCGATTGGCGGATTGAAAGTGACGACTGAAAATGGTTGGTTTGCTGCTCGTCCATCGGGTACGGAAGACATCTACAAAATCTATTGTGAAAGCTTCAAGGGTGAAGAACACCTAAAACAAATTGAAGCTGAAGCACAAGAGATTGTAAATCAAGTATTTGCAGCTGCAGGTTTGTAATTAAACCTACTCTGACAAAAAGGCGACCAGATGGTCGCCTTTTTTACAACTCGTCGTTAACTCTCTATTTATGAGCGTTTGGATTTTGTGGCCAATTATCTGGCACGATGAACCAGAACTCGCCATCTGCTGTTTGTGCATGCTCAAATCGCTCCATTGGTTTTTCAATCGGCTGAGAAAAATCATCCGTACCAATAGCCCAGTTGGGTTTGCTTAAGTGGTAAAGCGGTTTATTGATCAAACTCCATTGGCTTTGATAACACCAATATCCACTGATTTGGCTTGGATTGAGAGCAAAGCCTAAGCACTCTTTCGGTGGTACTTCATTAGAAAATGGATTGATGTAAAGTCGCCCTTGCATCAACAAGCGTTCCTTTGGAGACTGATCCAGAGGAAGCATTTGTCTAAATTCAGGCCTTTCGCTCATTTTCAATTGGTGGGAGAGCATTCTATCCAGTTTTGTATGCAATTGATCGTGCGCGTTAGGGCCATACCAAACACCTTCATGTAAAAGATAAAACTTAATCGCTACTTCCCAATGTTCTAGTTGGTCCAATGTTCTATTTTTGAGTATGAGATCTATCGCACCAATGGTTTTTCCGTCGCTATCGTTGAGTTGAATTTCTTCTGCAATAATTTCATATTGTTCTGAATTAGCAAGTGCAGCGGTACATAAATGCTGATACAAAAAACCCAGTCTCGGGTTCCCTTGGTACTCTTCAGATTCATCCAGAGGTTTAATCGATAAGTCTTCCAATGTAGCAAAAGGGGGGAGCAACTGAAAAAGAGGAGGAGAAGAGGTGATCCATTGATAAAGACGTTGCAGTTGATTCATCCTGATTCCTTAGTGATGTTGATAAAGCAGCGAGCCTCGTTATTGTAACTAAATTTGGTTAGTAGAATAGGGTAGCTAGCATCAGTGTCATAGTTCGATATACACTTTGAGGTACTCGCTCGAAATTGGAAGTGATAATGAATAATTTACAGTTAGAAAAGATTCTCAACAGCAAACTCTCGCCCGAGTTAATTAAAGATTACGCGCCAAATGGCTTACAGGTTGAAGGTTGTCCACAGATCAAGCGCGTAGTTACTGGAGTAACTGCTTCTCAAGCATTAATTGATAAAGCGATTGAACTCAGAGCCGATGCGTTATTGGTCCACCATGGTTATTTTTGGAAAGGGGAGCCAGAACCCATTCGCGGTATGAAAGGTAAGCGCATTCGTAGCCTAATTAAAAGTGACATTAATCTGTATGGCTACCATCTACCGCTCGACATTCATCCTGAACTTGGTAACAACGCAGAGCTTGCTCGTCTTCTTGATATTGAAATCGACGGTGGGTTAGAAGGTCATCCGCAGTCTGTCGCCCTATTTGGACGCTTGAAAAAACCGATGACTGGTTCTCAATTTGCGAGCAAGATCAACCAAGTCCTTAATCGAGAGCCTCTACATATCGCTCCAGATAATGCGGAGAAAATGATCGAAACCGTTGGTTGGTGTACTGGCGGCGGACAAGATTTCATTGAACTTGCGGTTCAGCATGGATTAGATGCATTCATTTCTGGCGAAATTTCGGAGCGAACAACTTACACCGCTCGTGAGATGGACATCCACTATTTTGCTGCGGGTCACCATGCAACAGAGCGTTATGGCATCAAAGCACTTGGTAAGTGGTTAGCCGATGAATACGGTTTAGATGTCGAGTTTGTGGATATTGATAATCCAGTGTAGCGTGTATTTTTATCGTTAAAACTAAAAAGGGTTGAGACTTACATCTCAACCCTTTTGTTTATCTGATAACTCTAGTAACGATTATTCGCGCTCATGAAGCGGCGAAAATTCACGTTGCGTTTCGCCTTTGTAAAGCTGACGTGGACGACCGATACGGTTTAGTGGGTCGCTGTGCATCTCGTTCCAGTGGGCAATCCAACCAATAGTACGAGAAATCGCGAAGATAACCGTAAACATTGATACAGGAATACCGATCGCTTTCAGAATGATACCTGAATAGAAATCTACGTTCGGGTACAGTTTCTTAGAAACAAAGTATTCGTCAGAAAGAGCGATACGCTCAAGTTCCATTGCTACGTCCAGCAGAGGATCTTTAATGTTCAGCTCTTTTAGAACTTCGTGACATGTTTCGCGCATTACGGTCGCACGTGGATCGTAGTTCTTGTAAACACGGTGACCGAAGCCCATCAAACGGAATGGGTCATCTTTGTCTTTCGCACGTTCCACGTACTCTGGAATGTTATCCACGCTGCCGATTTCTTCTAGCATCTTCAGACATGCTTCGTTTGCGCCACCGTGAGCTGGGCCCCAAAGTGATGCGATACCAGCGGCAATACATGCGAATGGGTTTGCACCAGAAGAACCTGCTAAACGGACTGTTGATGTCGACGCGTTTTGCTCGTGATCTGCGTGAAGTGTGAAGATTTTATCCATCGCACGAGCAACAACAGGGTTCACTTCATACTCTTCACATGGGTTAGCAAACATCATGTGTAGGAAGTTTTCCGCGTAGCTCAAATCGTTGCGTGGGTAGATAAATGGCTGACCAACAGAGTATTTGAAACACATTGCAGCCAGAGTTGGCATTTTAGATAGCAGACGATAAGCCGCAATTTCACGGTGCTCGTCGTTATTGATATCAAGTGAATCGTGGTAGAAGGCAGCAAGAGCACCAACCACACCACACATTACTGCCATTGGGTGAGCATCACGACGGAAGCCATGGAAGAAGCTTGCGATTTGCTCGTGTACCATTGTGTGACGAGTAACTGTCGTTTTGAATTGCTCGTATTGTTCTCGGGTAGGGGCTTCACCGTAAAGAAGGATGTAACATACTTCTAGGTAATCTGCGTTATTGGCTAATTGATCAATCGGGTAACCGCGGTGCAAAAGAATGCCTTTGCCGCCATCGATGTAAGTGATTGATGATTCACAAGATGCAGTGGCAAGAAAACCTGGGTCAAAAGTAAAGTAACCATTGGCTCCCAGTTTACGAACGTCAATTACAGGTGTACCTAGCGTACCGTCCATAATTGGCAGTTCGATTGGCGCTTGACCTTCAACATGAAGGGTCGCTTTCTTATCCGCCATAACAATCTCCTTTGTTTATTATTTAATCCGTCCAGGATGTTTATGTGCCATTTTTGTACTGTTGTTAAAGCTTAAAGTCAATTTTTCTCCATCTTTGTGTGCACTTGTTATGATTTTTCTCATGAAAATCGTTAAAAATCTGTTCTATGTAGCATAATTTGTTACACCAATTGTATTAGAATGTTGCTCGCCGTATATTGGCAAAGAAAATTTTAGTTAAATCCTTATAAATTCGGGGCTAGAAACAAAAGTGAGGTTTGTTTGTGGACTCCGGTTGTTAACAAAGTGTTTACAATTATCTCTGAGCTTATTGCGATAATTTGTTAATCAAATGTTAACTTTTGTACGTTTGGAAGCTGAAATTGGTTATAACAATAAATGCTCAATGGAGCTGAGTGAGCAAGCCCGTGAAAGAAAGAAAGTCAAGACCTGTTAATTTAGATTTACAGACCATTCGCTTTCCTATCACAGCAATCGCATCGATCCTGCACCGTGTGTCTGGGGTAATTACGTTTGTTGCGGTGGGTATATTACTTTGGTTACTGTCCATTTCTCTGTCATCCCCTATGGGTTTTATGGAAGCCGCAGATATCGTTGATGGCTTCTTCGTAAAATTCATCCTGTGGGGTATCCTGACTGCACTTGCCTACCACATCGCTGGTGGTATTCGTCATTTGCTGATGGATCTAGGTCATTTTGAAGAACTAGATTCAGGCGCGATGAGCGCGAAAGTTGCCTTTGGTGCAACTGCAGTATTATCACTATTGGCGGGGATCTTGGTATGGTAAAACACGTATCTTCATTTGGTCGTAATGGTGTACACGATTTCCTACTGATTCGTGCAACAGCCATCATTATGACGCTATACACGATTTATCTGGTTAGCTTCTGTGCATTTTCAGATATCTCTTACGCATCATGGACCCAATTCTTTGGTGGTACTTTCACCAAAGTCTTCACCATGTTGGCGCTTGCATCTGTTCTGATTCATGCATGGATCGGTATGTGGCAAGTGTTCACCGACTACATTAAGTGCGCGAAACTTCGTGGTGCACTTCAACTTGGTGTGATTGCCGTTTTATTCGGTTATGTCTTCTCTGGTCTATTTATTCTGTGGGGTGCGTAAGTGTCTATTCCAGTTCGTGAGTTTGATGCCGTAGTAATCGGCGCTGGTGGTGCAGGTATGCGCGCTGCACTACAAATTTCGGAACAAGGCCTTTCTTGTGCTTTGTTGTCTAAAGTATTCCCAACCCGTTCTCATACTGTATCTGCTCAAGGCGGTATCACAGTTGCGCTTGGTAACTCGCATAAGGACGATTGGCAATGGCACATGTACGACACAGTAAAAGGTTCTGATTACATTGGTGACCAGAACGCGATTGAATACATGTGTAAAAATGGTCCTGAGTCAGTTATCGAGCTAGAAAAAATGGGTCTTCCATTCTCTCGTTTTGATAACGGTACCATCTACCAACGTCCATTCGGCGGTCAGTCAAAAGAGTTTGGTGGTGAGCAGGCGGCGCGCACAGCAGCTGCAGCAGACCGTACAGGTCACGCTCTTCTTCATACGCTTTACCAACAAAACGTCAAACATAAGACAACCATCTTTTCTGAATGGTACGCTTTGGATCTTGTGAAAAACCAAGATGGCGCAATCATGGGTTGTACTGCGATCTGTATGGAAACGGGTGAAATCTGTTACTTCAAATCGAAAGCAACAATTCTAGCTACTGGTGGTGCAGGTCGTATTTACGCATCGACAACTAACGCGCACATCAACACGGGTGATGGCGTTGGTATGGCACTTCGTGCAGGCGTTCCAATGCAAGACATGGAAATGTGGCAGTTCCACCCAACGGGTATTGCTGGCGCGGGTGTTCTTGTGACAGAAGGCTGTCGTGGTGAAGGTGGTTACCTTCTAAACAAAGACGGCGAACGTTTTATGGAACGTTACGCTCCAAACGCGAAAGACCTTGCTGGTCGCGACGTTGTTGCTCGCTCTATGATGATTGAAATCCGTGAAGGCCGCGGTTGTGATGGCCCTTGGGGTCCACATATCAAGTTGAAACTTGATCACCTTGGCAAAGAAGTACTTGAATCACGTCTGCCAGGTATCTGTGAACTGTCCCGTACATTCGCACACGTTGATCCAGTGAAAGAACCAATTCCAGTAATTCCAACTTGTCACTACATGATGGGTGGTGTTCCGACTCAAGTTTCTGGTCAAGCGATTAAGCAACTTGCGGATGGCAGCGAAGCGGAAGTTCAAGGTCTATACGCTTGTGGTGAAATTGCTTCTGTATCTGTACACGGTGCAAACCGTCTAGGTGGTAACTCACTACTAGACTTGGTGGTATTTGGTCGTGCAACAGGCCTACACCTAGGTGAGACTCTTGCTGCTCAAGTTGAAGCTCGCCCTGCAACTGAATCAGACATCGAAGCTTCTCTAGCGCGCACTATGCGTTGGGAAAACAGCACTGGTGGCGAAGATCCAGTACAAATCCGTAAAGACCTACAACGCTGTATGCAAAACAGCTTCTCGGTATTCCGCGAAGGTGATGCAATGGCGACGGGCCTAGAAGAGTTGAAGGTAATTCGTGAACGTCTGAAAGATGCTCATTTAGCCGACAAATCTTCTGAGTTCAACACGCAACGTATTGAGTGTCTAGAACTAGATAACCTGATGGAAACCGCGTTCTCAACAGCAGTTGCAGCAAACTACCGTACAGAAAGCCGTGGTGCTCATGCTCGCTTCGACTTCCCTGAGCGTGATGATGAGAACTGGCTATGCCACTCTATCTACAACCCGGAAACCGAAGCGATGACAAAGCGTGATGTAAACATGACGCCAGTACACCGTGACGCGTTCCCACCGAAAGTACGTACATACTAAGGGAGGATATGAATATGAAACTGAACTTCTCTTTGTACCGTTACAACCCGGACGTAGATACTAAGCCTTACATGAAAGAGTACACACTTGAGGTAGACGAAGGCTCAGACATGATGGTGCTTGATGCATTGATTCTGCTAAAAGAGCAAGATCCAAGCATCGCATTCCGTCGTTCTTGTCGTGAAGGTGTGTGTGGTTCTGATGGTTTGAACATGAACGGCAAAAATGGTCTGGCATGTATCACTCCATTATCGGCTCTACAAGGTGACAAGATCGTCATTCGTCCTCTACCGGGTCTACCTGTAGTGCGCGATCTTATCGTTGACATGACGCAGTTCTATGATAACTATGCGAAAGTTAAGCCTTTCTTAATTGATGACGGTGCTCTACCGCCATCACGCGAGAACCTGCAATCTCCAGATGAGCGTGCGCATTTAGATGGATTGTACGAATGTATCATGTGTGCATGTTGTACAACTTCTTGTCCGTCATTCTGGTGGAACCCAGATAAGTTTATTGGCCCTGCAGGCCTACTTGCGGCTTACCGCTGGTTGATTGATAGCCGAGATACGGCAACAGATGAACGTTTGTCTGATCTTGATGATGCATTTAGCGTTTTTCGTTGCCATGGCATCATGAATTGTGTAAGTGTTTGTCCTAAGGGACTAAATCCGACGAAAGCCATCGGTCACATTAAGTCGATGCTGGTGAATCGCTCGGTTTAATTACTCGCAAGCCATAAAGTTGCAGTAAAGTGAGCACGCAACGTACTGACTTTGCTGCAGCCTTCAAGCACGAGTAAAAGGATACTAAAATTGCCGGCTATTTCGGTCGGCTTTTATTAGCTCGGCGTAAGACCGAAGCAAACGTGAAAACTACTGGTTAAGGGAAAATATGCACAACGGCGTGATGAAGGCATGGCTCGAGTCTTCACACTTGGCTGGCGCCAATGCAACGTATGTAGAGGACCTCTACGAACTGTATCTAAGTGATCCCGATCTGGTAAGTGAGGAGTGGAAACGTGTTTTTGAGGGCTTGCCTAAGCCATCAGAAGAAGTGGCAGAACAGCCGCATTCACGTGTCCGTGACTACTTCCGACGACTCGCTAGAGAAACAAAGCATTACAATGTCCAAGTTAGTGATCCAGATGTCGATGCAAAACAAGTAAAAGTTCTACAGCTTATCAACGCATACCGCTTCCGCGGACACGAGGCTGCAGAATTGGATCCACTAGGTCTGTGGCAACGTCCACCTGTGGCGGAGCTAGACCCAGCATTTCATAATCTTACCGAAGACGACTTCGAAGAAACTTTCAACGTAGGTTCTTTTGCTGTTGGGCAAGAAACCATGAAGTTGAAAGACATCTACGCAGCCCTCAAGAAAACTTACTGCGGTTCCATCGGTGCTGAATACATGCACATGACTGACACAGAGCAAAAGCGTTGGATCCAACAACGTCTTGAGTCTGTCGTAGGCCAGCCATCATTCAACCAAGATGAAAAACGCACGTTCCTTGAAGAGTTGACTGCAGCGGAAGGCCTTGAGCGTTATTTAGGCGCAAAATTCCCTGGTGCGAAGCGATTCTCTCTAGAAGGTGGTGATGCGCTTATCCCAATGACGAAAGAACTGATTCGTCATGCGGGTAAGAGTGGCATGCGTGAAGTGGTTATTGGTATGGCTCACCGTGGTCGTTTGAACATGCTGGTGAACGTACTGGGTAAGAAACCACAAGATCTATTTGATGAATTCGCGGGTAAGCACGATGAAACGTGGGGTACCGGTGACGTTAAATACCACCAAGGTTTCTCTGCAGACTTCGCAACTCCTGGTGGCGATGTTCACTTAGCGCTTGCGTTTAACCCATCTCACTTAGAAATCGTAAACCCAGTGGTTATCGGTTCAGTGCGTGCACGTCAAGACCGTTTGGGTGACAACCACGGCAGCAAAGTTCTTCCTATCACTATTCATGGTGACTCTGCGATTGCTGGCCAAGGTGTAGTGGCTGAAACGTTCAACATGTCACTTGCTCGTGGTTTCTGCGTTGGCGGTACGGTTCGTATTGTTGTAAACAACCAGGTTGGCTTTACAACGTCTAACCCGCGTGACACTCGATCAACCATGTATTGTACTGACATCGCTAAGATGGTTCAGGCGCCGATTTTCCACGTTAACGCCGATGATCCAGAAGCGGTTGCTTTTGTTACTCGCATTGCATTGGATTACCGCAACGAGTTCAAGCGTGATGTCGTGATTGATTTGGTTTGTTACCGTCGTCATGGTCACAACGAAGCGGATGAACCGAACGCGACTCAGCCGTTGATGTACCAAAAAATCAAAAAGCACCCAACTCCTCGTAAACTGTACGCCGATGTTCTGATTGATAAGAATGAGTCGGATATTGAAACTGCAACGCAGTTGGTGAACGAGTATCGTGATGCACTTGACCGCGGTGAAGTCGTGGTGAAAGAGTGGCGTCCGATGGCATTGCATTCTGTAGACTGGTCTCCTTACTTAGGACACGAGTGGGATATGCAATGGGAATCGACCTACGATAAGCAACGCCTTGTCGAGCTAGGTAATCGTTTATGTCAGTACCCGGAAAGCCACAAGCTGCAAAGCCGAGTAAACAAGCTGTACAACGATCGCTTAGCAATGATGACAGGTGAGAAGGCTATTGACTGGGGTATGGCTGAAACATTGGCTTACGCGACATTGGTAGACGATGGTAAGCGTATCCGTATTTCTGGTCAGGACTCAGGTCGTGGTACTTTCTTCCATCGTCACTCAGTTCTTCACAACCAATCAGATGCAAGCACTTACATCCCGCTAGCGAATATCCATGACAAGCAGGGGCCTTTCCAAGTTTTTGACTCTGTGTTGTCGGAAGAAGCTGTTCTTGCATTTGAGTACGGTTATGCAACAGCTGAACCTGGCGGTTTGACCATTTGGGAAGCGCAGTTTGGTGACTTCGCTAACGGCGCACAAGTGGTTATTGACCAATTCATTTCGTCTGGTGAGCAAAAGTGGGGACGTTTGTGCGGCCTGACGATGCTTCTGCCTCATGGTTACGAAGGCCAAGGTCCGGAGCACTCATCTGCTCGTCTAGAGCGTTACCTTCAATTGTGTGCTGAGCAAAACATGCAGGTCGTTGTACCATCAACGCCAGCTCAGGTGTACCACATGATTCGTCGTCAAGTAGTACGCCCAATGCGTCGACCATTGATTGTAATGTCGCCTAAATCATTGCTTCGTCATCCTCTTTGTACTTCGACTCTAGAAGACCTTGCAGAAGGTACGTTCCAAGCCGCGATCCCTGAAGTGGATAACTTGGAGCCAAGCAAAGTGAAACGCGTCGTGTTCTGTTCGGGTAAGGTGTATTTCGACCTTCTTGAGCAGCGTCGCAACAACGAGCAAGAAGACGTAGCAATCGTGCGTATTGAGCAGCTTTACCCATTCCCGATGGAAGAAGTACAAGCAGCTATTGCTCAATACACTAACGTTGAAGACTTCGTGTGGTGTCAGGAAGAGCCTCAGAACCAAGGTGCTTGGTACTGTAGTCAACATAACTTCCGTGCCGCTATTCCTGCAGGTGCAGATCTTAAATACGCAGGTCGCCCAGCTTCTGCTTCGCCAGCAGTTGGCTACATGTCGGTGCACTTGAAACAACAAAAAGCGTTGGTTGAAGACGCTCTGAACGTGAACTCAAAAACTTCGGACTAAGAACTAGAAGTTAAAGGAAGAAACAGATATGACAATTGAAATTCTGGTTCCAGATTTACCTGAATCAGTTGCTGATGCAACCGTGGCGACATGGCACAAACAACCAGGCGACACCGTAGAGCGTGATGAAGTTCTGGTTGATATTGAAACTGACAAAGTTGTATTAGAAGTGCCAGCTCCAGAAGCTGGTGTTTTAGAAGCCATTCTTGAAGTAGAAGGTGCTACGGTACTTTCAAAGCAACTTCTTGCTAAATTGAAAGCCGGCGCTGTTGCGGGCGAGCCAACCGCAGACAAAACAGAAGCAACAGAAGCTTCTCCAGATAAGCGTCACAAAGCGACACTGACTGAAGAAAGCAATGATGCACTTAGCCCTGCTGTTCGTCGTCTACTTGCGGAACATGGTCTAGAAGCACACCAAGTTAAAGGTACTGGTGTTGGCGGTCGTATTACTCGTGAAGATATCGAAGCGCATCTAGCAAACGCTAAAGCGGCTCCAAAAGCTGATGCTCCAGCAGTTGAAGCACCAGCAACCGCTCGTAGTGAGAAGCGTGTGCCAATGACTCGCCTACGTAAGACGGTTGCAAACCGCCTGTTGGAAGCAAAAAACAGCACCGCAATGCTAACGACGTTTAACGAAGTGAACATGAAGCCAATCATGGATCTTCGTAAGCAATACAAAGACCAGTTCGAAGAGCGTCACGGTATTCGTCTTGGCTTCATGTCTTTCTATGTGAAAGCAGTGACAGAAGCACTAAAACGTTACCCAGAAGTAAATGCATCAATCGATGGTGATGATATCGTTTACCACAACTACTTTGACATTAGCATGGCGGTATCAACGCCACGCGGTCTAGTAACTCCAGTGCTAAAAGACTGTGACAAACTTGGCTTTGCAGATGTTGAAAAAGGCATCAAAGAGCTAGCGATCAAAGGTCGTGATGGCAAGCTAACAGTTGATGAGTTAATGGGTGGTAACTTCACTATCACTAACGGTGGTGTGTTCGGTTCTCTAATGTCTACGCCTATCATCAACCCACCGCAATCGGCAATCCTTGGTATGCATAAAATCCAAGAACGCCCGATGGCTGTAAACGGTAAAGTTGAAATCCTACCGATGATGTACCTAGCGCTATCTTACGACCACCGTTTGATCGATGGCCGTGAGTCAGTTGGCTTCCTAGTAACGATTAAAGAGCTACTAGAAGATCCAGCGCGTCTCCTATTAGACGTTTAATATCGCTAAAACGTCTAGTTACCTTGGGTGGCTAGACGTTGAAAATTTCAATGGCTAGACTAGCTCAACGTCTGGCCTTCATTTGAATCACTCAGTGATTTACTTGAGAAGACCCTACAGACGTACAAGCAGCCAAGACTGCAGCGTTATGGAAATAATAAATCCCTCAAGGGAAAAACAAACGGAATATCGAAATGAATTTGCATGAATACCAAGCCAAACAGCTGTTTGCAGAATTCGGTTTGCCTGTGCCAGAAGGCTACGCATGTGATACACCACAAGAAGCGTTTGAAGCAGCAGGCCGTATCAGCACAGCAAAGAAAGTAGTCAAGTGTCAGGTTCACGCTGGTGGCCGCGGTAAAGCGGGTGGCGTAGAGCTTCACGACACTAAAGAAGGTGTAAAAGAGTTTGCGCAAAAGTGGCTAGGTAAAAATCTAGTAACTTACCAAACAGATGCAAATGGTCAGCCAGTTACAAAAATCCTTGTTGAAGAAGCGTCAAACATTGCCAACGAACTTTACTTAGGTGCGGTAGTTGACCGTGCTAGCCGTAAGATCGTTTTCATGGCTTCTACAGAAGGCGGTGTGGAAATCGAAAAAGTTGCGGAAGAAACGCCGGAGCTAATCCACAAAGCAGCCATCGATCCACTAGTAGGCCCTCAAGCTTACCAAGGTCGTGAGCTTGCGTTCAAACTTGGTCTTGAAGGTGACCAAATCAAACAATTCGTTAAGATCTTTATGGGTCTTGGCACTATGTTCTCTCAGTATGACCTTGCTCTACTAGAGATCAACCCGCTTGTGATTACTGCTGAAGGCAACCTGCTATGTCTTGACGGTAAGATCAACATCGATTCAAACGCACTTTACCGTCAGCCTAAGCTACGTGAAATGCACGATCCATCACAAGAAGATGAGCGTGAAGCGCACGCAGCTCAGTGGGAACTGAACTACGTAGCACTAGACGGTAACGTTGGCTGTATGGTTAACGGTGCAGGTCTAGCAATGGGTACGATGGATATCGTAAACCTACACGGCGGCAAACCAGCTAACTTCCTAGATGTAGGTGGCGGCGCAACTAAAGAGCGTGTTGCTGAAGCATTCAAGATCATCCTATCTGATGACAACGTGAAAGCGGTACTCGTAAACATCTTCGGTGGTATCGTTCGTTGTGACATGATCGCAGAAGGTATTATCGGTGCGGTTAAAGAAGTTGGCGTAACGGTTCCTGTTGTTGTTCGTCTAGAAGGTACTAACGCTGACCTTGGTCGCGAAGTTCTTGCTAATTCTGATGTTGATATCATTGCTGCTGAGTCGCTAACGGATGCTGCTCAGAAAGTTGTTGCTGCTGCGGAGGCTAAATAATGTCTGTATTAATTAACAAAGACACTAAAGTAATCTGTCAGGGGTTCACTGGTGGTCAAGGTACTTTCCACTCAGAGCAAGCTATCGCATACGGTACGCAAATGGTAGGTGGTGTGTCTCCAGGTAAAGGTGGCCAAACTCACCTAGGTCTACCTGTATTCAACACAGTACGCGAAGCAGTAGAAGCGACTGGTGCAACTGCAACAGTAATCTACGTTCCAGCACCTTTTTGTAAAGATGCAATCCTAGAAGCGATTGATGCGGGTATCGAGCTAATCGTAACCATCACTGAAGGTATTCCTACAACAGATATGATCGACGTGAAAGTGAAGCTAGAAGAAACTGGCGTTCGTATGATCGGTCCTAACTGTCCGGGTGTTATCACTCCTGATGAGTGTAAGATCGGTATCATGCCTGGTCACATTCACAAGAAAGGTAAAGTGGGTATCGTATCTCGCTCTGGTACTCTAACTTACGAAGCAGTTAAACAAACTACAGATGAAGGCTTCGGTCAGTCTACGTGTGTTGGTATCGGTGGTGACCCAATCCCAGGTTCAAACTTCATTGATATCCTGAAACTGTTCCAAGAAGACCCAGAAACTGAAGCGATCGTAATGATCGGTGAAATCGGTGGCACAGCAGAAGAAGAAGCGGCGGCGTTCATTAAAGAAAACGTAACTAAGCCAGTTGTTTCTTACATCGCTGGTGTAACTGCACCTCCAGGTAAACGTATGGGCCACGCTGGTGCGATTATCTCAGGTGGTAAAGGTACTGCAGAAGACAAATTTGCTGCACTAGAAGCGGCAGGCGTTAAGACAGTTAAGTCTCTAGCAGACATCGGTCAAGGTCTACGTGAAGTAACGGGTTGGTAATTTCTGACTCGTAAAATAAAAAGCCTGGCATTGCCAGGCTTTTTTGTATCTGATCTTGTATTGATTTTGTATGTAAGCCAGCAATAGCACTGAGAATTCTTAATCATCAGATCCGTTTGCTTAACTTGTGCTTATAACTAAGCTTTCCGCTGAATCAGTTGGCTCAGCATAAACAAAGAAGTCGCACTGATCACCACTGATGGGCCTGCTGGTGTGTCGAAGTGCCAAGACAGACTCAGTCCCATTAGAACTGAAATCGCACCTATGATGGATGCGAAGAATGCCATTTGTTCTGGTGTAGAAGACAACTTACGTGCTGTTGCTGCTGGGATGATCAGTAGTGAAGTCATGATAAGGGCACCGACAAACTTCATACCTACCGCAATCACTACGCCCACCATCAGCATCAAGACCAGACGAATTAAATCTGTGTTCACACCTTCTACAGCGGCTAGCTCTTCGCTGACGGTACTTGATAATAACGGTCGCCAGAATATGTACAAACATGCACTAACGGCAATTACGCCGGCATAAATAAACATCAAATCTTCTGGTGATACAGCTAATAAATCACCAAATAGGTAACTCATTAGATCGACACGAACATTGTCCAAAAAGCTTACTGACACCAAACCGATAGACAAAGAGCTGTGAGCCAGAATTCCGAGTAGGGTATCTGTGGCCACCAGTTGCTGCCTTTGCAGTGTTACAAGGAGTACCGCTAATGCTAAACAGCAGACTAGCAGCGCAAGATAGAGGTTAACGTTCAGTAAGAACCCGAGAGCGAGCCCCATTAACGATGCATGGGCAAGAGTGTCACCGAAGTAGGCCATTTTGCGCCATACAACAAAAGACCCAAGTGGACCTGCGATGATTGCAATACCAATACCAGCGAGAATAGAAGGTAGAAGAAACTCAATCATGGTGATGATGTCCGTGGCTATGGTTAGAGCACGAGGTAGCGTCGCCCGATACTGGAGAGCCAGACAAATCGTGATGGTGATGCTCGTGGTCGTGATGATAAAACGCGAGTGATTCTCTCGCTGCGTTACCAAACAATGCTATGTAAGAAGGATGCTGAGTGATCGTTGCTGGTGATCCCGAACAACAAACGTGGTGGTGCAAACAAATCACATCGTCTGTTTTTGCCATGACCAAATGCAAATCATGAGATACCATAAACACAGCGCAATCGAAGCGGTGACGGATGCTTTCAATCAAATCGTATAGATCGATTTGTCCTTGAACATCAACACCTTGAGCTGGTTCATCAAGAACCAACAAGTCAGGGCGTTGTAGCAGCGCGCGGGCGAGTAGGACGCGTTGGTTTTCACCACCGGAAAGGCGGTGCATGTTGCTCTTAATTAAGTGCTCTGCACCAACTAGTCTTAATGCATCAAGGCATTCTTGTTTGCTGTACTTTCCTGCTAAATTTAAGAAACGGATAACGTTTAGCGGCAAAGAGTCGTTGAGTTTCAGTTTCTGAGGCACATAACCAATTTTTAGCTTTTTCGCTTTAACCAATTTTCCGCTAGTCGGCTTTTGAAGCCCTAAAATGACTTTAACTAACGTGGATTTTCCCGCTCCGTTGGGACCGATTAGGGTTGTGATTTTGCCCTTTTCTAATTCCATGCTGATGTTATCAAGAACTCTGCGATCATCGAACTCGACGCACAATCGTTCAAGACTGACTAATGAAGACATGAATGAAACTCATTTGCAAAACTATAATGTTATAATGTAACATCATCTCACTTTCTATGCCATATCCCAAGTAAAACTATGAAAAGAGCTTTAATTCTTGCTGCTTCAGCAATGTTAACCTTGCCAGCGCAGGCGATAACAGTACTTACAAGCATTAAACCGATCCAACTGATGGTGACTGAACTGACGGAAGGCGTCTCTACTCCTGAAGTGCTAGTTCAGTCAAACGCATCACCACACGATTATTCGCTGCGACCTTCTGATGTAAAAAAAGTCGCGTCTGCGGATTTGGTGATTTGGTATGGTCATGATTTGGAGCCGTTTCTTGAAAAAGTCGTATCAAATAGATCTAGTACACTGACGCTAAGCGAAATACCAAATCTAGCGCTTCGTGAGTTTGATAGTGAGCATTCGCATGATCACGACGGTCATGACCACGGTAGCCATGACCCGCACTTTTGGTTAGGTATTAAACCGGTTAAACAGGTTGCCCAAGCTGTTGTGAACAAATTGGTGGAAATCGATCCAGCTAATGCGAAAATGTACAGCAACAATCTTGTTAAATTTGAAGAACAGCTTGCGGCTAAAGATAAGGAAATAGAGCAGCAGTTAGCACCAGTGAAGACCCAAGGATACTTCGTTTTCCATGATGCGTACGGTTATTTTGAAGAGCGTTACCAGTTAAATAATCTAGGACACTTTACGGTGACTCCCGACCGAAAGCCGGGTGCCAAGACGCTGATTCAGATCAGAAAAACATTGGGAGCAGGTAACGTGGCTTGTGTGTTTTCTGAACCTCAATTTACACCAGCCGTTGTCGAGAGTGTGATGCGTGGCAGCAATGTGGCCAAAGGCGAGCTTGACCCATTAGGCAGCACGATCAAAGTGGAGCCAGGCAGTTACTTTAACTTGTTAGGCAACATGGCTGACAGCTTTGAGCAATGTTTGGCTAAATAAGAGTAATTAGTTGTAGTTTTGCGGATGAAATGTCTCTTTTACGTGATCTAGCAGTAAGAATTACAACCTTTGGCAAGACGAACCTTTTCTATAAAAGGAATTGAGATATCATTATCAATAATTAGCGGCTCAAAATAACCCTACTCACAAGAGCTACGGAAGGCCTATAGGGAGTTGAGTTGATATAAATTGATATATAAGGTTTTCGTCTTGCTTCGCCAACTTGTCCTGATTTTCTGGGGACTCTTCATATCATCTCAAGCATTTGCGCTGAATAACGCAAATGCCATCTTTTACCCTTTGCCTACTCAGGTTAAGGGCACTTTTATTGCTGCGAAAAAATTGTTCTTGGGCGAGCAAGGTGGGCTATGGATTCATGACGTACATGGCCGCGTTCTTTTTTATGACGGCCAGAATGTTCTGCCAAAATCAGGCAGTTTTTTGCAAACGACCGCAAAGCAGCTTGCGTATCATCAAGGGTCATTCTGGACCTTTGTCGAAAATGAGGTTTATCAGACCTACCCAAACAAAGAAAGGCAGTTGGTCTTTAGCCTTAACCCCGGGTCGCAAATTAGAAAAATAGGTTCATCAGGTGATTATATTTGGGTCAGTGATGGCGCACATTTTTATACCTACAACATCAAAACCAATGAACTTGATTCATTTTCACTGCTTCAACTTTATCAACATAGCAATAATAGTTATGTGTACATCAATGATGCGATTCTGATCGAGACCAAATGGGCGTTGGCTACAACATCTGGTGTCTATCTCTCTGAAGGTAATAAATTTGATCATGTGATTTCATCCGGTCAAAACTACATTGAAAAAGTGTACTACTCGCATACGAGACGCGAGATATTGGTTGGCACCTTAAAAGGCGCGTTGATCTTCAATATTTACGAGCCGAACAAAGAGATCGTCAAAATTGGCGGCTCCCACGTACTGACGTTTTCAGAGACCAATCAAGAGTATTGGGTTGGTACTGAGCACGGTTTGTATCTCTACTCGTTTTTAACAGGTGAAATTACTGAAGTTGAGCCTGCGAGCTTCTTAGAGTTAGAACTCGATAGCACTAAAATTTATTCCTTACTTAGCGACAACATGGGCGGAATGTGGATAGCGACCAACCAAGGCATTCGTTATTACTCTTTGTTCAGCAAAAAATTTGAGCGAGTCACCTTTAGTAGTTATGACTCGCAAACCTTATCTGGTCGTATCAGACAAACGGTAACTGGGCCAGATGGTGTGCTTTGGTTTGCCGATGACCGCAAACTGTATCGTTCTGGCGCGGAAGGGATTGTAAAAGTCTTAGAATTAGATTCTCAAATTAACGAATTTGCGTTCCAACGAGGCATGTTATGGCTTGCCACTTCAAAAGGTTTGGAGATATTCCAATTGGAGGGGCTGAAAAAGGTTAGCTTCCCTTATTTACAAGTAATGGCTGGGCATGCTGTTGAGCATATTGCTCTAGACGACACAAACCGTTTGTGGGTATCCAGCGGTTACCAACTTTACAACGTTGATATCGACAAGCAATCCGTCAGAAACTTTGGTAGCGAATGGATCGTGAGTCAGTACTTACCAGCTAAAGTGACGCGCTTATATGATACCGAAGATAAACTTTTTATTGGTACGGATCACGGCATTTATGAATACGATGATGAACGTATTCGTTTCAATCGTTTCTCGGAAAAATATGGCGAGTCGCTAGATATAGTGACAGCGGCGGATGGCTCTCAGTGGTTTGCCTCTTCCTATGGGTTGTTTAAAACAGTGGCTGGTGGAGAAGCCAAGCAAGTCTTGGAGATGAGTGTTGCGAATGCTCGTCCGGCGTGTTTGATCAGTGATGCGAAAGGTGTGTGGCTTGCATCTTCTGTTGGGTTGAGTTACTACCGATTGTCCGGTGAGTTAGTTAAACACTATTCATCTGCATCGGGCTTGATTAATAATGAGTTTATTCCTGGGATATGTAGCGTAGTGAAACGCACAGAAGATGGCGAACGTGAACTTGTTTTAGGCTCAAAATATGGATTAGTTAAAGCAGAGGCTTCAAAACTATTGGTGTCAAACCCGCCAGAATCCCGCTTTATTGTTAGCCAAGTGATGCTTGAAAACGATGTAATCCAAGTGGGGAGTTCCGACCTTGATGGGATTAAGCTGCCTTATGGTTCTTCGCTGAGTTTTCTCTTTGGCATCATGCCTAAACCGGATAGCCAGAACCTTTACTACCGCTTAAACGAAGACGATCGATGGCAGACTTTAGAAGGGGGTCAGTTAACCTTAGAGCACCTCAACTCTGGGGAATACCACCTTCAAGTGAGTAACGAGTCACAGGTAACGGCGGGCGTTGTTGGCTTAGAGTCTCGTTTTGAAGTGCTCAAACCATGGTATCTATCCCAGCTTGCGATATTAGGCTTTCTCGTCTCAATTTCTACGCTTATCGGCCTTATCATGTACTGGCGTTCACGATATGTCATGCAAGCAAACCGAGAGCTTGCTGCTCAGGTCACTCTAAAGACCAACCAACTAAGGCATCAAAGCCGCGTATTATTGACGAGTAACCAACAGTTAAGAAAGCAAATTCAGGTTAGAAATCTATTAGTTGACCATGTTGCTCAGTCTATAAAAACCAGCGTCGATTATATCTCGTCAAAATTGCCTGTGGAGAGAGATTCCATCACAGAGGATCACGTATCAAAAACTTACTGGCAGCTGAATGAGCTTAAAAGTGCTCCAGGTGATGCGAGTAACGGCAGTCAAAACTACAACCTAAGCCAAATTACGCAATCTGTGGTGGATGTGTGGCGAGACGATTTCGCCAAAGCGGGGATCTCTGTGGAGTTAGAGGATGAGAACAAGTCTAGCCGTATTGCTCTAGAGAGTTTCAATCTGGATGTTATCTTTAACAGTATCTTTGCCAACATCATCAAGCGCTCTTTCCGAGGTCAAGCCGTTAAAGTGATGCTAGAAGAGGGACGGGACATTGTCTCACTCAGCTTTTTGGATTACGGAACGCAATTGCCAAATAAACTTTCTCTAAGTCGTCCTGCTAATAACAATGTGGACTTGAGTATCGACAATCTTTCGCAGTTGGTTACGGTGAGTGGAGGGCACTTAGCGGTGTTCACTTCTGATGCGCAGAATAAAATTGAGATTACTTGGCCGATGGCCAAAGAGTTGAGCCATGTTGAGGAAGTTTTACCAGAATTTGTGCCAGAAAACATCGTCGAAGAGAAAGCCAGTCCAGAGAATGAGTGGCTACAAAAGGTTTATCAGTTAGTTGCTGAGCATTACCATGACCCTGATTTTGGTACTGCGACAGCGGCTAAGATGTTATTTATGTCTGAACGTAGTTTACAACGCCGCTTTAAGTCGGCCTCGTCAAGAACGTTAAAAGATTATTTAACGGAGGTACGGTTAGAAACTGCTTGTGAACAGTTACTCGCAGGTGAAAAAATCAGTGAAGTGGCTTTCAACTGCGGTTTCAATGATCCTTCTTACTTCAGCCAGAAGTTCAAGTTACACTTTGGTTTACCTCCATCAAAGTTCGCGATGGAACAAGACAATCACGCAAATTAGCCTCCAATCTTTCGAACATCGTTAATAGTTACAACACGGATGTTATCTAAGTCACCTCCTCTCGTTTAATGGCGTGATTCGTTCTGATACCGCAACTAAACCATTCTAGTCGCCTCGGGCTACGCAGCGTTCTGTTTTTTTGAGTTGTTCTGAGTAAGTAAAGCATCTGTACTTTCTTATGTAGTTCGCAGCACCAAAGAGCTGCAATGCCTTTGTGTTGTTAGGCTAGAGTTTTTTTGCCTAATTTAGGCGTTGTGATAGGTAAGTGAAACATCAATGCACAGCGTTGTAGCAGTTTGTTTTCGCCAAACAGCACATATAAATAGGATATAGAAAGCTTAACTAAAGTGCTTCTAGTTACAGGAGGTTGGTTGTTAAAGGTTTAAATCGGGAGTAGAAAAGAAGTGAAAAAAAATATCGTGGTATAGCCGGGGGGACTATACCACGGGTGTCAATGACACCTTCGCTTGCTGCCGGAGTGACATGTTGCCATGCCACCTCTGGAATTCTTTTAAGAGGTTGCCCTCTCGATGGAATAACTATACGAGACCTTACTTATTTTTCTTATAAAAATAACGACAGGTTGATATGAGAAAAGCGACAATGTTGATTTTTGATTTTAAATTGTTGATTTTAGAAGATAATATTTATTCTGCTTAGGCGGTGTTAAGTTTTTGTTTCTTTTTTATGGTTTTCAAAATGTCGATTTTGACGAAAATGACGAGGTGAAACTTAACGGAGTTAACGTTCAAAATATGAAAGGCAATTATGGAATCTTTGATTTCACACAATGAATGGAAGGGTATAGAGGAGTATTATCGCAGCCTAAATAGTCTTAAATAATAATATTTATCATTAGCAATACTCTTAAGGGCCACTATGAAATTATCAGAAATTAAACCTGGCGATACGGTGACAATTCGTTTGTTAGATGGTCTTTCATCAGATATTAGAAAAAAGCTTATGGTAATGGGGCTACTTCCGAACACAGAAGTTAAGGTGATCAGACGCGCGCCGATGGGAGACCCACTACAAGTTGAGGTACGCGGTGTATCTGTTGCGTTAAGAGAAACCATTGCTCAAAAAATTGAAGTGGAGCGAGTGTAATGCAGTATCAAGTTCTTACCGTAGGTAACCCAAACAGCGGTAAAACCACTCTTTTTAATGGTTTGACTGGTGCCAAACAGCAAGTCGGTAACTGGGCGGGTGTGACTGTTGAGAAAAAAACGGGTCAATTTAAGCACGCGGGTGATGAGTTTTTACTGACGGACTTACCGGGCATTTACTCTCTGGATAGCGGTAACGATAGTAACAGTATCGATGAATCCATCGCTTCTCGTGCGGTGTTGACGCACCCAGCTGATTTGATCATCAACGTGATTGATGCCACCAGCTTAGAGCGCAGTCTATATATGACGCTGCAACTTCGTGAGCTTGGTCGTCCGATGGTTGTTGTTCTCAACAAAATGGATGCGTTAAAGCGTGAACGTCAGATGATCAACATTGCTGAGTTAGAAAAGACGCTAGGTTGCCCAGTGATCAGTTTGTCTGCCACTAATAAAGCACAAGTTGCTGAGTTTAAAGAAAAGCTCCACAAAGCCATAGTTCAGGGTGTTGCGCTAAAAGACCGCTCTTTGAATTACGGCGATAAGATGGAAGCAGCGATCGAGCATATTTCTTCTCTATTTAACGATCAAACCGTTTCTCATCGTGCATTAGCGATCCGTGCTCTAGAAAAAGACACGATGGTTCTCAATAGCCTTTCCGATCTTGATAGAAGCAAAGTACTGGAAGCGATTGCGACTTTAGATTTGGATATTGATTTACACGTTGCGGATACTAAATACACTCATCTGCACGAACAATGCAAAAAAGTTCGCCGCAGTGAAGGCAAACTCAGCCGCAGTGTTACCGAAAAACTTGATCAGTTTATTTTGAACAAGTGGGTGGGGATTCCATTCTTCTTTGTTGTGATGTACCTAATGTTTATGTTCTCGATTAACATTGGTAGTGCATTTATCGATTTCTTTGATATCGGCGTTGGCGCACTTTTGGTTGATGGCGGTCATCACCTATTGGATGGTCATTTGCCAGTTTGGCTTGTGACGGTTATTGCCGATGGTATTGGTGGCGGTATCCAAACGGTAGCGACCTTTATTCCTGTCATTGCGTGTTTGTATTTGTTCCTAGCTGTGCTTGAGAGTTCGGGTTATATGGCTCGCGCTGCGTTTGTACTCGATAAAGTGATGCAGAAAATCGGCTTGCCGGGTAAAGCGTTTGTGCCGTTGGTTCTTGGTTTTGGTTGTAACGTGCCGTCAATCATGGCAACACGCACTCTAGACCAAGAACGTGAGCGTAAGTTAGCGGCATCGATGGCGCCATTTATGTCATGTGGTGCTCGTTTACCTGTATATGCACTGTTTGCGGCGGCGTTCTTTCCTGGTTCTGGTCAAAACATTGTCTTTGCACTTTATCTATTAGGTATTGTGGCTGCGATCTTCACCGGTCTTTTCTTAAAGCACACTCTTTACCCTGGCAGCAGCGATAGCTTAGTCATGGAAATGCCGGACTACGAATTGCCAACATTGCAAAACGTCGTGATCAAAACTTGGCAAAAGCTTAAGCGCTTCGTGCTAGGTGCAGGTAAAACCATCGTTGTGGTTGTTGCTATCCTAAGTTTCCTAAACTCGTTGGGTACAGATGGCAGCTTTGGTAATGAAGACAGTGAAAATTCTGTACTTTCTAAAGCGGCACAAGTGGTAACGCCAGTGTTTGCGCCAATTGGTATTCAAGAAGATAACTGGCCAGCAACAGTTGGTATTATTACCGGTATTTTCGCCAAAGAGGCGGTCGTTGGTACGCTAAACAGTTTGTACACGTCGCCAAGTGATGGTGAAGAAGCAGAGTTCGATCTGATGGGTAGCCTAAAAGATGCGGTAATGAGTATTCCTGAGAACCTTGCGGGCTTGAGTTACTCTGATCCATTAGGCATTGAAGTGGGTGATCTAACAGATTCAAATGCAGTTGCAGAAGAACAAGAAGTGGATGAGTCTATCTTCGGCAACATTAAGTCTCAGTTTGTTTCTGGTCATGCAGCGTTTGCTTACTTGATCTTCATCTTGTTGTACACACCATGTGTTGCTGCGATGGGGGCGTATGTACGTGAATTTGGCCATAACTTCGCACGCTTTATTGCGGTATGGACGATGGGTTTAGCTTACCTATGTGCAACGTTCTACAATCAGTTGACGCATTTCTCTGAAAGCCCAATTACTAGTGGTGTCTGGATGGCAATTATTGTTGCAATCTTCATCGGAACTTATCACGTATTCAAACGTATTGGTAAAAAACAACATGGTGCGTTAGAGGCGCAAGTCGCATGATTTTAAATGAGCTTTATCAATATATTGCAGACAAAGGGACGGTCTCACAGTCTGAGCTGGCTAAGCAGTTTGGAATGAGTGAAGATGGCGCGGATGCAATGTTAAGCGTGTGGATCAAGAAGGGTAAAATTAGCCGCTTGGTTGATACCAATAAAGCTCGAGATGTGATGCGTGTGCGTTATGCCGTGACAAAACAAGACGAGTTGTCACTCACTGTTACTATGTAGTGGCTCATCAACCAAAGTTTACAAATAATAAAGCCGCGTCATTTCTGATGCGGCTTTTTCGTTTCTAATCAATAGCCTTGTCGCTGGCAAGCAAATCTCATAGCGGCTGAATATTAATTAAGCTTTATGGAAGATCGAGCTTAGCGACAATACATTTCCAATACGTTTGAGAATCTCATCTTGTTCTTTTTCGCTACGAAACTCGCCGCTTGTGTTTCCCCAAATCGGCTCTGGCCATGCAACGTCGTCCTTAAAGCGTGCGATATGATGAATGTGTAGCTGCGGCACCATGTTACCAAGTGCGCCAAGATTCAACTTGTCAGGGCGGAAAGTCGCTTCGAGCGCTTGGCTTACCGCTTGTGACTCAAGTAAAAACTGTTGCTGCTCTTTCATCGGTAAGTGGTGCAATTCTTTTAAGTTGGCACGTTTAGGAACTAAGATGACCCACGGCACTGCATTATCTTTATGTAGAAGTGCAACGCAAAGAGGGAAGTGGCCGATTACTGTGGTGTCTTTTGCCAATTGAGGGTGCAGTTCAAAACTCATTGTGGATATCCGATTCATTTCAATTTGAATTAGTATACGTCATATAAAACAAAAGGTTGACGCTTTCACGTCAACCTTTGCAATCATTCAGCTTGTGCTACTTAAGTTATCAACTTAAAAGCGGCTTACATGCGTTCTAGCGTTTCGATACCTAGTAGCGATAAACCTTGCTTGATGGTTTTCGCTGTTAGGGCTGCCAGTTTTAGACGGCTTTGCTTAACGGCTTCATCTTCTGCTACTAGAATTGGGCATGCTTCGTAGAAGCTTGAGAATTGACCCGCTAGTTCAAATAGGTAGCTACACATGATGTGCGGTTGGCCTTCACGAGCAACAGATTGAACGGCTTCTTCAAATTGTAGAAGTTTAGCGATAAGCGCTTTTTCTTTTTCGTCAGTGATTTGGATATCACCTTGAAGTTCATCCATCGCTACACCAGCTTTAGCAAAGATAGAGGCAACGCGAGTGTATGCGTATTGCATGTATGGCGCTGTGTTACCTTCAAACGCTAGCATATTGTCCCAATCGAACACGTAGTCAGTAGTGCGGTGTTTAGATAGGTCAGAATATTTAACCGCTGCCATCGCAACTGTTTTAGAGATCTTCTCTTTCTCTTCAGCATCTAGCTCTGGGTTCTTAGATTCGATCAACTGTGCAGCACGAACTTCGGCTTCATCAAGAAGGTCCGCCAAACGAACTGTACCGCCCGCACGAGTCTTGAATGGTTTACCGTCTTTACCAAGCATCATGCCGAAAGCGTGGTGCTCAAGAGATACAGACTCAGGTACGTAGCCTGCTTTACGAACGATAGTCCAAGCTTGCATTAGGTGCTGGTGCTGGCGAGAGTCAATGAAGTAAAGTACGCGGTCTGCGCCTAGTTCTTCGTAACGGTATTTCGCACATGCGATATCCGTTGTGGTGTATAGGAAGCCGCCGTCGCGTTTCTGAACGATAACGCCCATCGCTTCGCCGTCTTTGTTCTTAAACTCTTCTAGGAATACAACTTGCGCGCCGTCATCTTCAACCGCAAGACCTTGTGCTTTTAGGTCCGCTACGATCTTAGGTAGCATGTCGTTGTACATGCTTTCGCCCATTACGTCATCACGAGTTAGAGATACGTTTAGACGATCGTAGTTGCGTTGGTTTTGGATCATGGTTATGTCAACCAGCTTCTTCCACATTTCTGCGCAGAATTCATCGCCGCTTTGCAGTTTCACTACGTAGTTACGTGCTTTCACCGCGAATTCTTCATCTTCGTCGTACAGCTTTTTAGATTCACGGTAGAAGCCTTCAAGGTCCGCCAGTTCCATAGAAACTTCGCCAGACTCTTGTTGTACACGCTCAAGGTTTGCGATAAGCATACCGAACTGAGTACCCCAGTCGCCGATGTGGTTCGCGCGGATCACTTTGTGACCTAGAAACTCAAGCGTACGTACTACCGCATCACCGATGATGGTTGAACGTAGGTGACCAACGTGCATTTCTTTTGCAACGTTTGGTGCTGAGTAGTCAGCGACGATAGTTTGAGCTTCTTCAGCTGCAACGCCAAGGCGTGAGTCAGCCAGTGCTGCGTCAGCTTGTTTCGCTAGGAACTCTTCGCTTAGGAAAATGTTGATGAAACCAGGGCCAGCGATTTCTGTTTTGCTCGCAATACCATCTAGGTCTAGAACATCCAGTACTTTCTGTGCAAATTCTCGAGGGTTAGTACCCAGTTTTTTAGCAACGCCCATTACGCCGTTTGCTTGGTAGTCACCAAATTGTGGCTTTGCTGATTGACGAACAGCAGCAGGGCTTCCTGCAGGTGCGCCAGCGGCTTCTAGAGCCTGAGATACTTTGTCATTAATAAGTGCTTGGATATTCACACGCGTTTCCTTCAATTCAAGGACGAAGAACTCGGCAAAATAGGCGCCGAGTTCTGTTGGAGTTCACAAAAATGGGGCTAATGATAACAACTTTATTGCTTTTCATACAGAGAGGATTTGGGGAAATTTTTACTTTTTCGATTGAATGGAAATGTCACTTTGTTTGCGTTTACTATTGCGCTCAGAGTAAAGAGATAAATCGCCCCAAAAGAGAACCACAATGACTATTCAACTTGTTGAAAAACGCCTTACGCCTGAACTAATGCTCCAAGACTTAGATGTCTTCATGGGCAAGATTGAAGAGCTTGCAACCCTGTTAAAACTGGATCTGAGCTTTGCTCAAGCTGACCATATTGCATTGCGTATTAATGACCCTGAAACGGCAAAAGCTGCGCATGAGGCATGGAATCAATACGGCAAGGTGATTTCACAAGCGAAAATCAACGGTCGTCCAATTATCGTCATCGAATTCGACACAGCACTCGAAAGCCGCGGCTGGAAGATTGAGTGTCTGGAATTGCCATACCCAGCCGAAGGGAAAACCTATCCAACCGAAAGTTGGGAGCACGTGGAGTTTGTGATTCCATCTCATGCGGAAACCGCAGACGAGTTTTTGGCGGACTTGAAACACACTTATCCAGCGTTTGGCGCGCGTTTTGATGAGTTAGAAGAATTGGGTGTGAAGATCAAATTATCGAGCCCGAAAGGGGAAGGTGAACGCTTGAACAACCCAACCGTGGCGTTTAAGTACCAAGGTATTTGTATCAAGCTGCATCCGCATTCGCTCAAGCGTATAGTGGAGTCTGAGCAGGCGGAATAAGCAAATTTTGAACGACTAGAAAGAAGAAAGGGTTGCAAATGAGCAACCCTTTCTTTCATTCAAATGCGATGAACTTAAAGAATCACCGTCTTATTCCCATAAACAAAAACGTGATCGTTAATTACCTTATTCAGAGCTTTACTCAAAACATTCTTCTCAACATCGCGGCCTGCTTGAGCCATATCTTGTGCGCTGAATGTGTGATCGACTGGAATAACATCCTGCTTGATGATCGGGCCTTCATCTAGGTCGTTTGTCACGAAGTGGGCTGTTGCGCCAATAATTTTTACGCCACGGTCGTAAGCTTGCTGATAAGGCTTAGCACCGATGAAAGCAGGCAAGAAACTGTGGTGAATGTTGATGATCTTATGGCGGTATTTTTCAACAAACGTTGGCGTGAGAACGCGCATGTATTTCGCTAGCACCAAGTAATCTGCATCGTATTGATCGATCACCTCTAACATCTTTTGCTCGTGTTCTTCACGGCTTAGATCTTCGTGCGTCACATAGTGGTAAGGGATATCAAAACGTTCAGTGAGGCCTTGCAACTTATCGTAGTTACCCACCACGGCGGCGATTTCTACATCTAAACTCCCATCGTAATTTTTCATCAGAATATCACCTAAACAGTGTGCTTCTTTTGTTACGAGAATCACGATGCGTTTACGGCGAGAGCCAATGAGAGTGCGTTTTGCACCTTGCGGTAGAGCTTGGTCTAAATCGGCAAGAAACGTTTGGTCGTTGAAGTACCCCTCCAACTCCGTTCGCATGAAAAAGTGCCCACTGGTGTTATCAACAAATTCGTTATTATGAACGATGTTTAGCTGATGTTTGTAACAGATATTAGTAATTTTAGAGATCAAACCCGGTGCGTCAGAACAATGGGTCAACAGTGTTTTCTTTTCCATAAATCAGATACTTCCATGCATTATTTTTCTAGCGTACGAAATATGTGTTTTCCCCAAAAGGGTCAACCGTACAGCAATCTGACTTCATAAATAATCTATTCTTGCCATGGTTTCAACAAATTATCAGTGTTGGGCCGTAAGCTGGCCATCTTACGGGCTGATGTCTCTCCCAAACGTCTGATATACTCACGACAATTTTTCTAACCAGATGTCAGGCATGATCGCAAAAACATTTTCCTCTGATGGCGCTTTAGGTAAAGCGATTCCGGGTTTTCAGGCTCGTCAGCCACAAATAGACATGGCTGAAGCCGTCAGTAGTGCGATCAAAGAACAAAGTCAGTTGGTGGTAGAGGCAGGAACTGGTACCGGTAAAACATTTGCCTATCTTGTCCCAGCGCTGTTGAGTGGGAAGAAAGTCATCATCAGTACTGGCTCGAAAAACTTGCAAGAGCAGTTGTACCATCGTGACCTACCGCTGATGGTCAATGCGCTCGGTTTTTATGGTCAAGTGGCGTTATTGAAAGGGCGTTCCAACTATTTATGTTTGGATCGCTTAAGTCGCCAGATGGTAGAAAGCCACACCAACGAATCCGACCCAACATTGTTGACTCAATTGGTGAAGGTGAGGTCTTGGTCTTCAGAGACAAAAACCGGTGACTTAGGTGATTGTGAAGATTTGCCTGAAGACAGCATGATCATCCCAACGATTACCTCGACAAACGATAACTGTTTGGGGAAAGAGTGTCCCAGCTATACTGATTGCTTTGTCTTGAAAGCTCGTAAACGCGCAATGGATTCTGACATCGTCGTGGTGAACCATCACTTGTTTCTCGCGGATTTAGCCATCAAAGAGACAGGTTTTGGTGAGTTGATCCCAGAAGCCGATGTCTTTATTTTCGACGAAGCTCATCAGCTACCAGACATTGCCAGTGAATATTTCGGGCAATCGGTATCGAGTCGCCAAATTCATGACCTCGCCAAAGACATTGAAATCGCGTATCGCACCGAAGCAAAGGACATGCGTCAGCTGCAAAAAGTGGGGGATAAACTACTTCAAAGTGCGATGGATATGCGCATCGTTCTTGGTGAGCCGGGTTTTCGTGGCAACTGGCGAGAAGCGATGCAGTCTGAATCCATTAAGCGCGAATTGGTTCGTTTAACTGACAGCCTAGATCTGGCGATTGATGTACTCAAATTGGCACTTGGTCGCAGCCAATTGTTGGATACGGCTTTTGAGCGTGCGAACTTGATCAAAGGTCGAATCGATCGTGTGTGTGATGTTGATATCACCGGCTACTCTTACTGGTACGATACGTCACCGCGTCATTTTACTCTGCATATTACTCCGTTATCGGTGGCAGATAAGTTCCATGAACAAATTGAAATCAAGCAAGGTGCCTGGATCTTCACCTCGGCAACGCTTGCGGTTTCTGGTGACTTTAAGCACTTTACCGATCGTCTCGGCTTAAAACCTAAACAACAGTTTTCGCTGCCATCGCCATTTGATTATGAAAAGCAGGCTCGCCTTTGTGTGCCTCGTTATCTTCCTGAGCCAAACAGCCCAGGCTTAGCGGACAAATTGGTGAGAATGTTAGCGCCAGTCATTGAAGAAAATGACGGTCGTTGTTTCTTCTTATGTACTTCTCACAGCATGATGCGTGAGTTGGGAGAGAAGTTCCGTGAGGTGTTGGATCTTCCGGTTCTTATGCAAGGTGAAATGAGCAAGCAAAAGACTCTTGCAGAGTTTATGGAGCTGGGTAACGCTTTGCTTGTGGCGACGGGGGCGTTTTGGGAAGGGATCGATGTTAGAGGTGACGCACTGAGCTGTGTTATCATCGACAAATTGCCGTTTACTGCCCCGGATGATCCGCTGCTAAAAGCCCGAATTGAAGATTGTCGATTGCGTGGTGGTGAGCCGTTTGCTGAAGTGCAAATCCCCGATGCGGTGATCACGTTAAAGCAGGGCGTAGGGCGTTTGATTCGAGATCAGAAAGATCATGGTGCATTGATCATTTGTGACAATCGCCTTGTCACCCGTGACTATGGCGGCACGTTCCTTGGAAGCTTGCCACCGATCCCAAGAACACGAGATTTAGAACGTATCAAAGCGTTTCTTAAAGCAGAATAATTAGTCGCAGCCTGTGCTGTGATGTAACCAAATAAAATAGAGTTTTAGAGAGTTAAATGAGCGCAAAAATTCTTGCTATCGATACCGCAACTGAAAACTGTTCAGTTGCACTACTGGTTAATGACCAAGTGATTTCACGCAGCGAAGTGGCACCTCGTGACCACACGAAAAAAGTGCTGCCAATGGTTGACGAAGTGCTGAAAGAAGCGGGTCTAACTCTACAAGACTTGGATGCACTAGCGTTTGGCCGTGGCCCTGGTAGCTTTACTGGTGTTCGTATCGGTATTGGCATCGCTCAAGGCCTAGCATTTGGTGCAGAACTGCCGATGATTGGTGTTTCAACATTGGCTGCGATGGCACAAGCAAGCTACCGCCTGCATGGTGCAACTGATGTCGCTGTAGCGATTGATGCGCGCATGAGCGAAGTTTACTGGGCACGTTATTCTCGCCAAGAAAACGGCGAATGGATGGGTGTTGATGAAGAATGTGTGATTCCACCAGCTCGTTTGGCGGAAGAAGCACAAGCTGACTCTAGAACGTGGACAACAGCTGGTACAGGTTGGTCTGCGTATCAGGAAGAACTGGCGGGCCTGCCGTTTAACACTGCAGACAGTGAGGTATTGTACCCTGACTCACAAGACATTGTGATTTTAGCTAAGCAAGAACTAGAAAAAGGCAATACGGTTCCTGTTGAAGAATCTAGCCCGGTTTACCTGCGTGATAACGTGACTTGGAAGAAGCTTCCAGGCCGCGAATAATTAGGAAAAAAATAAAGACGGGGCGGTAGCCCTGTCTTTTTATGGAGCGTTATGGCGTCGATTAATGGTTTACCTCCTTCACTGATACCCGGTACCAACCGTACCAATAAAGTGGGTAAAAAAGGGCAGGTAAAGAAAGCTCAAAATAAGCAGTCCGTTGGTCAACCTTCAAAGGTGGCAAACGCAGTCGCGCATTCCATAAAACAAGTTGATGAGTCCCAAATTCATCGTGCTCAAGTACAATATGATTTGCCGGAAGGTAATGCTCGCAAAGCCATGGAGCAGTACATGGATGTCATGAATCGAGCAAAAAAAGAGGAACTGGCTCAACTACTGGGTGTCGATATCTATGTATGAATTTCCTCGAATTGGTATTAGTAGATTAAATGGTGGTTTATGAAGGTTTTTGGACGGTTGTTTTTGGTTTTGGTTGCCGCTTTAGGTTTGTCTGCATGCAGCTCTCTTCCTGAAGAGTTGAACGCTAGTACGGAGCAAGTCGTTACCGACTATAAGGCCTTTGCTGAGTCTCAAGGAGAGCTCACGAATGATGTTCGCCTTGGCGGTATCATTGCGAAAGTGGACAACTTCAAAGACAAAACACGCCTAGAGATCGTCAATCTACCTATCAATAAATCGGGCAAACCTGATATTGACCAAGAGCCTACGGGTCGTTTCGCCGTGTATTTTGATGGCTACTTAGAACCCGTTGCATTTAGCCAAGGCCGTTTGGTGACGATTGTGGGCAAAGGGGCCGGTGAAGAAGAAGGCAAAATCGGAGAGCATGAGTACGTGTTCCCATTAGTAAAAGGGCAGGGGTATCGCCTGTGGAAGATTGAAGAACGAGTGAGAATGTATGACTCTCCTACGTATTTCTATCCATGTTATTCCATCAACTGCCGCATGCTGCGTAATGATTTTCCACAAGATGGCAAAGTAATCAAACAGGTGAAATAAACCAGATGCATGAGCGCCGATTTACTCTCCCAACGGGAGAAATGGCCGCCCTTGAAATAGGTAATGAAAAAACGGCTGACTTGTCAGTCGTTTTTCTTCATGGGTGGTTAGATAATGCCGGAAGCTTCAAAGCGTTGATGGAGCAAATTCATCAATTGAACCCGAAGCTGCATTTGTTAGCTGTCGACCATTTTGGCCACGGCTTATCCAGTCACAAATCCCGCGACAATTATTACCCTTTTCATGATTACATTGCCGATATGTATCAGTTATTGGACGAATTATCGCCAAACAGACTCATGTTAGTGGGGCATTCTCTTGGTGCTTTAATCGCAAGTTGCTATAGTGCAGCGTTTCCTGAACAGGTCGAAGCATTAGTGCAGATTGAAGGTACGGGCCCTTTAACGGAATCTCCTTCAAATAGTTTACAGCGTCTTCGCAATGGTGTGTTAAGTCGAATCCGACAGCAAAACAAACCAGAGCGTGCGTTGGCATCTTTCGATCTGGCGTTAAAATTGCGCATGCAAGCCAACCAATTGAGTGCTGATCAGCTTTTGCCCATTGTGGAGCGAGGGACTGAGTATCGCGACAACAAATGGTACTGGCGACATGATGCCAAGTTAAAGTGTGATTCACTTTACCGCATGGCTCGCGAGCATGCGAATTCGATCACCAGTCAAATACGTTGTCCTCATCTGATCGTATTAGGCGATCAAGGATTTCAGCATTTACCATCTAGCCAAGTTGATTGGGGAGAGAATCCACCGCAAGTGGTTTCTGTCGCAGGTGGTCATCACTGCCATTTAGAGCAAATACTCGAAGTCGCAAAGCGAATTCTTGGTGTAGTTAACAAAATTTAAACAAGTGTTTGAGAGTTGCGTGCTCAAGCACGTTCGCTGTGCTGTAATAGCCCTCAAAATAAAAAGGACGCTATTTTTTAGCCAGTTATAAACGAGGAGTAACATCGTGGATAAACCATGGCTTTCACGTTATCCAAGTGACGTACCTGAAACCATCAATCCAGAGCAATATGAGTCTTTGGTAGAAATGTTCGAACAGTCTGTACAAAAGTATGCAGACCAGCCAGCATTCATGAACATGGGCTCGGTAATGACCTTCCGCAAGTTGGAAGAGCGTAGCCGCGCATTTGCCGCTTACCTGCAAAACGAACTGAAATTGCAAAAGGGTGACCGTGTTGCTCTGATGATGCCAAACCTACTGCAATACCCAGTAGCGTTGTTTGGTATTTTGCGTGCAGGTTGTATCGCTGTAAACGTAAACCCTCTCTACACTCCTCGTGAACTTGAACACCAATTGAATGACTCTGGTGCCACGACGATTGTGATTGTGTCTAACTTTGCCAATACACTAGAGCAAATCGTAGATAACACACCCGTGAAACACGTGGTGCTAACTAGCCTTGGCCAAATGCTGCCACGTGCGAAAGGTACGATTGTCGATTTCGTGGTGAAATACGTAAAAGGCATGGTTCCTAAGTACGATCTACCGGGCGCAATTTCAATGCGTAAAGCGCTGCGCAAAGGTCGTCGTCTGCAATACGTGAAGCCGTTTATGTCTGGTGATGATATTGCATTTCTGCAATACACTGGTGGTACTACGGGTGTCGCAAAAGGTGCAATCCTAACGCATCGCAACATGATTGCGAACGTGCTTCAGGCGAAAGGGGCTTACGGTCCTGTACTTTCTCCAGGTCGTGAATTAGTGGTAACCGCATTGCCGCTTTACCACGTGTTCGCACTGACAGTGAACTGTTTGCTGTTTATCGAAATGGGCGGTCGTAACTTACTGATTACCAACCCGCGTGATATTCCCGGATTTGTAAAAGAGCTGCAAAAGTACCAATTCACAGCGATCACAGGTGTGAACACCTTATTCAATGCGCTAGTGAACAATGAAGATTTCCATGAGTTGGACTTCAGTAACCTTCGCTTGGCTGTTGGTGGCGGTATGGCAGTTCAACGTGCTGTTGCTGAGAAATGGCTGAAGACCACAGGCTGCTACCTGCTTGAAGGCTATGGACTTACTGAGTGTTCACCGTTAGTTGCGGCTTACCCGCATGACCTGGTTGAGTACAACGGTTCTATCGGTCTGCCAGTTCCTTCGACAGAAGTTCGTATGGTTGATGAAGAAGGCAATGTACTGCCAAATACTGGTACAGGTGAGCTACAAGTTCGTGGCCCTCAAGTAATGCAAGGTTACTGGCAACGTCCGGAAGCAACTAAAGACACCATTAACGAAGACGGTTGGCTATCAACGGGTGACATCGTTAAGTTTGATGACGAAGGCTTCCTGCACATTGTTGACCGTAAGAAAGACATGATCTTAGTATCAGGCTTCAACGTTTACCCGAATGAAATCGAAGACGTTGTCGCTCTGCACGGCAAAGTTCTTGAAGTGGCTGCTATTGGTCAACCGCATGAAGTGTCTGGTGAGTTGGTGAAGATCTACGTTGTAAAACGTGACCCGAGCTTAACCAAAGAAGAAGTGATTGCACACTGTCGTCAGCATCTAACGGGCTACAAGGTTCCAAAACTGGTTGAGTTCCGTGAAGACTTACCGAAGACCAACGTAGGTAAGATCTTACGTCGTGTACTTCGTGAAGAGAACGACGCAGAACTGGCAAAGAAAAGCGCGTAAGCCGATTTCGTTGAGTCGCCAGAATTAAAAAATGATAGAATGCCAGCGTTTTGCTGGCATTTTTTATAGCGAGAAGCATGTGAATTATCAGATTATTACTAAAAACAAAGACCTAGAACAAGTTTGTGCTCAAGCAAGAGACGCAGATGTCGTAATGCTGGATACCGAGTTCGTACGTATCAGGACTTTTTATCCGCAACTAGGTTTGATTCAGCTTTTCGACGGCAAGCACTTGTCCCTTATCGATCCGACAGAATTAACGGACATGACATCTTTCATCGAACTATTGAAAGATGCATCGGTACTTAAAGTGCTTCACGCCTGTGGCGAAGATTTAGAAGTATTCCAAAATGCATTTGGTTGTACGCCATTTCCAATAGTCGATACACAGTTAATGGCGGCGTTTCTTGGCCACGGGCTGTCAACAGGTTTCGCAACGCTGGTGGAAGAATACTTAGGTGTTGCGTTGGACAAGAGTGAATCTCGCACCGACTGGATGGCTCGTCCTCTCACGCAAAAGCAACTTGATTATGCAGCGGCAGACGTTCACTACTTGTTGCCACTTTACGAAAAATTGCTCGATAAAGTCACTGAAGCTGGTTGGTGGGAAGCGGTGCAGCAAGAGAGCGACTTGTTGGTTTCCAAACGCATTCGCGAAACCAACGAAGAAAATGCGTACCTTGATATTAAAGGAGCGTGGCAACTTAAACCGTCAGAGTTAGCTGTGTTAAAGCCGCTAGCGACTTGGCGTTATCGTGAAGCAATCAAGCGCGACTTAGCACTAAACTTCATCTTCAAAGAGGGTGATTTGCTAACGGTTGCTCGTTTAGGTTTAACAAGCTTTAAAAAGATGGAAGCGGAAGGGATGGATAGCCGCGCGGTCAATCGTCACGGTACTAAAATTGCGGCCATCGTGAAAAAGGCTAAGCAAACGCCACCAGAAGAATACCCAGCTAAAATTGATCGCCTGATGGATTACCCTGGCTATAAGCAGGTTTTCAAAAACATGAAAGATGTCGTGAAAAGTGCTGCGCAAAAATCAGGGTTAGCGACCGAGTTTTTAGCATCGAAAAAGCAGATTAACCAGCTCATCAGTTGGGTGTGGAAGAAGGATCGTGACCCTGCGCGCTTGCCTGATGTTATGCAAGGTTGGCGTCTAGAGTTATTGGGCGAAAAAATGAATAAGGCGTTGAAATAAGCGCAAACTAAAAAGGTTGACCAAATGGTCAACCTTTTTTCGACACGTACATTGTTGTGCGCTGCGTATTGCGTTGAGAATAAAGCCTTACTTCTCGTCGTCAGGCAGTTTCACGTTGAGCTCAAGTACAGAAATGTCGTCATCCTTATGCTCAAAGGTTAAATCAACCATGTTCGGGTCAATGTCTACGTATTTACTGATCACCTTCAGAATGTCTTCTTTAAGCTGAGGTAAGTACGAAGGCGCAGGGTCATTTTGGCTGCGGCGTTCAGCCACGATGATTTGTAAGCGCTCTTTCGCCAGACTTGCAGACGTTTTTTTCTGCGGGCGGAAAAATTCTAATAATGACATGTCTAGCCTCCGAACAGTCGTTTAAAGAGTCCTTTCTTCTCCTCAGTAAGGAAACGAAATTCAACTTGATTGCCTAGTAAGCGATCAACAGTGTCAGAGTACGCCATGCCCGCATCGGTGTTTTCGTCGAATGTGACCGGCACACCTTTGTTTGATGCGTTAAGTACCGCTTGGCTTTCAGGAATCACGCCCAATAGTGGGATGTGTAGGATTTCTTCCACGTCTTCCACACTCAACATTTCACCTTGGTTTACACGCGTAGGGTTGTAACGTGTCAGTAGAAGGTGTTGCTTCACTGGCTCTAGCCCTTGTTCAGCGCGTAGAGACTTAGAATCTAGGATACCTAGAATGCGGTCTGAGTCGCGTACTGAAGATACTTCAGGGTTAGTCGTTACAATTGCTTCATCTGCGTAGTACAACGCCATGAGCGCGCCTTGCTCGATACCTGCTGGTGAGTCACAGATGATGAAATCAAAGCCCATTTCATCTAGCTCAGTGAAAACTCGTTGCACGCCGTCTTTCGTTAGCGCATCTTTGTCACGAGTTTGGGATGCTGGAAGAATGAAAAGATTGTCTGTGCGCTTATCTTTGATTAGCGCTTGGTTTAATGTCGCTTCGCCGTTAATGACGTTCACAAAGTCATAAACTACACGGCGCTCACAACCCATGATTAGGTCGAGGTTACGCAAGCCGATATCGAAATCGATCACCGCGGTCTTATTCCCTTTCAGAGCAAGACCAGAGGCGATGGCTGCGCTTGAAGTGGTTTTACCAACGCCACCTTTACCAGACGTTACTACAATAATGCGTGCCATTTTTTTTCCTTTTTAGACTAAATCGCGAGTACTTCTAAATGTAATGATTCTTCGGCTTTACTGATCATCACTTTCTTTTGCCAGTACTCACTCTCAATTTGATCGCTTAACCAGTAATCGCCCGCAATGGAGACCAGTTCAGCTTGTAAATCGTGGCAAATAATACGCGCTTCCTGCTGACCACTTGCGCCTGCAATAGCACGGCCGCGCAAGGTGCCATGAATATGAATAGAGCCATCTGCAATCACTTCTGCACCAGCGCTTACGTGCGCCAGTACGACTAAATCACCGTCTTTTGCGTAAATTTGCTGACCAGAACGAACTGGCGTACGCACAACTTTAGTCGGCGCTATTTTCGCTGGAGCTTGGCTAGGTGATTTACTTGCAGACATGATGGCGAAGCCAGCTTCTGAGGCAAGGTTTTGTACACGTTTGTCTTTACTGCCCGTTATACCGACTGGAATAAACCCAGCATCTGCGATGCCTTGTTTAAGCGCAGGGAAATCAATGTCGCCTTGTACTTTTGCTATATTGATTACCAAAGGCGCGGATGCGAAGAAAGAAGGTGCTTGAGAAACTTTTTCTTGCAAAAATTCGACAGTATTTGCGATCTCATTGTCAGAAAGGTGTAAAACTGACAAAGTAAAACTGCTACCTTTAAGGTCTGGTGAATGGGTCATCGTGGACTTCTTGCCTCTGTTGAAAGAGCGTTGCCTTAAACTAGGTCTGTCATGTTATATTTCATCCTTTGACGCAGCAAGTTCTCTAGCAGGCAAATAGGCGAATTAATCTCAAATTTGCAATTAAGTTTGCGAGAATTTTACGTTTTCAACTCAATCCGTATTCAAAGCGGGTAAATCAGCATAAAAGGCGTGTCATGCTTTGTTCTATTTATAAAAGCTCGAAAAAAGAAGGTACTTATCTCTATATCCCGAAAAAGGATGATTTTTCACAGGTTCCTGACACCTTAATGCAGATGTTCGGTAAGCCTATTCCTGTCATGACGATTAAACTTGATGGTCGTAAATTGGCACAAGTAGATATCGAAAAAGTGAAGGCTTCATTACAAAATGATGGCTTCTTTCTGCAGGTTCCTCCACCGCCGGAAAACCTATTAGAAAAGTACAAAGAACAAAAAGCTCAGCAAAAGAACGAACAGTAACTCGGCTTCTTTCTGAGACTTCTGCCTTGCTCAAGGAGGGCAATATGAAAAAAATACTGGCTACAATGCTTAGCGTTGGCGTATGTACCTCAGCCTTTGCAAGTAGCGAGGGTTTTGAAGAATACTTAGATAAATTGCGTGCAGAAGCGCGTAACCAAGGTATCTCAGAGCAGGTAATCAGCGCCGCTTTCGCAAATGTTGAATACAAACCGAGAGCAGTAACAGCAGACCGCAACCAACCAGAGAAAAAACTGACGTTGGATGAATACATTCCTCGTGCAGTCCCTGAGTGGAAAGTAAAGCAAGCCAAAGCACTATACAAAGAGCACTATGCGGAGCTTAAGCGCATAGGCGATCAATACGGCGTGCAACCTCGCTTTATTGTTGCGCTCTGGGGGGTAGAAAGTAACTTTGGCAAGTTTACGGGTAACTTCCGCGTAATTGATGCGTTGTCGACGATGGCATTTGAAGGTCGTCGTGAAGAATTTTTCCGCAAAGAGACCATGGCGGCGTTGCAAATCCTTGATCAAGGCCATATCGAGCTAGATAATTTTAAAGGTTCTTGGGCTGGTGCGATGGGACAGTGCCAATTTATGCCAAGCTCTTTCCTACGTTTTGCCGCCGATGGTAACGGAGACGGAAAAAAAGACATCTGGCAATCAGAAGCGGATGTGTTTGCGTCTACCGCTAACTACTTGAGCGAGTCTGGCTGGGACGATAAGTTTACTTGGGGGCGCCGAGTGAAAGTGCCGAAAGGGATTGATCGTAGCCTAGAAGGACGCGGGGCAGAAAAAGGCAAATATCTTCAGGAATGGAGTAAACTTGGCATCACGAAGTACGATGGCAGTCCGTTACCTAAATTGAATGAAGATATCCAAGCATGGCTTATCATGCCTGACGATGAAAACGGTCGTACGTATCTGGTTTACAATAACTATAACGTACTGATGAAGTGGAACCGCTCTTACTACTTCGCGCTTGCCGTCAGCCATCTCGCTGATCGCATTTCATTCTAGTTCGTTAGTAAATACTGTTTTATAGGGGCTCTTCGGAGCCCTTTGTTTTTCCCACATTCTTATCGAGGTACTGCGTGTTATCTGAACGTGCTGCGCAAATGGTGATCTTTTCTGCATTGATCAAACATAAAAACTTTACTGCGGCGGCGAAAAGCCTTGGAGTGTCAGTATCTCACGTCAGCAAACAGCTTAGTCAGTTAGAGGAATCTCTTGGCATCAAGCTTGTTCAACGCACCACGCGTAGTTTTACGCCTACCGAAGCGGGAAAAACGTTTTATCATCATTGTGAACAAGTGGTGCAGGCGGTGAGTAGTGCGACGTTAGAAATGGAAAGCCAAAGGGATGAAGTGGCTGGGCTGGTTCGCCTCGGGTTATCTCAATCATTTGGAACGCTGCACATCATTCCTGCGATTCAAGAGCTGCGTGAGTTGTATCCACAGCTTCAAGTGGAAGTGCATTTGTTTGACTACAAGGTCGATATGTTGGCGGAAGGGCTCGATCTGTGGGTAACAAACAATGAGCACCTACCAGAGGGCTACATTGCGCAGCGTTTGACGGACTGCCAGTTTGTGGTGGCAGCATCGCCGGATTATTTGCTTAAGTATGATACTCCGACTGAGCCGAACGACTTGTCTTTGCACAACTGCTTGATCTATCGCAGTTGGGAGCGTGATTACACAGGATGGGCATTTACCAAGGGACAACAAGAGCTAAACGTAAAAGTCTCCGGAAACTACTCTGTCGATTTAGCAGAAGCTGTCCGCGACGCCGCGATTGCTGGATGGGGGATTGCGTATCTCGCAACGTACTTGCTTGGCGATGAGTTCAGAACGGGTAAGTTGATTCAACTATTGCCAGACTGGAAAGCGAGCCAGTCGATGCCATTTTATGCGGTGTACCCGAGTCGTCAGCACATGCCGAAAAAAATATCAGCCGTTATCAACTTTATTAAACAGAAAATTGGCACCCCGTGTCACTGGGATCAGCGCCTCGCACCTTACATCTCTATTCCCAAGTAGATTCGTTAATAACGTTCAAGAGGTGTTTCTGGTCGATTTTTTCTAAGCAAAACATTTTTCGACTATTCAGTGGATGTATAAGGTGATTTGTCTCACAAAATTTTTCCAAACCTAGAAACATCTTTTCCATATGGAAATAATAAAAACAAGCAAACGTTTATCTATAATAAATTCAATTAGTTATTTGTGTGGTCAATTATTGTTCGCTTGAACTTTTCACACTGTTAACATCCTCAACTTGCGCCATTTTGAGTCCGCTATACAATCCGGTGCCTTCCATATCCCCCTTCTGTCGGATTCATTTTATGAACTCAATTATTGGTATCGTAGCCATACTATTCGTAGCATGGCTACTTTCTACAAATAGAAAAAATATAAAGCTGAGAACAGTGGCGTTTGCGTTTGCTTTACAGGTGCTGTTTGCATTGTTGGTTTTATATGTACCAGCAGGACGAGATGCGCTGAATTCAGTAAGCAGCGTCGTGTCGAATTTGATCAACTACGGTCAAGAAGGCATCGCGTTTTTATTCGGTAATTTGGCGACAGGGGGCTTCACCTTTGCGATCAATGTACTGGGTATCATCGTTTTCTTCTCCTCTCTTATCTCCGGTCTTTATCACATTGGTGTGATGCCAAAAGTTATCAACTTCATTGGTGGTGGTATTCAAAAGCTTCTTGGCATTGGTCGTGCTGAGTCTTTGTCTGCAACGGCGAACATTTTTGTCGGCACTATCGAAGCGCCACTTATGGTGAAACCCTACCTAAAGCACATGACTGATTCGCAGTTCTTTGCGGTAATGACAGGTGGTTTGGCATCAGTAGCTGGTGGTACGTTGGTAGGTTATGCCTCGTTGGGTGTTGATCTTAACTACCTTATCGCTGCTGCCTTTATGTCTGCGCCCGCAGGATTGTTGATGGCAAAAATTCTCATGCCAGAAGATGTGAACAAAGCACCAGATATCGACATTAGTCAAGTGGAAATTCCACGCGCAACTAACGTGGTTGAAGCGTTAGCCGATGGCGCAATGGCGGGTGTTCGTATCGCTGTGTCTGTAGGTGGTACGTTGTTAGCGTTCATCAGCGTAATCGCGTTGTTGAACGGGATGCTAGGTTGGGTTGGAGACCTTATTGGCACGCCACTAAGCTTTGAGCTTATCTTAGGCTACGTATTTGCACCTGTCGCATGGTTGTTAGGTGTGCCATGGGAAGAGGCGACTACGGCGGGCTCGCTTATTGGTAACAAGATTGTGGTGAACGAGTTTGTTGCTTTCATCCAACTAGCAGAAGTGAAATCTCAGCTAAGTGCTCAATCTCAAGCTATTGTGACTTTCGCACTGTGTGGTTTTGCAAACATCTCTAGTATGGCAATGCTGATCGGCGGATTGGGTTCTTTGGTTCAAGAGAAGCGTGCATTTGTTTCTAAGCATGGTTTCCGCGCGATTATTGCCGGCGTTATGGCGAACTTGATGAGTGCTTCTATTGCGGGTGTGATTTTAAGTCTGTAATTGAAATAGATATCTAAAATTAGCAAAAAGGCTCCTTGCGGAGCCTTTTTCGTACCTCAAGATTGATGTTATTGTTCAGTATGGAACTGCTCGCAAGCCAACATCGTGTTCTCAATCAAGCTTGCTACGGTCATTGGGCCAACACCACCAGGAACCGGAGTAATGAAGCTCGCGCTTTCGCGTGCTTTGTCGTATTCCACATCGCCCACTAGCTTGCCTGAATCAAGACGGTTAATGCCTACATCGACAACCACTGCGCCTTTTTTAATCCACTCGCCAGGGATGAAGTTTGGCTTACCTACCGCGACCACAACAACGTCAGCTTGACGTACGTGGCTTTCTAGATCTTTGGTAAAGCGGTGGCATGTCGTTGTTGTACAACCAGCAAGCAGCAGCTCAAGCGTCATTGGACGACCAACAATGTTTGATGCGCCAACCACAACCGCATGTTTACCACGAAGCTCGATGTTGTAACGGTCGAGTAGGGTAATGATGCCTTTAGGCGTACAAGAGCGAAGCTTAGGAATACGCTGCGCAAGACGGCCAACGTTATATGGGTGGAAACCATCAACGTCTTTTTCTGGATGAATACGCTCTAGAACGTGTGTAGTATCAATACCAGCAGGAAGTGGTAACTGAACTAAAATGCCGTCAATTTCATTGTCGTTGTTCAACTCATCGATAAGAGCAAGCAGCTCCTCTTCAGATGTTGAAGCCGGAAGGTCAAACGACTTGGATACAAAGCCAACTTCTTCACATGCACGGCGTTTGCTGCCTACGTAAACTTGAGATGCTGGGTCTTCACCAACCAGAACAACTGCTAGGCCAGGAGCACGTAAACCTGCTGCGACGCGAGCTTTAACACGTGCTGCAACTTCAGATCGAACAGTTTGGGAAATGAGAGTTCCGTCTATATTTTGAGCAGTCATGACTTTCCTTATAAATTAAGAAGGCAAATTATCTGCGGCGCATTGTCGCAGAAATTCTAATTAACATCCATACGCAAACGTTTGCCTTGTGGTGTTTTTGAACATTAAGTGTTTTAATGGACTTTTTTTAGGCATTCAGATCAGAATGTTATGAAAACCCGTTGATTTACCCGTTTGAACTCGTATAATCCTGTCCCTGTAGCGCGCCCTTAGCTCAGCTGGATAGAGCACGTCCCTTCTAAGGATGTGGTCATTGGTTCGAATCCAATAGGGCGTGCCATTTATTCAAAAGCCCCGATAACTCTTTGAGTTGTCGGGGCTTTGTCGATCTTGTCTTAAACTTATTAACTTAGCTCTCTTACACTAGCTTTATTTTTGATGCTCCAACTCATGAAAAAACTAATTTTTACTGCATTGATTGTTACTCTTTTAAGTGGATGTGTTACACGCAAAGTTCGTGTTTTACCCCAAGCAACAAATATCACCCCAATTACTGATATTGCAATTAAAAACCTTAATTGCAGAATGGTTGACTCTTACACGATCGAGGATGTTCATCCAAACAATGTGGATCGTATGCTTAAGAATCAAACTTACGCTTCTGGCGGAAACCGATACCATATTGCAACCGTTCTAGATACTAGCCGTGGACGCCCATCTAGTGTTGTTGCAGAGCTTTATGATTGTCAGGTTGCCAACATCAGCTCAGAAGCTGAGAAAGTTAAACTACTACCGGGTGCAAATGAAGTTCAACCCATCTCGTTTGCTGAAGTCGAAAACAATGAATGCAAAGTGATTGGAAACAAAGTTGTATCAGAAAGCCAGAAGGGCTCTCTTTTTGATGAGTTGTCTAACCAAGTCTACATGGCGGGTGGCAATCGATATCATGTGACTAATATTATTGAGTCTGAAGGACAAACTCCAACATCTGTTTCTGCTGATATCTATCGTTGTAAGCACCGTTCAGTTGCCTTCAACTAACAAAAAAGCGCTGGTTAACCAGCGCTTTTGCATTTACTAAGGGCATTACATCTTTTTAAAGATGATGGAGGTGTTGATGCCGCCAAAGGCGAAGTTGTTACTCATCAAATATTTCACGTCCAGCTCTCGGCCTTGTCCGGCAATGTAGTCTAAATCGCCACATTGCTCGTCGAGGTTTTCTAGGTTGAGCGTTGGGTTGAACCAACCCGTGTGCATCATTTCTAAACCTAGCCACGCTTCAATCGCGCCACAGGCGCCTAGTGTGTGGCCAAAGTAGCTCTTGAGTGAACTGATTGGCACTTTGCCTAGAGCATTCGCTGTTGCGTTGCTTTCTGCAATATCACCGCGGTCGGTGGCAGTGCCGTGAGCAGATACATAATCGATCTTCTCAGCAGGAATGCCCGCGTTTTGCAAAGCCATTTCCATACAGATTTGCATGGTTTCCATCTGTGGTTGAGTGACGTGTGCGGCATCACAGTTGCTGGCAAAACCGATGATTTCTGCATAGATTTTCGCGCCACGAGCGACGGCGTGTTCGTACTCTTCCAGAACCAGCGTTCCCGCACCTTCACCAATCACCAAACCATCGCGATCGGAGTCATAAGGTCTTGGTGTGCTTTTCGGGTCTTCATTCTTCAGACTGGTGGCAAAAAGGGTATCGAAGACAGCGGATTCCGTTGGGCACAATTCTTCTGCGCCACCAGCAACCATGACCGTTTGGTAGCCGTGTTTGATCGCTTCGTAGGCGTAGCCGATTGCTTGGCTGCCAGAGGTACATGCACTGCTGGTTGGGATCACTCGGCCTTTCAAACCGAAAAATAGACCAACGTTCACTGCCGTGGTATGCGGCATCATCTGCACGTAAGTCGTTGCGGTGATCGCTTTGGTGGTTTTCTCATTCAGCATGACACCAAATGCACCGATTGCGTCAGTACTGCCTGTTGATGAGCCGTATGCGATACCCGTTTGGCCATTGGTGAGTACGTCGTTACCAATCAAACCTGCTTGGCTCAGTGCGTTTTCTGTTGCGACGGTCGCCAATTTAGAAACGCGCCCCATGCCGCGTACTTGCTTGCGCTTGTAGTGCTTTGGCAGTTCAAAATCTAAAATTGGTGCCGCGAGCTTGGTGTTCAAACCATCATACTGTTCGTAAGAAGGCATGTATTGCGTTGCGTTCTGGCAGTCACGCAGTTTCGGCTCGACAGATTGCCAATCGTTACCAAACGCAGTCACGCCCGACATTCCGGTTACAACGACTCGACGGTTCATACTAGGCCTCCGTTTACTGAAATGACTTGGCGAGTTACATAGCCTGCGATGTCGGACATAAGGTAACTGACTAAACCAGCGACTTCTTCTGGTTCTCCCATGCGGCGCAAAGGAATTTGCGGCATCGCGTGTTCTTTTACGTGTTCGTCTACCATGCCTGTGTCGATAAGTCCCGGTGCAACGCAGTTAACGGTGATTTTGCGTTTTGCCAGTTCAAGTGCGAGTGATTTTGTTGCACCAATTACGCCCGCTTTTGCTGCGCTGTAGTTGGTTTGACCACGGTTACCCATCAGGCCAGATACTGAGGCAAGGGTAACAATTCGACCACCTTTACGCTTTTGCACCATTGGCATAACACAAGGGTGAAGAACGTTGTAGAAGCTATCTAGGTTGGTATGAATCACGCCATCCCATTCTTCTTCGGTCATCGCAGGGAAAGCGGTATCTTTTGTGATGCCAGCGTTGTTCACGACGCCATAGTAAGCGCCGTGGGCGACGATATCGGCTTCTAGTTTCTCACGGCAATCTGCGCGGTCACTGATGTCGAATTGGATAAGACGACCGCTACCCCCATGTTGTTCGATGGTGTCTAGGGTATCTTGCGCGCCTTGTTGATCGCCCATGTAATGGACAATGATTTGGAAACCATCTTTGGCTAATTGAACGGCAATGGCTTTACCGATACCTTTGCTGGCACCTGTAACGAGGACTTGTCGGGTCATTGTTGACTCCTGATTTTCATTTCTTGTAATTTTTCTTCTGATGGAACGTAAACGTTCAATTGGCAAGTCGCTACAACAGTTCCTTGTAGCTCAATACGGGCAGAAAATACCGCCATACCGTTATCTTCCATGACTTTTTCGGCATACACATCGAGCATTTGTCCGCGAGAAAACGCATCGCATTCAGACGTGTATCGACGGCTACCAAGCAAAAAGCCAATTGGTGGCGCTTGTTCTTTCATTAATGCGTGGTAACCAGACCACGCCGCGACCGATTGCGCCATAAACTCAATGCCAACGTAAGCTGGCACGGTGTGTGATGCCGAGTCGAAGAACGGGTTGTGTTCTGCGATATCAACCTGGCAGTGAATCGTATCTTGTTGAATATCCATAGCACGATCAACCAAGATCATTGGTTTGTCGTGTGGCAAAAGTTGTTCGATGGGGGGAAGTTTAGTCATGAGCGTAACCAAAAATAAGACTAATATTGTTGCCACCAAAAGCAAAAGAGTTACTGAGAATCGCTTTGTTGCCAAGTTTGGTTGGCGTCTCAACTAACGATATATGGATATCGTCTGCCTTGGTTTCGCAGTGTTGCATTGGCAAGTCAAGGTTGTACTTGAGAATATGCCAAGCGATAGCGGCTTCCGTTGCACTTGCTGCACCTAATGTGTGTCCGGTAAGTGGCTTTGTAGAGCTAACAGGAACGGAGTCACCAAAGCAGCGGTGAATGGCTTTGCTTTCCATCGCATCGTTTAACGGCGTTGCTGTGCCATGCGCGTTGATGTAACCAATGTCTTGTGCTGTTAGTCCTGCATTGGCCAACGCTTTTTTCATCGCTTCTTCTGCGCCTACCCCTTCTGGATGTGGTGCGGAAATGTGGTGCGCGTCTGAGCTATCGCCAGCTCCGAGAAGGGCAACAGGCGCGGGTGTTTTGCTTAGCAACATTAATGCTGCGGCTTCGCCGATATTGATGCCGTTGCGATGTTGGTCAAATGGTTTGCAAAGAGTATCGGATAGGGCTTCTAAACCGTTAAAACCGTTTAGCGTTAGGCGACAAATGGTATCCACGCCACCCACAATGACGGCATCAACAATGCCCGAGCGAATCAGGCGTTGCGCGGTTAAAAAGACACGACCACTAGAAGAACAGGCGGTTGAAACTGAGTAATGTGGGCCGCTCAAATCAAAGTAGGCGGCAATAAAATCGCTGCAGTTGCCAAGCTCTTGTTTGGTGTAATGGTAGTCGGCAGGAAACTCGCCGTTTGCCAGCTTCTCTCCAAACGCGATTTCGCCATCTGAAATGCCAGATGTGCTGGTGCCGATCACGACTGCGATACGGTCACGACCATATTCAGCAATGGCGTTATGCACGTCGCCTTGTTTCTCGTATCAAACCGGCTGAAAGCTGATGGTAATTGCAGTAACGGCTGTGCAATTCGACCGATTACTGTTTGTCGGCCTGAATTCAAAATGTCTTGGTCAACCACCATGTTGGATGGTTTCGCTCCCGATAAACACTGGTGGATGATGGCGTCATCTTGTCCCATTGCGGAGTGGAAACCACAGGCCTGAATATACAAAGGTTGAGGAGAGCGATTAGGCATATTGTTGTTCTAAATTGTTCTTAGTTAATCTGATGTTGCAGTGTCTGAATAGAAATTGAAAACTGATGCTTGAGGTGGTGAAAGTCAATCTTACCCTCTAATTTGTTAGAAGAACTGTATTGAATCTCAATGATCTTTTCACCGTCGCTATCAAAGATGACGCGAGAATTATTTTTATCAATCATTTGCCACCTTACCTCATTTAACGATCCTTCCCAAGCGGAACTCGGCCAGAGCGTGATCATCAGGTTAAATAATACCTGTTCTGGCTGCGGTAGCGTACCTTGCAAACCGTTGAGTACTTCGGTTTGGATTTGTTCTCCATCGTAAGACAACGAGAGCACTCGCGTCCCCCAAGATGAGAAGCCTGCCAGTACCACTTCGTTGCTAGTCACTTGCAGTTGCACCGGAAGTTGCTCAGATGTGGGTTTGTCGTCAATTACCCAAGAGGCCGTAATCAATTGGCTGGCCGTCAACTGATAGCCCAAGCTGGCTGGAGTCGGTAAGTTAACTTGGGTGTTCTCAGCAATATCGACTTGAGGTGTCGATTGGTGAGGTACCAAGCTGCATGCACTTAAAAACAGACTCAGTACGATTAACGTCGCGCAGCGAAAAGCATGGTTAAAAATCATGACGTCGTTTCCTCTGTTTTAATCGCAATCGGAGAGAGCAGCCAAGCAACAAAAATACCACTTAACACCGTAATGCCGAAACTGTGAATCGCGTGAGTTTGGCTGAGTGACAGCAACCCAAATGACAGCACAGTGGTTATTGCCGAAAGGGTGATCGCCAATAGTGTGCTCACGCTGCGGGCTTTCTCGGCAAAGAACAGAGTGTAATCGATTCCGATACCAAGAATGAGCACCAAGCCAAGCAAGTTGAACAGGTTTAATGTTGTTCCCATCGCGACAGCAGTTGCCAGACCGCACGCGCAAGCAATCAATGATGGCAGTAAAACTCGCCAACTGTGTTGCAGACCGTACCGCTTGATTAACACCAGAAAGATCACAGTACTGGCGGCTGCCAACAGCTCCATGATTTTGATTCGGTATTCACCAAATAGGGCGGAAATTTCTTCTGCTTTGTTTAGGTAGACAAGGTCAGGCTGCGATTTGGCAAAAGACTTAACAACGGCGGAGTCTTGCAATTGGTTTAACACCACTACCGTTGCCGATTTTCCTTTAATTTTACCCAAATGGAGAAAACGCACAGGCGCTGATACTGGGTTTTGCAAGTACTGATCAACCGTGACAGGGATAAAGTCGGCGTCCATTTTCGGCTTTTTATTTAAGCGCAGTCCGGATGCGAGTGGGCTGGATTGTGTCGCGTAAAGATCGCGAATCAATTGATAGTCTTGTTGCTGACGCTCCACTGAGCTCAAGTAGCGACTCAGACTCTGGTAGCTTTCGATGGTGCTGTCCGCTTTCCACGCTTCTAATGTTGGCGTTAAAGACTCCAGCTTTTTCATTAGGTTTTCGTCATCGTCGGCGGTAACGACCAACATTTGCTGCGAAGATTGCATGCCACTGAGCGTCGTAATCAAGGTTTCTTGCTGCTTGAGATCTTTCGGCATCGTTTGCAGCAGACGAATGTCGTCATCGTAGTTCAATTGCAGCAAGAAAATGCCACTCGCAACCACACATAACATCGGTAATCCGACTTTAATTCGAGGTTGATTCCAAAGCGTTAACCATTTCGCCAACAATGATTGTCCCGGTAAAGTCGAAATGGTGCGCGATGGGTTACGAGCCAGTATCGGATACCAAGCCACCACGGTGATGTAAGCGGCAATCAGACCAATGGATGAAAACAGCGCAAGCTGCTGCAAACCAGGAAACGGTGCCACTAACATGCCCAAATAGCCGATCAAACTGGTGATTAAGCCAAGTGTGATAGCTATGAAAATATGCTTTAACCCTTGCTCGCTATCCCATTCATTTCCCGCCGCAAGACGTTCGGTTAGGTAGTGGAATGCGTAGTCGATAGACACGCCGATCAAACTTGCGCCAAACACTAAGCTGAACAGATGGACTTTTCCAAAAATCCACGTCGTAACGGACAACGCAACGAGCAAACCAATGGTGATGGAAAGCAGTGCGAGAGACAGTGGCATCACACTACGAAAGACCAACACGAACAATGCAATGATACCGAGCAGAGAGAACACACCGATGGTACTGATCTCCGATTTGGCACTTTGCGTACCAAAGTCGGCGTAAAATAGAACGCCAGTATGTGAGACTTCAGCACCATATTTCTGCGCGACGCTTTGTTCTAGCGATTGAATATCAGGGACTGCAAGCTGCCCCGTTAGGCTATAAGGCGAGTCTTTTAGCTCAGCAGTAATAAGCAAGTATTGAGCACCGTCTTTTTCGACGGACAGATAGCCGTTATCCAATCGGAAAGAGGACGATTGCTGGGTAACTTGGCTTAAATAATCACGAAATAGCAAGAAAGGGTCACTTTGTAACTCTTGCCCGGTCACTCCAGAAAACGGGTTGTACAGCGACTGAATCACACGCTGCACTTGCTGTTCTGGATTTTGGCTTAAACGTTCTCGTTGTTCAGGTGTCAGCAATTGGAAGCGGTGCTTAAAGTAGTAACTCGCCCAAGCTTGCTGTTCTTGAGGTGAGATTTTCCCTACCACATCGCGAAAATGATTACTTTGGCGTAACCCCTTATCAAATTCAGCGGCCGCTGCAAAAAGGGCATTTTTGTCCGGCGCTGTGATCACGAAAATGACTTTGTCGCTCATACTTGCCGAGACCGACTCAAAGGCTTGCTCAGCCACCGGGTTTTGTTGGTTCTTCGGCAGCAGTTTTAAAATGTTGGTCTCAATCGGAGATTCTGCACTCCAAACCCATTGTTTGAGTAGCAACGCGCCCGCTAAAACAACGAGATTGAGCCAAACAATAGCAAAGGTGTGAGTGCCGAGACTGAGTTTAGAAACGGAATTGAGCGTCTTCGGCATCCGTGAGTTCCTGAGGTAGAGAGGTCTGGTTCGTAAACGTGATTTCGGTTTTATCGCCGCGCAGCTCTTGTAGGGTTAGGCGATCAATGTGCGTTTTACCGGAAAGAGTGATGGATTGAAACACCGCATTTAATGGCGACTGTTTTGGCACTAAAACGAGCTGCCATTGATTGTTCTCAACTGAAAAATCGAGTGTGAATTGTTCTTGCAGTGCAGAAGTATCCCCGTGGAACACGGATAAAAACACATGGCTAAAGTAGAACGCCATTGGGTTTTCTTCTGCAGAGATCGTTTTCGGTGCTTGGTCGGCAAAAGTCTGACGAAGTTTGTTTTCCGTCAATACCAAATTGACTGCGAAAGGTTCTGCTTGTTGCCACAACAAGCCATGTGTTTTGCTCAGTGTGAACTGACCTTTAGAGGTTAAAGGTTGACTAAACATTTCCAGATGACGCTGCTGTGTAAAATCTCCGCGTACGATTTCATGCTGAGACAACTGCTGTTGAAGCGATGCCAAATCCGTTACATTTGCTGTAGGTGTGGCCAGTGCTGGAACAGAAAATATCAGCAAAAAAGAGAGTAACCACTTTTGCATTAGTTCAGGCTCCCATGGTTGTGCCATTGCTCTACTTTATCTAAAAAGACTGCTGGAGACACAAAGCACATCTCTTGCTTTTCAATGGATACGGCGACTTGCGTTGTATGCGCTTTGCACATACGTTGATTCGTTTCGGCGTCGTAAATCACGTAATCCACACGTAAGCGGTTTTCCCACTCCGTGAGTTGCGCGGTAATACGAATGGTGTGATTAAACGGAATCGCCTTCACATATTTAACGCGCGTGTCGATGATCGGCCACATGTACCCAGAGTCTTGCATATCGCGATAGCTGTATTGGATCTTCTCCATCAGCACACGACGCGCTTCTTCAAAATATCGAAAGAAGTTGCCGTGATAAATCACGCCCATCGGGTCAGCATCTTGAAAAGAGGTGACCATAGTCACCTCCGCTTCTAATGGGTAGAGAACCTGCTCTTGCATTATACCTCCACGTAGAGTGGCCAATGACGTTGCTGAATGCGTTCAATGAAATGACGCAAATCTTGTTCCAATGGGCGATCTTCAATCACAAATTCAAACTCGCTCAGTACGGCGTCACGAATTACTCGCAAACTCTGACTCATGTGGTGTTCGTCCAATTCGTTATGACGGCGACGAATCTCAACCGCTTGAACGCTTGCTAGGAGTGAAGCCGCAGCAACTTGCTCTGTTAACTCAAGTACGCGTAGGCAATCACGAGCCGCAATGGTGCCCATGCTCACTTTGTCTTGGTTGTGACATTCGGTTGAGCGAGAAAAAACGCTCGCTGGCATGGTGTTTTTCAACGCTTCTGCCGTCCAAGCTGAGATACCAATCTGAACCGCTTTAAAGCCGTGGTTGATCGGTTTACGCTTGCCTTCTGCACCGGTTAAGTTAAACGGTAGGCCGTTATTGAACTTGTAATCCATCAATTGCGCCATCTGACGATCCAGCAAATCAGCTAAGTTGGCAATGTTCACTTTCAACGTATCCATCGCCATTGCGATATGACCACCGTAGAAGTGACCGCCGTGCAGAACGCGCTCGTTGTCGCCATCGATAATTGGATTGTCGTTGGCACTATTTAGTTCATTCTCGATCAATTGACGTAGCCAAGGCAGTGAGTCTTGCACCATGCCAATTACGTGTGGCGCGCAACGCAGCGAGTAACGATCTTGCAGTCGGTCGCTATTGCGTGGCGGACGTTCAGCATTGAGATCATCACGCAGCCAAGCCGCAACTTGCTGTTGACCAGGGTGAGGTTTTACCGCAAACAACGCTTCATCAAAGTGGAAGTCATTACCTTGCATACCCACAGAGACCATCGCGGTAATCTTGGTGCAAAGCTGCGCTAGGTATTCTGCGCGTTTGTAGGCAAGACAGGCGAGGGCAGTCATCACGGATGTACCGTTCATTAACGCCAAACCTTCTTTTGGTTTTAGGCGAATTGGCTCAATGTCCAGCTCTGCAAATACTTCTTGTGTTGGTCGCACATCGCCTTTGTAAAGCACTTCACGCTCGCCAATTAAGGTCGCCGCTAGGTAAGACAGAGGCGTTAAATCGCCGCTTGCGCCCACCGAGCCTTCTTGTGGAATACGCGGCGCAATATCGTGATTGATAAGCGTAACGATTTGGTTCAACAGATCGTGAGACACGCCAGATACGCCTTGCGACAATGAACATAAACGGGTTGCCAGCACCGCGCGAGCTTGCTCATGAGAAAGGATTTGACCTAAGCCACAGCCATGGAAGCGCGTAAGGTGCAACGGAAGTTCATCCACAAGAGCGGGTGGAATCGCCACAGTACATGAATCGCCGTAACCCGTAGTCACGCCGTAAATAACGCCTTCTTCTTTCAGTAATCGTTCCAGAAACGCCACGCCACGATCAATTTTCGCGGTAAATTCTGGCGAGGTGTTCATGTTTGCCTTTGCACCTTGAGCAATGGCAACGACATCTTCGATGGTTAAAGATTGTGCACCAAAAGTGATGTTGTGATTATTGTTGTTTGTCATGTGGCTGATTACTTAAAGTCCAGAAGTTAAAAAAGTTGTACCACTGTAACGGCGCTTGCAGTGTGTGGTGTTCTAATCTGTGTGCGTACTGTTGAACAACGTGTTCTAGTGCCTGCTGACGCTCCTTGCGCGGTAGCGTGATTTGGTCACTAAAGTGTTCAAAGTACACATTAAAATGCGGAGTGTTTGCTTCATCGTCGCGTAGGCCGAAGAGTAGATAAACCGGCGCTTTTAATACCGAGGCCAGCATGAATGGGCCTTGCGGAAATGGCGCTGGTTTACCAAGAAAATCTGCCCAAACGACACGATTTTCTTTGCTGGTAGAAGTGCGATCGCCAACGATCACCACCCATTCGCCTTGCTCGATTTTTTGTTGAAGCAGAATCGCGGTGTCTGGTCCCATTGAGCTGACTTGAATCAAATTCAGTTCCGAGTTTGGGTTTACCGCCTTCATTACCGCATTAAATTGTTCAGCGTGTTGGGTAAATACCAAGGCGTTGATTTTGACATGAGAGTGTCGACGACCAAGCGCGCGGCAGAGTTCGATATTGCCAAGGTGTGAGCCCAAAATGACCACGCCTTGTTTTTTCTGCGCCATCTCTTCGAAATGATGTTGGCCGTGAATGGTTAGGTTGTCGACATTAAAGTCACCTTGCCATGCTGCTAGTTTGTCGAGCATGGTTCGCCCAAAAGAAAGCAGATGATGATAGCTGTCCAACTGTTTTGGCAGTGCGATGTTCTGCTGCGCTGCGTAGCGCTGCAAGTTTTGCAGGTAAATCTCAGACGCTTCGCGGGCAGATTTACCCGTGAAGTGGTAGTAGCGCATGACTAGCTTTAAAATCAGGTCGAACGCTTTTCTGCCGAACAAGCGGTAAACCGCGAGCAAGGTTTTGATGCCTAAAATCGTGCCTTGTTCTTTTCGTTTCGACCAGTGGGCATTGCTGTCGTCTGTGTGACGGCGCTTTCTGGCGAGTAGCGAGGGTATACGCGGCAACATGCCAAAAAATAGGCGAGTGTGCATCCAGCTTATCTTGACGTTATCCCACAATGCGTCGAAGTGGGAAATGCCACCTTCAGGGTAGATCACGCGCGTTGGAACAAAATCAATATCGACGCCTTCCCAGTACATTCGCACCAGAATTTCGATATCAAAATCCATGCGTTTGCCGATGTTGTACTTGTTCAACACGGCGACCGTTTTCGCCACTGGGTAGGCGCGAAAACCGCACATACTGTCTTTGATAGATAGTGACAAGGTTTCTATCCACACCCAAACGTGCGTAGCGTAGCGACCATACAGACGGGCTTTAGGTACGCTCTCGTCGTATATCGGTTGGCCAGAAATCAGGTTATCTGGTTTTGTTTCGCTGGCGCTGAGCAATTTCGGCAATGCTTCTAGGTCGTGTTGACCGTCTGCGTCGATTTGAATGGTGTGCGTAAAACCAAGCTGGTGAGCTTGATGTAGGCCAGCCATCACCGCTCCACCTTTGCCTTGGTTTTCACTCAAACTAATCAGTTTTATCAGCCCTTGCTCACTCAACGCTGAAAGCGCTTGTTTGGTGTCTTCATTACTGCCGTCGTCCACGACCAGCACTGGCAAATCGAAAGCGGATAACGACGCCACCACGTCTGCAATTGTGCTGCCGTGGTTGTAGCAAGGAATTAAAAAGCAGGGACGGTAATCACTCACGTGACTCACCCAGTTTCATTTTGCCTGAAGAGTGAGTCACCAAGGTTTCACCGTTTTTCGATGTGTACTTAAAGGTCAATTTCTCGCGCTCATTGTCCCAAGAGAGTGAGAGACAAACGTCGGCGTTTGGCAGAATCGGCTCTTGAAATTTGATGACTTCCATTCCTTTAAATACCTTGGGAGTGTTCAAATATTGAACGGCGTAGAACAACGCCCAGTCAATTTGAGTGACGCCGGGTAAAAGAGGAAAGTGACTGAAATGACCTTGGAAATCTAAGATGTCAGCATCCACACGCAGCGAAAGCTCCGCGGTGTGGTCACTCACTTCAATATTCTGAATGGTTGGTTTTCTTTTATCCATGTTACTAGCTTTATTGGAATAGTTTTTCAATTTCAGCAACTTGGCGTTTGCCTTGGCTGTTCAATGGAATTTCGTCGACCACTCGGAATTTTCTCGGGATAGCGATCGGTTCTAGCCAATTGCGCAGTGCCTTGCGAAGCTCAAGCCAAAATTTGCCTTTACCAAGTTCATTAAGCACATCGCTGCCTTTATCGTTAAGTACGATGATCGAGACTAACGTGAGGCGACCAGATTCTTCCATTGGGATCACCACGCTTTCTTGAACCCACGGCAATTGCTCTAAACGTTTTTCCACTTCGACAAGGGAAATACGCTTTTCTTCGACTTTGACGATTCGGTCAGTGCGTCCACGCAATTCAAAAGAAATACTATCATGGAAATAGCATTCATCCGCAGTTTGGTACCAAGTGTTTTCATCAATGTGTGGCGAGCGGAGCTTTAAACAATTCTCATGGTTAAGCTCGGCTTCAACACCAGGGAATAACGTCCAAGGAGTGCTGGCTACGTGTTGCTGACGGTAGGCGATGCCGCCGGTTTCTGTGCTGCCAAAAACTTCAATAGGAAGTGACCCAAACAACAGTTGGCTGTGTTGCGCGGCTTGGTTTGGCAGGGGGCCACCAGAAGAAAATACGCACCGAATCGCAACCGGATTATGCTCTTCATTGAGTCGTTTTAGTAACGCAGGGCTGCTTACTAGCATGGTGTCAGCATCGGCGTGATGGACAATTTGCTCAGGAAATTCGAGGTTGCGTGCTGAAAATGGACGTGCAGAACACAAAGGCCACAATACGCGAAACAGCAAGCCGTAAATGTGTTGATGAGAGACGGTGCTTTCAACGCGTGTGTTGGCAACCGTGTCGCCCCACAGGTTGTCTAGAATAGCAACTTCGATATCGAGCTGTTTCAGCGTTTTTGCAATGGCTTTTGGTTTGCCGCTTGAACCAGAAGTAAATAGCGTTACTGGTATTTTTGCCAGATTCAATTCGCGCCAAACAAAAGGTTGGTCTACCTGTTGCTCGTGAATCAAGGTGATGCCTACCAATGATTGAGCTTTTACTAGGAGTGAACTCACCTGTTCTGGAACAGAGACATCGGCATCATGCAACAATAAATCGTAGTGCTCGCTGAGTTCTTTGAGTGCTTCTAGTTGGTAGCTACCAGGCAATACAATGGATTTTCCTGCGTGACAACAAGCAAAAAAGCCAACGGCAAATAGGTAGCTGTTGCCAAAACACAACGCAATGTTTTGCGTTGGCTGGGTTTCTAACTGCTGAGCAAGCGTTGCGACGTGCTTCTGGAAATCACCCCAAGTGATAACTGTGTCGCGATCGTAAGAGACAGGGGATTGCTCATACCTCTTTGTGCTAAGCAATGTCGCCAGTGAGGTAAAGCTCGAATACGTTGTATTCATACGATTAGTGTTCCTTTCGAACAAATTGACGCACGATCCACTCTCCGGCGAACAAGCTACCAGCAAGTAAGTAGCTAATCAGACCGTTATACAGCGTCCATACTTTTACTGGCAGGAAACAGGTATAGAGGGCAAAAGCTGCATTCAGTACAAAAAAAACGCACCAAACCATCGTCACTTTGCGAGTGTAAGCAACGCCGCTTGGCGGTAGTTCTGGTTCTTGTAAACGCGCGAGCCTTTCAATGATCGATTGAGGCTGTTTGAGACTATAAGCGAACACGCACAACATGCATACGTTCACAACCACAGGGTAAAACTTAAGCCACCCGTGTTGTTTAAACACCATGCCAAGCGTAACAAGAAGAATGCCGACAGCGCCCGTGGTGAGCGCTAGGAATTTAAACTCTTTAAGTGGGGTCTTATTTGCGACGAATAAACGCAAAAGCAACGCAGCAATTAACAAGCCCCCAACTAAGTTCAAGCCAAATTTATCTATACCGAAGTAAACGGCGAAGGGGTAGGCAAACAGTACAATTGCAGACAGACCAGTCAGCAATTGGCGCATTAACTTTCCTTCAATAGCTCAGTGACTGCGTTAACGACATCGTCAACGGTTCTTACTGTACTAAATTCAGCAGGTTTGATTTTTTTACCAGTGACATTCTGTAGGTGCACGACCAAATCAACCGCGTCAATGCTATCTAGATCGAGATCTTGATATAAGTGCGCGTCAGGTTGGATGTCGTCTGCGTCGATTTCGAACAGCTCAACAAGCGCATCTTTAACTTGTTCAAATACTTGATCTTTATTTACATCAGTCATGAATATACCTACAACTTATTCATTAGTTTGAGAAGAAACGTATTTCGCTAGGTTTGCTACAGAAGCAAAGTGTTCGCGCGTATTTGAGTCGTCAGCATCGATGACGATGTTGTATTGCTTTTTAATTGCTAATCCAAGCTCAAGTGCGTCGATAGAGTCTAAGCCAAGTCCATCACCAAAAAGTGGCGCATCCGTTTCAATATCGTCTACGGTTAAATCTTCAAGGTTCAAAGCATTAATAATAAGTTGCTTAATATCGTTGTGTAACTGTTCCACTGGGACCTGCTTATCAATAAAAGTTTTCTGGAAAAATGTTGTCAGCTAAGTGCTGTTGTAAGCGTCGAGCCGCTATCGTTGGTGACGTAGTTTGCTTTATAAAGGGCTCAATCTCAACTTTATCCTTAACTTCAATTTTGAAAAAGGGCTTTGTTGTTGGCACCTGATACCATTTTTTCTCTTTTGTGAGAAAGCTCGGTGTCACCGTAATATGTACGACTCTTAAATCTCGTTCTGTTCTTACTGCAATTTGCGCCGCGCCACGTTGCAACTTAGGTTTTATGCCTGGTGTTGTTCTTGTGCCTTCCGGAAATATAAGCAACACGTTGCCTTTATTAAATCGTTCTTCACAAAGTGCTAATAAATCATCTGGCGCTTCGTTTGGAATATATCCGGCCGCTTTTACAATATGCTTCATAAAAGGATTCGACCAAATTGCCGACTTTACTAAACAATCACAGCGATTTAATTGTGAGGCGATTAAAACGTAATCAATTAAACTCGGATGATTGGCAACAATTAAACAATTTCGGTCTTGTTGAAGAAGGTCTGCGCCAATAATTTCATAATCAATCGCCCCGCTGAACTTCATTAATTTACAGAATGTGTTGAAAGAATATTGAATCGCGCCTTGAACTTTATATTCACGTTCGGTTTGGTCAGAGACAAAGATACGAATAGTTGGAATTACGATAAAGCTAAGCGCTAAACCACCCAAACCAAATACCGAAAAACAGAAACCCGTGGCGAGCACGCGCCAATACTGATTTAAGCGATTCATTTTTTGCGCCATTCCCAAGCTTGCTGTGGGGCATGAATGGTCCACTGAGTTTCGTCTGACAAGTAGTGCTGCAAAAACGCTAAGCCTTGTGGCAAAAGGTGGTCTTGTGTTTCTACGCTGTGGCTGCTGCGCAACGTAAAATCATCACCGTTTGATAGCACCAAACCTAAGCCAAAGCCCGGATATTGCTGCTGTTCAAATTCGGTGTAGGAGTCAGGTAAAGGTTCATCAAAGTCGACAAGCAGAACTTTCTTATCTGGATTGTCTGCTAAAAATAGCCACGCTTCTAATATCGCGCTTTGGAATGTATTTTCCGATGCCGCAATCGAAGTGAGAGGGATTGGCTGCTTGGTTGCGATGGTCGCTAAACCTGCCGCGGTATTGTGCACTGATTGAGAGAACGCCATTGGAGAGGCTTCTTCGCCACTGATGATGTCTGCAACCAGCGCGACACTGCGATGCAGTTCGCCATGACGGCTAGAAAACACCAGATAATCGACCTGATGTTGCTTTAATAATTCGATGGCCGTTTGCACCGCAAGTTTACTTAATGGACTCATTCTTCGGCGCATCATTGCAGGAATATCCGCCACATTTACTTTGCCATCTTGTGGCCAATTTCCGCTTGCAGCCCATTCTTTCCATTCATCAGGTTGAGATAAACCTAGTGAATTCGCTGTCCACGCATCAATATTGAACGAAATTTTGATCTTCGAGTTTGGCATATTTGGTTAAATTGTTTATTTTACAGCTCGATACAATTTGGGCTTCACCCGAATTCATAATAAAAAGGAAATTCTTATGTCGCGCTTTAAGCTGTACATCTCATTATTATTAACTTTGCTTCTTGTCGGTTGTGGACGTGTACAACCTGTATTGAGTGTGGAGGATACTCCAGTTGCGTATGATCTTCAAAATAAACAAGTAAAAATGGCGATTGTGCAATCCGCAACTAACCGTGGTTGGACGATTGAAGAAGTTAGTCCGGGTGTATTAATTGCGAAAATTCACGTTCGTACACACTCTGCTGAAGTAAAAATTCCATACAACAACAAATATTATTCAATTATTTATCTCAACTCAGTAAATCTCAAAGCAAGTGATGGCAAAATTCACCGCAATTACAATCGTTGGGTAAACAATTTAAATGTTGATATTCAGCGAGCACTTGCGTTGTTGGGCACTCAGTCTCAGCAATAAAAATTATTAAATGCAGTTAGGTTTTTTCGTGTTAAATCAAAATAATGATCCTTTTAATGCTTTTGAAGCAAAAACAGAAGCTCAAAAATTATCTTTTGCCCCTATCGTTTTCCATACCGCGAGAACGCTCAGAGATTTGGGTATATTAGCGGCGCTCGATAGCGCTGGTTCAACAGGCATGAGCGCCATTGATATCGCCGAAAAAACAGGCGTGTCAGAATATGGTGTCAAAGTGCTGCTAGACATGGCGATAAGTGCGCACATTGTTTTGTGGGAAAAACCTAACTACTCACTGGCCAACCTCGGGTTCTACTTGTTGTACGATGGCATGACCCAAGCAAACATGGATTTCACGGCCGACGTTTGTTATGCCGCGATGATGCACCTGACTGAAGCAATCAAAGACGGCAAACCAGCTGGACTGAAAGAGCTGGGCGATTGGGAAACCATCTATCAAGGGTTGTCGACATTACCTGAGCAAGCTAAGCAGAGCTGGTTTAAGTTTGATCACTTCTATTCGGATCGTTCTTTCCCATTGCTGCTTAAAGAAGTGTTTGCCAATGAGCCAAAACATATCGTCGATATCGGTGGCAATACGGGTAAATGGGCAATGCAGTGCTGCAACTACGATAAAGATGTGCATGTGACCATTGTTGATTTGCCGCAGCAATTGGAAGTCGCGATGTCTAACGTGGCAGAGAATCAGCTCAGCGAGCGCGTGCATCCGTATCCTGCCAATATGCTTGATAAAGCCCAAACATTGCCTGATCATGCCGATATTTGGTGGATGAGCCAGTTCTTAGATTGTTTCTCTCCAATTGAAATTTTAAATATTTTGAAGAAAGTGAAGGCGCAGTTGAGCGCGGGCGATACCGTTTACGTTCTCGAACTGTTTTGGGATGCGCAGAAATACGCGGGCGCGTCATACAGCTTAAATGCTACCTCGCTTTACTTTACCTGCCTAGCCAATGGTAATAGCCGTTTCTACCGTAGTGATGATTTCCTAGAAATTGTTGAAGCAGCAGGTCTCTCTGTTGTGGAAAGAACGGACAACATTGGCCTCGGACATACCTTATTAAAACTCCAAGCAAGCTAGTATAAAGAATGAAAACAGAGCACAAGCAAGTTGTCGTCGTTGGCGCAGGTCCTTCGGGTTCCACCGTTTCTGCGTTGCTAAAATCCCGTGGTATTGATGTTGTCGTGATCGAAAAAGCGACGTTCCCTCGTTTCTCAATTGGCGAAAGCTTACTTCCAGCTTGTATGGAGGTGGTTGAACTTGCCGGAATGACAGAGGCGGTGAAGCAGCATGGCTTTCAATTCAAAGATGGTGCGGCGTTCCGTCGTAATGGGGTCTACACCCACTTTGATTTCACTGACAAATTTACCGCAGGACCAGGCACCACATTTCAGGTTCAACGCGCCAGCTTTGATAAAGTGCTCGCTGACAGCGCCGCAGAACAGGGCGTCGACATTCGTTATCAGCATGAGCTGGTTAGCTTGGCGTTTGAAGGCAAAAAATCGCGCTTAGAAGTGGTTGGACCCGACAAGCAGGCGTATCAAATCGAAGCCGATTTTGTTTTGGATGCGAGTGGTTTTGGCCGAGTGCTACCGCGTTTGCTGGATCTGGAAGAACCTTCTTGCCTTCCACCAAGAAAGGCGATCTTTACGCATATCGAAGATCATATTTCACCACAAGAGCCAGAGTACGATCGCAACAAAATTCTGATTTCAGTCCATCCTGAAAATCACGACGTATGGTACTGGCTAATTCCATTCTCGAATGGTACGTGTTCGTTTGGTGTGGTGGGTGAGCCTGAGTTTTTCGAGCAATACCCAGAAGATAAGCTTGCAGCTTTGCAGCAGTTGGCTAATGAAGAGCCGGGTTTGGCGTCTTTATTGCGAAACGCGAAGTACCCAAATCCCGTAGGTGAGTTGGGGGGCTATTCAGCGAACGTCAAACGCTTAGCCACAGAACACTATGCGCTTCTTGGTAACGCGGGCGAATTTTTGGATCCGGTATTCTCATCGGGTGTCACTATCGCGATGAAGTCGGCTCAATTTGCTGCTGATTGCGTTGTGCGTCAATTGAACGGCGAAATGGTTGATTGGCAAGAAGAGTACTCAGAACGCTTGATGGTTGGTGTCAACACGTTCCGCACTTATGTGGAAGGATGGTACAACGGCACGCTTCAAGACGTGATTTTCTACCAAGCTCCAAATCCACGCATTAAACAGATGATCAGTGCAATATTGGCTGGTTACGCGTGGGATACCGAGAACCCATACGTCAAGCAAAGTGAGCAACGCTTGTCGACGCTGGCTGAGTTAGTACGTGGCGAAGGTTTTTAAATTACTAAGAAAAAACCATTAAAAACATCTCATTAGCCCCATCTGTGATTCATAGGTGGGGCTTTTTATTGCCTTGATTTTAATAAGGTTATTTCTTTTTTGGTGGGTTATTGAACGTTGAGATTGCGCTAAAAGTGACCTTAGTCACATAAATGTTTGTTGTAGCTGATATTTCTATAAAATTTGTAGGAAATGGATTACATTTTGGGAGTGTTCCCTCAACTTGGTTATGTCGTGAAAAAGGTATTTAAGCGACTGTATAGATTAGTAAAGTTTAAAAAACGGCAGCCACTCAAAGCTGTATTGTTTTCCTTTACTTCCATGTTGAAGGGCAGGCAGCAGCGCCTCATTAAAAAGCTTCCTTTTTATCCCCAACGTTCCCATCGATGTATTTTTTCTCCCGAGCCATTTCAAGAGCCTTCTGAGCATGTTTTGGCGTGGGGACAGCGAGTCAGCCCAGCATTCAAAAGCAAAGTGGTCGAAATTTGCTCTGAGCTAGAAATCAACCCGAATCATCTAATGGCTTGTATGGCCTTTGAGACGGCTGAAACGTTCAGCCCTAGCATTAGAAACGGCTCTGGGAGTGGGGCGACAGGTCTGATTCAGTTCATGCCCGCAACCGCGAAAAACTTGGGGACGAGTACTAAGCATCTCGCCATGATGAGCGCCGTTGAACAGCTCGATTATGTGAAAGCTTACTTTTGGCCTTATCGACACCGAATGTCTTCGTTGGAAGATGTTTACATGGCGATTCTCTACCCCGCGGCAATCGGGAAATCACCCTCACACGTGCTGTTCAAACAAGGTTCGATCGCTTACCGACAAAATGCAGGCATCGATCGTCACAGCAAAGGGAGCATTACGTTGAGTGACGTCTCTTACAAAGTTAGGCAGAAGCTGGCGAAAGGTTTGCAGCCTAACTTTATGGGTTAGCGTCGCCATCGTTGGTGTCGGTGGTTGTTTCCGACTCTGTCTCTCGGCTCACTTTAACTTGCACAATCCGGTGATGCTTGACGTTTAACACCTCAAACTGCCAGCCCTCATAGTCGACCAACTCTCCTGCATGTGGAAGGCGTCCTAGCCACCAAGTTAAAAAGCCATTGAGGGTTTGAAAACCTTCACTCTCTTCGCCTTCAATTGTGGTCAATCCCAGTTTGTATTTGAGTTCGTTGAGAGGAATCAGCGCATCCATCAGCCAACTGCCGTCTTTTTGCTGCTTCGCCCAGATTTGTTCTGGTGCCATTCCTAATTCGCCAGCGATGGACTTGAGCAAATCGTATAAGGTGACTAAGCCTTGCACGTCACCATATTCATCAACAATAAACACCATCTCTGCGCTGGTTTGTTGCATGTAGTTCAGCAGAGGCAAGCCTTTCATCGATTCCGGTACAAAGCGCGGATGTTTGAGCAGTTTACCGAGTCTCGAAACAGACAGATGGTCGTACTCATCAAGCAATACTTTTGAGGAGATGGTACCGATGATGTTATCTAAACCGCCTTTGCACACAGGCCAAACTGAGTGTTGAGTTTGACGTAGGTGTTTGAGAATCGCATCCAGCGGCAAGTTGGTGTCCAAAAAATGGATGTCGCAGCGCGGCGTCATTAAAGACAGGGCTAAACGATCATTGAGGTGCAGTAGCTTGCGGATCATCAGTTGTTCTTGCGGTTCGATGGCTCCTGATTCCGAACCTTCATTGACGACGGCAAAGATGTCTTCTTCTGTGACGATTTCGCCTTGGTTTTCGTTTTGGCGCAGAAGTTTAAGTAACGCGTCTGTCGACACCGTAAGTAAGAACACAAAAGGTCTGGCAAGTTTGGCTAACCAATGAATCGGATAGGCGACCACAATTGCGATGCTTTCCGCGTTGTTTTGCGCAAAACGTTTTGGCACGAGCTCACCGATGATGATCGCGAAGTAAGTGATCAAAATAACAACGCTGGTGGTCGCAAGAATGGTGGCGACTTCGCGCTCTAGCCCTTGGGCAACGAGCCAGTGTTCAAAAGGAATGGACAGCGTCGCTTCACCAAAAATGCCACTGAGTAGACCGATGGCAGTAATGCCGATTTGGATAGTCGAAAGAAACTGGGTAGGGTTGTTTTTTAGTTCTAAAGCGAGCGCAGCAGGTGCGTTGTCTTCGGCCATCATTTTTAGTCGGCCGCTTTTCGCCGCGACTAACGCGATCTCAGACATAGCGAAAATGCCGTTTAGTGCGATCAATCCAACAAGCAATAAAATGTCCATGGAGCCTTCCAGTAATGCACACGTTAGCAGCATAACGAGATTCTCTCGCGAGAAACGTGAGGCTGTGAATAATTCAACGCGTCATGCCAACAGAATGTCTTATTAAAAGGATAGAGTTCATTTGTTGAATGTGGTTTTCGCGTCCAGACGAATGATTCTGTTACTTGACTGGGATTCTGATAAACTACGCGCCCATTTCCTCTTTAGAGACGTTTCTATGCCATTTTCTAAGCTTGGTTTAAGCGCACCAATTACGGATGCCGTAACGGCGCTGGGTTACGAAAAATAAGCTTGGTTTAAGCGCACCAATTACGGATGCCGTAACGGCGCTGGGTTACGAAAAACCGACTTCTATCCAACAAAAAGCGATTCCAATTGTGCTGCGTGGCAGCAACTTGATCGCGGCTGCGCAAACAGGCACGGGTAAAACCGCCAGCTTTGTGTTGCCAATCTTAGAAAAGCTCAGCCAAGGTGAGACGCAACGTAAAAAACGCGCTCGTGCCATCATTCTTACGCCAACGCGCGAACTGGCTCTGCAAGTGCATCAAAGTATTGAAGCGTACGGGAAGAACTTGCCACTGCGCTCAATGGCGATGTTTGGTGGCGTGGAATATGCGCCGCAGAAGCAAGCGCTGATTGAAGGCGTAGATATTGTGGTGAGCACACCAGGACGTCTGATTGATTTATACGGCCAGCGTGCGATCCATTTTGATGAAGTGGAAATGCTGGTACTGGACGAAGCCGATAAGATGCTTGATATGGGCTTTATCGACTCGATCGATAAGATCATCGATTGCATGCCAGAAGATGTTCAAAGCTTGCTGTTCTCGGCTACGTTGTCGAACCCAGTTCGTGATTTGGCCAAAAACGCGATTGTAGATCCTGAAGAGATTACGATTGCAAAACACAGCGCATCTAAGTCGAACATCAAGCAGTGGATCACCACCGTCGATAAAGACATGAAGTCATCGCTTTTGAGCCACATGTTGAATGAAAACGACTGGTCGCAAGTGCTGATCTTTATTGAAACAAAACACGGTGCGGCCAAATTGGTTAGCCAGCTTGAGAAGCGCGGTATTGTGGCTGAAGCGTTCCACAGTGGTCGCAATCAGCGTGTTCGTCAGGAACTGATTGAGAAGTTCAAGGCGGGTGAAATTCAGTATCTGGTTGCAACTGGCGTTGCCGCGCGTGGTATTGATATCGACAACTTACCAGTAGTGATTAACTACGATTTACCATTCCCTGCGGATGAGTACGTACACCGCATCGGGCGTACTGGCCGTGCTGGCGCGCAAGGTGAAGCGATCTCTTTGGTGTCGAAGGATGATTTCAAAAACCTGTGCATGATTGAAAGCCGTCTGGGTCACTTGCTTGAGCGTGTTGAAATCGAAGGTTTTGCTCCAAGAAAGCCAGTGCCGATTTCGATTTTGAATTACGTACCTAAGAATAAGCGTAAACCACAAGACAATCGTCCGCGTCGTGAGAATTCTGAACAGCGTGACGCAAAATAGTCTGCTGACACATTGAAAGCAAAGCCGCATTCGTGCGGCTTTTTTGCGTTTAGAACCGCCGAAAATACGATGGATTTTGTCTGGTTTGTCGGTCGTGATGAGGAAAAAAGTTAAATCGTGTCATACGCTTAACACTCAAAATGCAAATAACTGCGTAAATGTTTTGTCAAATTTCTGTCCTCATATTTGCAGAAGGGCAGGAATAGGCGCAGACTTTCGCGCTTGCTAATGAATGCATAAATGAGGCACGAATGAAAACAGGTGATAAGCAATTCGCTGTTATTGGTCTTGGCCGATTTGGTTTGGCGGTATGTAAAGAATTACAAGATTCTGGGTCACAAGTCTTAGCGGTCGACATCAATGAAGATCGAGTGAAAGAAGCTGCAGGTTTTGTGAGTCAGGCCATTGTGGCAAATTGTACTCATGAAGAAACGGTCGCAGAGCTCAAGCTCGATGATTACGACATGGTGATGATTGCCATTGGTGCGGACGTGAATGCCAGTATTCTTGCTACTCTGATAGCAAAAGAGGCGGGTGTAAAATCGGTATGGGTAAAAGCTAACGACCGATTCCAAGCTCGCGTTCTGCAAAAAATTGGCGCAGACCACATCATCATGCCAGAGCGCGATATGGGCATTCGTGTGGCGCGCAAAATGCTGGATAAACGCGTACTCGAATTTCATCCATTGGGCAGCGGATTAGCAATGACGGAGTTTGTTGTTGGCTCGCGTTTGATGGGTAAAACGTTAAGCGATTTGGCGCTGTGCAAGGTCGAAGGCGTGCAAGTGTTGGGCTTTAAACGTGGCCCTGAAATCATCAAAGCGCCCGATATGAGCACCACGCTTGAAATCGGCGATCTCATTATTGTGGTTGGCCCGCAAGACAAGTTGGCAAACAAGCTGAAATCATTATGACGCAATTTCATCAGAGAGGCGTTTTTTACGTCCCAGACGGCAAACGAGATAAAGCGAAAGGTGGCGAACCGCGCATTATATTGCTGAGCTTTCTCGGAGTGTTATTGCCTTCTGCTGTTCTGCTTACGCTACCGGTTTTTTCGGTTTCAGGTCTGTCTATTACTGACGCGTTGTTTACCGCGACTTCAGCCATCAGTGTGACTGGGTTGGGTGTGGTCGATACCGGCCAACATTTTACGCTCGCGGGTAAAATTCTTCTGATGTGTTTGATGCAGATCGGCGGCTTAGGGCAAATGACCTTATCTGCGGTGTTGCTCTATATGTTTGGGGTGCGCTTGAGTCTACGTCAGCAAGCGTTAGCCAAAGAAGCTCTTGGCCAAGAAAGGCAAGTCAACCTGCGTCGTTTGGTGAAAAAGATCGTCACATTTGCGCTGGTGGCAGAGGCGATTGGTTTTGTTTTCCTCTCGTATCGTTGGGTGCCAGAAATGGGGTGGCAGACGGGCATGTTCTATGCGCTGTTTCATTCTATTTCGGCTTTCAACAATGCTGGCTTCGCTCTCTTTTCTGACAGCATGATGAGTTTTGTCAACGATCCGTTAGTGAGTTTCACCTTAGCTGGTCTGTTTATCTTTGGCGGCTTGGGTTTTACTGTGATTGGTGACGTTTGGCGACATTGGCGTAAAGGTTTCCACTTCTTACATATTCACACCAAAATCATGCTGATTGCCACGCCGTTACTGCTGTTGGTGGGAACGGTGCTGTTTTGGCTTTTGGAACGTCACAACCCCAACACCATGGGGTCACTCACTACTGGCGGGCAATGGTTGGCTGCTTTCTTCCAATCAGCCAGTGCGCGGACAGCGGGTTTTAACAGTGTTGATTTAACGCAGTTCACGCAACCGGCATTACTCATCATGATCGTTTTGATGTTGATTGGTGCGGGTTCGACCTCTACGGGTGGCGGTATCAAGGTGTCTACTTTTGCTGTCGCGTTTATGGCGACGTGGACGTTCTTGCGTCAAAAGAAACACGTGGTGATGTTTAAGAGAACGGTAAACTGGCCAACGGTAACAAAGTCACTGGCAATCATTGTGGTGAGCGGAGCGATTCTTACCACTGCTATGTTTTTGTTGATGCTGACGGAGAAAGCTTCTTTTGACAAAGTGATGTTCGAAACGATTTCTGCTTTTGCAACGGTTGGGCTTACTGCAGGTTTGACGGCAGAGCTTTCAGAGCCTGGAAAGTACATCATGATCGTCGTGATGATCATTGGCCGTATTGGGCCTTTGACGCTCGCATATATGTTAGCGAGACCAGAGCCAACCTTGATTAAGTACCCAGAAGACACGGTTCTTACTGGTTGATTTGTCAGTAATAAGCAAAATGAACGTAAAATAACGCTTTGAATTTACAGTGATATTTTGACTTTTTTGAGCGTCGATTGGTCATCGGCGCTCAAACATTTATAAATAACGTGGTCTTCTGCTCAAATTTTCTTTTTGATCCCCTTGTCAGCATTCCCTTATCCTTTCATTTCTGTACCATTCATTCACTTAGTTTATATCTAATGCGTAAATAACCATCAGGTAACCGCTCATTAAATTGATGGGTATCTGAGTTCGTTTTACGCATAGTGAATTGAAAAGATGGAGCCGTACTTTGAAATTCCACACCCTTGCCTTGACCATGCTGACTGCACTTGTTGCCGGAAACAGTATGGCAACGACACCACCATCGCCAATTTGGCATCCGATCACGCTGAGTGACGGAAGCAATAGCGAGGCGATTTTACGCGGAACTGCTGATTTCCATTGGTTTGAAGACAAACAAGGCAATGCCTTGATTCAGGAAGATGGTGTTTGGTTTTTTGCTCAGATCCAGCGTAATTCAGACACCCCTGAGTTGCTCTCGACTGGTATTGAGAAAACCCAATCCAGTGATGCGCCTGATTCAGCGAAGTTTCGTCCGGACGTGCAAGTTAAGCCGGAGCTGTCTTCGTTAAAAGCGATTGAACCTATGGCTCGCCAAAACTTATTGCGCACGGCACAAGGTTATCAGGCGATGAGCAGCTCGAGCGTGAAACAGCAGCCTCTGTTGGTTGTGCAGGTTTCTTTTAACGATCAAGCGATGGTGCACAATTTCGAGCAACGTGTTTTCGACACGAATGGCCAAAGCGTTGTGGATTACTTTGATAAAAACTCTCAAGGTAAATTTAAAGTCGTCCCAGCTATCGAGAGTTACGGCACCGCGAATGATGGTGTGATCAATGTGACTGTGGCGCAAAGCCACCCAAATTGTCACTCTAGTTCTAGCGACACCACATGTACGGCCAAGCTGAACGCCGTGTTTACAGAGGCCTACCAAAAACTGGATCCGTACTTCAATCTTTCTGCTTACGACAGTAACCAAGATGGAACCGTTGAACCTTCAGAGTTGTCAGTGATGTTTATCTTTGCTGGTGGCGACCGTTCAACCGGATTCCTTGACCGTCCTGCTATCTGGCCACACAAATTCTCTCACAATGATGTCACGCTAGATGGCAAAAAGATCACTGACTACTGCGTGTTTGCTGACTACCAAGTTGATCATCAAGCGACGTTGGGTGTGATCGTACATGAGCTTGGCCACTTAATGCTTGGCTTGCCGGACTTGTACGCAAGGAACAGTGATGCCTCGATTGGTTCTTGGGGCGTGATGGGTGCTGGTTCATGGGCGAAGAAACCGGGTGATTCGTACTCAGGTGATACGCCCGTTAACATGAGCGCATGGAGCAAACACGCGGCTGGTTTCGTTGTACCAACGATCACTCATGAAAGCCCGACGCCTATTTCCGTGAATAACGACGACGTCAAATTGGTGTATCTCGACCCATACTTAAAAGAGTTTGGCCCACGCGTGTATTTGGAAAACCGTACCTTTAGCGGTTACGACCGAGCATTGGCGGCAGAAGGGGTATTAGCGACGTCTGTGAACGTCCAGAACCGCTTTAACGATGTTGGCGCGATGCAGGTTCAAATCATGCAGGCTGATGGTCTGAATGAGTTAGAAAATGATGGAAGCAGTGATGCTGGCGATTTGTATCCTAACGGTGGCACTGAGATTTCCGACACTTCTAATCCAGGACTTCAAGCAATTGCTGGGTTTGAAACTGGTGTTCGTATTTCTAACATTGCTAGCAGTACGAATGGCGGCAGTTTCTCCCTTGAGCAAGCGAGCGAGCCAAACAAATCGGCTTGGCTGAACTCTCTCTATCAAGGTTATGTGTTTGCTAGTAGCACAAATACGCTGGCGGTTTCACTAGATTTAAATAACGCTACAGAACTGGATGGTATTCAGCTGTACGCGCAAAGAAGCAGCCTTCAAAGTGACATGACTTACCGAGTATGGCGATTCCCATTCTCAGGTAATGCGGGTTACCGTTTGGTGTTAGACCAAGACAGCGCTGAACTGCTACAACAAGGTTCTTTCCAAAAATCATCACGAATCTTATTCCCTCAGCCAAGTCAACTAAGTGCTGGTCAGCATCTGTTGGTGGTGGAATTGGAAGGCGGTGAGTTTGAAGCGAACTTTGATTTCGGTCGTGTTCTAAAAACAGAAAAATCCTCTTTACCTGTGATGTGGACAGGCAGCAATAGCGACATGTACACATTTGGTTTGAATCAGACAGGCTTCTCTTTCGTGCCGTTTGCCGCGCTGCTGAATGTGGATGCGAGTCATGTCGTTGAGGCAAAAGCAGACTCATTGCAAACCGATAAGAACAAGTCAATCGAACTGAACTTGATGGACAATGACTTTATGGCCGTTGGTTATCAGTTCAATGTGGACATCGTTCAACAACCAGAACATGGCACCATTTCGGGTAATCAGTACCAACCTGAAATGAACTTTGTTGGTTTGGATCGTTTTCAATATCGTTTGTTGTCGATTGATGGTGCCTACTCATCTTCAATCGTGAATGTTCAGGTGGAAGTGCTTGGCAGCAACGAAGCGCCAGTTGCCGTGATTAATGTTGATAATCAAGACATGACGGTTGGGCAGCGAGTCACGCTGTCTGCGTTAAATAGTACGGATGCCGATGGTGACGTGTTGAGTTATCGATGGGAGCAGTTGGCTGGCACTTCAGTTTCTCTTGGCAATGCAACCAGTGTTAGCGCAAGCTTTACGGTGCCTCAAGGTGCTAAAGCGGGTGAGGTTCTAACATTCCGTCTTACGGTGGCGGATCCAAGTAACGAAACTTCCAGTGTGACCATCGATTTAACCGTGCAAAACTCAGCTCCAATTACGCTAGCGGATACGGCGACAGTCGCCGTCGGTGAAAGCATTGTGATTGATGTAGCGAGCAATGATTCGGACGTGAACGGCGATAAACTGGTTGTACAAAGTGTACAAAACTTAACGGGCGTAGGAATCGCGAGTGTAGAGAACGGAAAAATCCGCTTTCAAGCACCGGATAGTCCGGCTGACGGCATCAAGCTGCAATACACGGTTTCGGATGGCAAAGGTGCTACTGCAACGGGTGAAGTGACCGTGACGGTTGTTGCTTCTTTGAAAACAACGACGTTTAAAAACTCGGAGGGTGGCGGCAGTGTTTCTTATTGGGCTCTGATGTTACTCGCTGTATTGGGCTGGCGACGCCGCGTCTAAAACGGTATTAAATTTACGGTATAAGCCACTCGCATCGAGTGGCTTATTTTTTGTGTCTGATTTATTTCGACTTTGCTCTCATTATCTTATGAGATGTGTTTCTCATTATTTTTAAAGCGATTTTTCTACTCTGCGGTTACCCTAAGGGCAGATTTTTACAAATTAAGGATGTTGTATGTCAACCGAGGACTTTTCTGTTTCGGCAGTATGCCGAGAAGCGGCAGTGATGGTCAGAAGGAACCTACTCGCAATTGTCATTGCTTGTATTCCATTAATCATCGTGCACTCAATTTTTGTGTTTATGTATCCTGAAATGACGGGGCAAGATCAAGCGAGCGTCCAAGAAGGAAACATCACGGGATTTTATTTCGTCACAATCGTTTTATACCCACTTGTTGCTGCGATGGCTGCTGTGCGTGTGCACCGGATTTATTTGGTTGGCGATTACATGCACTCGGCGTTGGATGTGTTTCGTTTGTCTGCCCGAGAATTCCGTTTCATTGGCTGGTGGATATTGTTTGGATTGATGATGATGCTCGTCATTGGTATCCCAATCTTTGTATTGTCGTTTATCTACATTGCAGAAAGCGGTGAACCCGACTTTGTCGCCATGGCGTTTATCACAACAATTGCAAGCATTCCTGGCTATTGGGTGATGGCGCGTTGGTCGTTTGTGCTGCCTGCGACCGCAATGGATCATCAGCCGCGCAGTTTGCGTCGTTCATGGAACCAAAGCAGACCATACAACAAGCAAGTATTCATTTTGATGGGACTAATTCCATTAGGTGCAGGATTGCTCAGTCAGCTCATCTTTAGCCACTTTACGAATTTCTTCATGCTGGGTTTTGTTGGTGTGGTCTATGGCATTTTCGGCGCGTACCAGCTGGCATTGTTATCGTTGAGCTATAAAACGGTAGTGGATATCGAACGCGCTCGTTTTGATACGCCACCAGAGCCACCAAAAACGGGTGAAGAATTTTCCGCTTAATCAATTTGATCGTTTTTACATACCACCTCCGTTTGTGAGGTGGTATGTAGCGGGTGAATACCTTTCCTGCCGTCTTCGCGTTATCCACGCAAAATACCCATGCCCATTTCATGGCTGAATGACAGTGACGTTCACACGTATACTGACAACAGTACTTCTTTTTATTAAGGAACCCCACATGTCCATTTGGCAACGGGTCAGTTTCACCCATCGCTTTAGTCAATTACCGTCAGCTTTCTATACTTTGGTCGAGCCACAACCCTTGGATAATACTCGCTGGGTTGCTTGGAATGGTGAGTTTGCGCAGCAGTTTGGTTTACCAGCAGCGCAAAACGATGAGCTATTGGCGGTTTTTTCTGGGCAAAGCGAATTCGAACAGTTTCGTCCTCTGGCGATGAAATACGCAGGGCATCAGTTTGGCGTCTACAACCCAGACTTGGGCGATGGACGTGGATTGCTGTTGGCGGAAATTGAGCATCAAAATGGCACTTGGTTTGATATTCACCTTAAAGGCGCGGGGCTAACACCCTACTCGCGAATGGGGGATGGCAGGGCAGTGTTGCGCTCAACCATCCGTGAGTATCTATGTAGCGAAGCCATGGCGGGGCTTGGGATCCCGACGACTCGTGCTCTTGGCATGATGGTTAGTGACACGCCTGTTTATCGCGAGAAAACAGAATTCGGCGCAATGTTGATTCGTATGGCGGAGACCCACGTGCGTTTTGGCCATTTCGAGCACCTTTTCTATACCAATCAATTGGCAGAGCAAAAGTTGCTGGCGGACAAAGTCATTGAGTGGCACTTTGCTGATTGTGCGTCGGCAGAGAAGCCATACGCTGCAATGTTTGGTGAAATTGTTCAGAAAACAGCGGACATGATTGCTTACTGGCAAGCGTATGGGTTTGCTCATGGCGTGATGAACACCGATAACATGTCAATTCTCGGGCAAACCTTTGATTACGGGCCATTTGGTTTTCTCGACGATTATGAACCGGGGTACATTTGTAACCATTCTGATTATCAGGGGCGTTATGCGTTCGAGCAGCAACCGCGAATTGCCCTGTGGAATCTTTCTGCTTTGGCACATGCCTTATCACCGCTCGTCGAACGAGAAGATTTAGAAAAGGCACTGAGCCAATTTGAAGGGCGTTTAAGCCAGCAGTTTAGCCGCTTGATGCGCAGTAAGCTGGCTTTGAAAACAAAAATTGCAGAAGACGGACGTTTGTTTGAGTCGATGTTTGAACTGCTTAATCAGAATCATACCGACTACACGCGATTCTTTAGAGCGTTGTCCAACCTCGATAAACAGCCAGCGCAAGAGGTCATCGATTTGTTTATTGATCGGGAAGCCGCCCAAGCTTGGCTTGATTTGTATTTGGCTCGATGTGAGCTGGAGGTAGATGAAATTGGTGAGCCGATTTCAGCCGAGCAGCGTTGTGAACAGATGCGCCAAGCCAACCCGAAATACATTCTTCGCAACTACCTTGCGCAATTGGCTATCGATAAAGCTGAGGAAGGTGATTTCAGCGAAGTTCACCGTCTTGCTGAGATACTTCGCCATCCATACGATTCGCAACCAGAGTTTGAAGCGTATGCCAAACTGCCGCCAGAGTGGGGGAAAAAGATGGAGATCAGCTGCTCCTCATAAATGGGTCATTTCCCACCCATATCCTTTGGGTTTGTGGGTGGATTTCCCTCCTTTTGGCTCTCGCTTGTCAACTTTAATATTTTAATGGATTGATTTTAAATAAAAAAATAGTTGGTATGTTAATTGCTCTTTGATGAACATCCGTACCCATCACCTTAACTTCATGGACGGGATGGGATGTGATTTATCAAGGAGAATAATAATGTTAAAGCCTCTAACCCTACTATCTGTCTCTGCTCTTGCTGTTACCAGTTTTAATGCCGCTGCGAATTGTGACCCAGGTGAAACGGTCATCAAATTCAGCCACGTGACTAACGCGGACAAACACCCAAAAGGCATTGCTGCTTCGTTGCTTGAAAAACGTGTCAACGAAGAAATGAACGGCAAAGTGTGCATGCAGGTGTTTCCAAACTCAACGCTTTACGATGATGACAAAGTGTTGGAAGCTCTTCTAAATGGTGATGTTCAACTCGCTGCTCCTTCTCTTTCTAAGTTTGAGAAATTCACCAAGAAGTATCGCCTTTTCGATCTGCCTTTCTTGTTTGATGATGTCGCTGCGGTTGACCGCTTCCAAAACTCTGAAGCGGGAGAGAAGCTGAAAAACTCAATGAAACGTCGTGGTCTACAAGGCATTGCGTTCTGGCACAACGGTATGAAGCAAATGTCTGCCAATAAACCTCTGATGGTGCCAAGCGATGCGAAAGGACTTAAGTTCCGCGTCCAAGCTTCTGACGTTCTTGTTGCCCAGTTCGAGCAACTTGGCGCAAACCCTCAAAAAATGTCCTTCAAAGAAGTTTACGGCGGTCTACAAACGAAGGTTATCGATGGTCAAGAGAACACTTGGTCAAACATCTACGGTAAGAAGTTCTTCGAAGTTCAAGATGGCATCACGGAAACCAACCACGGTATTTTGGATTACCTCGTTGTGACGTCGAACGATTTTTGGCAGAAGCTACCAGAAGATCAGCGTGAACAGCTCAATACCATCATTCAAGAAGTGACGGTTGAGCGTAACGCGGAATCGACCAAAGTGAACTTGGCGAATAAAAACAACATCATCGAAGCGGGTGGTGTGGTTCGTACGCTAACGCCAGAGCAGCGTCAAGAGTGGGTGACGGCTCTGCAACCAGTGTGGAAAAAGTTTGAGAAAGACATTGGTTCTGACCTGATTGAAGCGGCTTTGGCTTCAAACCAACAATAACAAAAACGATATCCATTCGCCCTCGGACTCTCTCTAAGCCGAGCTGAGGATGAGGGCTTTTTCCCTTTACTGATGACGTGATGTAATTATGGAACCGACTTTTTTTGCCAAGGCTGGACGAATCACCGATGCCATTGAAGAAACCTTGATTGCTTTCTTCTTAGGTGCGATGACATTGCTGACGTTTGCTAATGTCATTTTTCGCTATGTCTTTAACGATAATATTCTCTGGGCGTTAGAGCTCACCGTATTCATGTTCGCGTGGATGGTTTTAGTTGGCGCTTCGTACGGTGTGAAAAAACACTTTCACATTGGCGTGGATGTCATCATCAATATCGTACCTGAAGGGCGCCGTAAACTCCTTGCGCTAGTCGCAGCGGCCTGCTGCCTAACCTTTTCGATTCTGCTTTTGATTGGTGCTTGGAATTATTGGTATCCCTTTGCGACAGAGCGCGCATGGTATGAAACCGACGATATCCCAATGCCTGAGTTTTTACAGTTCTTAGCGGATTGGCTTAATGAAGGCGAGCGCTACGAAAAACTGCCACGCTTTATTCCTTATTTCGCTTTGCCGCTTGGTATGGCGATGCTCACTTTCCGTTTTTTACAAGTCACTTGGCAGATCGCTACAGGCAAGCTGGATCGCTTGATTGCAGGTCATGAAGCTGAGGAAGAACTGGAAGCCTTAAAAGAAGAAATGAGTGAAGCTGGCGATGCCATGACTCCTCGTTCCTCGAACGATTCTGAGCACAAGGAGCGCTAAGCCATGGATATTTTACTACTGTTTTTAATGGTGATTGGCTTCATGCTCATTGGTGTGCCAATCGCAATTTCTCTGGGTCTTTCCAGTGTACTTTTCTTAATGCTGCATTCCGATGCTTCTTTGGCGTCAGTTGCTCAAACGCTGTTTAACGCCTTTGCTGGTCACTATACATTGTTGGCGATACCTTTCTTCATTTTGGCCTCAAGTTTTATGTCGACAGGTGGCGTTGCAAAGCGAATCATCCGATTTGCGATTGCCATCGTCGGTTGGTTCCGTGGTGGTCTCGCCATGGCTTCTGTTGTGGCATGTATGATGTTTGCAGCACTGTCTGGCTCTTCACCAGCAACCGTGGTCGCTATCGGTAGTATCGTCATAGCGGGGATGATCAAAAACGGTTACTCGAAAGAGTTTGCTGCGGGTGTTATCTGTAACGCAGGTACTTTGGGGATCTTGATTCCGCCATCGATCGTGATGGTGGTGTATGCGGCTGCGACCGATGTGTCAGTAGGGCGTATGTTCCTTGGGGGTGTGATCCCGGGTTTGCTGGCTGGCGTGATGTTGATGATCGCTATCTACATTGCGGCGAGGATTAAGAATCTACCTAAGCAACCATTTGTGGGATGGAAAGAAACGTTTGATGCCGCCAAAGATGCGAGTTGGGGCTTGCTGCTGGTGGTGATCATCCTTGGCGGTATCTATGGCGGTATTTTCACACCAACAGAGGCTGCGGCAGTTGCGGCGGTGTACTCATTCTTTATCGCGAACTTTATCTATAAAGACATGGGACCATTTGCTGATAAGCAAAACACCAAACCAGCGATCGTCAAAGTGATTCAGACCTTTGTCCATGAAGACACTAAGCATACCTTGTATGAAGCGGGCAAGCTTACCATCATGCTGCTGTTTATCATTGCTAATGCACTGATCTTAAAACACGTACTGACTGAAGAACGTATCCCTCAGATGATCACGGAATCGATGCTGTCTGCGGGGCTTGGGCCAATTACGTTCTTGATAGTTGTAAACTTGTTGCTCCTGATCGGTGGTCAGTTTATGGAGCCTTCGGGCTTATTGATCATCGTTGCTCCTTTGGTGTTCCCAATTGCCATTGCGCTGGGCATCGACCCAATTCACCTCGGTATCATGATGGTAGTGAACATGGAAATCGGCATGATAACGCCACCAGTCGGGTTGAACCTGTTTGTAACGGCTGGGGTGGCAAGAATGTCGATGATGAATGTTGTAAAAGCGGCATTGCCATGGGTGGGCGTCATGTTCTTGTTCTTGATAATTGTGACTTATGTGCCTTGGGTATCAACCTGGTTACCAACGACCTTGATGGGGCCAGAAATAATCACTAAATAACACATTTTCCGAATTACATTCACGCAACCAAAAAGAGGTGTGAGCTATCACACCTCTTCGTCTATGGATTTAAAATCTTGTTTTCTCGGATCGGGATGGACTCTGCGCTCATAGCCGTGCCACTTCTTTTTGTTTTTACGTCGGTCTTCACCGGAGCGCCTTTCTTCTTGATACTGGCCGTCTACCACCACTGTATCGGTAATGATCGGTATCCTCACTTTTTCATTCATATCCATATGAGCCCAATAATTGCCTTAGCAAAATTATGATTCAAGTTGGATATAATACCAATCGTGCGAACCGGTTTTATTTATAGAGCTCTTTATCTATCTGATAGCGTTGCATTTTGTCATACAGCGTTTTTCGAGGCACATTCAACTGTTCCATCGTTTGTTTGATGCTGCCATTGTTTTCTAGTAGCGCATTTTCTATCGCTGCCTTTTCAAACTCCGCCACTTGCTCTGCAAGGCTACTGGTTGAGGCGGGGATGGAACTTGGTTCACCTAATTGGATGAGTTTACCTAATAAAACGAAACGCTCTGCTGCATTGCGCAGTTCTCGGACATTTCCCGGCCAATCGTGAGCCATTAGCTGAGCCAAATCTTGTGCTGAAAGGCTTGGCGAACTTTTACCATAGCGTGACGCCGCGACTAAAAGAAAATGGTGGAAAAGGGCAGGGATGTCTTCCTTGCGTTCACGTAAGGGAGGCAAATCTAGCGTAACCACGTTGAGGCGGTAGTAGAGGTCTTGACGAAATGTACCTTGTTCCGCCGCACGTTTAAGATCCACTTTCGTTGCCGCGACAACGCGAATGTCGAGAGGTAAAAGTTCGTTTGAGCCAACGCGTTCAATCACGCGCTCTTGCAGGACGCGCAACAAACGAATTTGTGCCTGAATTGGCATCGATTCGATTTCATCTAAGAAGAGTGTGCCGCCCTGAGCAAATTCAAACTTACCAATACGCCGACTTTCTGCACCAGTAAATGCGCCTTTTTCGTGACCATAGAGTTCGCTTTCAATTAAGTTTTCTGGCACCGCGCCACAGTTCACCGCCACAAAGTTATTGTTTCTACGAGAACTTTGTTCGTGCAGTGAGCGGGCGATAAGCTCTTTACCTGTACCTGTTTCGCCAAACAGCAGAATATCGGCATCAGTATCAGCAATGTGGGTGATGGTTTCTCGCAGCGTTTGGATGCTGGTGGTTTCACCGATTATTCGGGGGCCAAGCGTTTGGCTTGCTTTGAGTGATTGACGAAGTTTCTCATTTTCGTTCGTCAGTTGGCGTCTTTCAATGGCGCGCTTTACGGTTTCAACCAAGTGTTCTGGCGCAAAAGGTTTCTCTATAAAATCGTAGGCCCCTTGGTGTAACGCATTTACGGCCATAGAGATGTCACCATGGCCTGTAATCATGATAACTGGCAGGTTTGGGTCGCGTTGAACTAACGTGGTTAACAGGTCCATACCTGAAATACCGGGTAAGCAGATGTCGGTTACAATTACGCCAGCTTCGTCGCTTTGTTTCATGGCTAACAAGGCGGATTCCGCATCGGAAAAAAAAGTCGCTTCGATATCGGCTAGCTCAAACGTTTGTTCTATTGCTAATCGAAGGTCGGTTTCATCATCAATAAAAAACACCTGACACATTATCTTATCCTTCTGATTGTTCGGTGCGTTGGCATATTGGTAAACACAATGAGAATCGAGCGCCACCTTGGGCTCGGTTGTGAGCACTCAAGCTGCCGTTCATACTAGCCAATATTTGCTGAGATATAGAAAGTCCTAATCCCAATCCATTCTTTTTAGTCGTTAAAAACGGTTCGCAAAGTTCGGACAGTGTGTGCGAACCAAGCCCAGGGCCATTGTCATCGACATGAATCATCACTTTGTTTTCATCCGTATCCGTTTCAACGAGCAACCACACTTGTTTATCTTGTTGTTCTTTTACGGCTTCAATTGCGTTTGTCAGCAAGTTAACCAGAACTTGCTCCAATTGAATGGTATTGATTTGAACCTCGATGTTGTCAGTAGGAAGTTCGGTAGCAAGTAGAACACGAGCAGATTTAAAAGCGGGTTTCATGAGCTCTTTTGATGAGGCTATCACGGGCAACAGGCGTGTTTGGGTAAGCTCATTGCCGCTGGCCTTTTTGGCAAACGAACGCAATTGCTGGCTGATGTTTGCCATTCTGTCTGTGAGGGCTGAAATGCGAGTGAGATTATCTTCCACTCGATCATACTTTTCTTTCTGAAGGAACAATTTTCCATTCTCAGCAAAGCTACGAATGGCTGCCAACGGATTATTCAGCTCATGGCTGATGCTCGCTGACATTTGACCGAGAACTGCCAGCTTAGCCGCTTGAATCAACTCATCTTGGGTCAAACGCAGTGTTTGCTCCGTTTCGGTTCGCTGCGCAATTTCAGCCTGTAACTCTGCTGTTCTCGCCATGACTTGAAATTCTAACTTCTGATTCGCCTCTTGTTGGATTCGTTCTAACTGCAAATGACGTTGTTGGCGGTGATAAATCAACTGGCCAATCAAGAACAAAACCGTAAAGGCCAACGTAAGCACAACGATATAGCCCATCGTAACCCAAACGATGGATTGTTTTGGCGAAAGCACACGAATCGTTAGCTTTAACTCAGGTAAAGGCAGTGAAGAGACAACCAGTGTCCCTTTATTATAGGGGTAGCCTTGTTTCAGTTCAGAATTTGGTGCATTCAAGTTGCCGACAAAGCCCAATGTCGGAATCGGTGTGTCGAGATATTGTCTACTCGTCCAAACTTGCTTTTTATCTGCATCACTTAACGGTTGTAGGCTTTTGAATAGCCAATCCTGCCGGCTGCTCATAAAGACAATATTGTGAGGGTCGCTGGCCACGAACACGCTGTCAGGTTGTTGCCAGTTATCTTCAATTTTACTCAAATCCATTTTTACGACCACGATGCCCAACACGCCGCCAGCATAAATTATTGGATATGAGTAGTAATAGCCACGTTGGCCGGATGTTGAGCCCAGAGCGTAATATTGGCTGCTTTCACCGCTGATGGCTTGTTTAAAGTAAGGTCTAAAAGCAAAGTTGCGTCCAATAAAAGAGCGCTTTTTACGCCAGTTACTTGCTGCAATGGTCGTGCCCCATTGATCAATCAAATAAGTATCTGCCGCTTCAATAACGTTGTTCACCGATTCTAGATAGCGATTGGTGATTTCGAGTTGAGCGCTATTTGAAGGATTCAGTAGAGCTTCAAAAAGAGGATCATCTTTGGCTAAAAGATTGGGTATATGGGCGTATTTATCGAGCTTATTTTTGATGTGGCTAGAAAATTGTTCGAGCTGTGATTGGTGTTTATCTAGCAAAGATTGATAGCTGTGTTGCCACACCCAGCGACCGCCCACAATGGCGCACAGGAAATATAAGGCGAAAAAAATCAGTAAAATACGATTTCGTTGAGACATCCTTGCATTCCTATTACACGTCCTTTTTATGCCTTTAGAAATGTTAATGGGTTGTAGGGATGATGGGGGATTTAGTTTTCAACTCTGTGGAGTAAAACAAGAGCAAGATCTCTTTTTACGCTTTTCAATAAAAAAAGCAGTCGATTCTCTTGAAAAAGTCGCTATTGTCCCCATTCTAGATATGCTGACGCGCTCATTGGGTGTTTTAATCCCATTTTTGGCAAAAAAATGAGTCAGCTTTCGAGAATTTAGCGCAGACAATGTCCACATAGTGGCTATTGGCTCGACAGGGTTGCGACAGATCGCTAGAATGTCGCGTCTAAAAATTCTGTCCTGAGGCTAATAGGAGATACCTTTGATATTTCTGTCGAAGATATCACTGATTAGTCTGGTGCTGAGAATCAGCATCAATACTCGATTTTAAATTAGGTGTTCGGACAGGACACTACACAAGGATGAAGCGTTAACTTAAAGAGTTACGCTCATACGCTCGGATAACCGAGCCACTTTAGAGGTTTATAAATAATGCAAGTTACTGTTGAAACGCTAGAGGGCCTAGAGCGCCGTCTAAACATTACTGTTCCAGCTGCAAACATCGAAGATGCTGTAACAGCTGAACTACGCAACATCGCTAAAAACCGTCGTTTCGATGGTTTCCGTAAGGGTAAAGTGCCTCTAAAAATGGTTGCTAAGATGTACGGCAAAGCAGTACGTCAAGACGTTCTTGGTGAAGTTATGCAACGTCACTTCATCGAAGCGATCGTAAAAGAGAAAATCAACCCAGCTGGCGCTCCAACTTTCGCTCCTGTAGAAAACAAAGAAGGTGCAGACCTAGTTTTCACAGCAACTTTTGAAGTTTACCCAGAAGTTGAACTAAAAGGCCTAGAAAACATCACTGTTGAGAAGCCTCTAACTGAAGTTAAAGAAGCAGACGTAGAAGAGATGATCGAAACTCTACGTAAGCAACAAGCAACTTGGGTTGAAGTTGAAGAAGCAGCAGAAGCTGGCAAACGCGTAAGCATCGATTTCGTTGGTTCTATCGACGGCGAAGAGTTTGAAGGCGGTAAAGCTGAGAACTTCCCACTAGAAATGGGCGCTGGTCGCATGATCCCTGGTTTCGAAGACGGTATTGCAGGTAAAACTGCTGGTATGGAATTCGACATCGACGTAACTTTCCCAGAAGATTACCACGCTGAAAACCTAAAAGGTAAAGCGGCTAAGTTCGCAATCAAAGTGAACAAAGTTGAAGCTCGTGAACTTCCAGAACTAAACGACGAATTCGTTGCTAAGTTCGGTGTTGCTGAAGGCGGTGTAGACGCACTTAAAGCTGAAGTACGTAAGAACATGGAACGCGAACTTAAGCAAGCTGTTAAGACTCGCATCAAAGAGCAAGCAATCGAAGGTCTAGTTAAAGAAAACGAAATCGACGTTCCTGCTGCACTTATCGAGCAAGAAATCCACGTTCTACGTCAACAAGCGGCACAACGCTTCGGTGGTAACCCAGAAGCAGCTGCACAGCTTCCACGTGAACTGTTCGAAGAACAAGCTAAGCGTCGCGTAGTTGTTGGTCTTCTACTAGGTGAAGTAATCAAGTCTGAAGAGCTAAAAGCGGACGACGAGAAAGTTAAGGCTCTAATCGAAGAAATGGCTACTGCATACGAAGATCCATCAGAAGTTATTGCTTACTACGAGCAAAACGAGCAAATGATGAACAACATGCGTAACGTAGCTCTAGAAGAGCAAGCAATCGACGCGATCATCGCTAAAGCACAGGTAACTGAGAAAGAAGTAGGCTTCAACGAGCTACTTAACCAACAACCTGCTGCTTAATAAGCAATATCTTGCGTAGAAGGTTGACTTAACGTTAACTATTCTGCTAACAATGGTCCGTATGATAGTCATCATCCGGGCCATTTATTTTAGGGACATAAGAATATGAGCTACCAAGAAAAAAATGCAATGTCGCCAATTATGGACGCACTAGTACCAATGGTGGTTGAGCAAACTTCCCGAGGCGAGCGTTCTTACGACATCTACTCACGTCTACTTAAAGAGCGCGTGATTTTTTTAACTGGTCAAGTGGAAGACCACATGGCAAACCTTGTCGTGGCTCAGCTACTTTTCCTAGAATCTGAAAATCCAGATAAAGACATTTTCCTATACATCAACTCTCCAGGCGGCAGCGTAACTGCAGGTATGTCAATTTACGACACAATGCAGTTTATTAAACCAAATGTAAGCACTGTATGTATGGGCCAAGCTTGTTCTATGGGCGCATTCCTGCTTGCAGGTGGTGCTGCTGGTAAACGTTACGTTCTTCCTAACTCACGTGTGATGATCCACCAACCACTAGGTGGTTTCCAGGGTCAAGCTTCTGATATCCAAATCCATGCTCAGGAAATCCTGACCATTAAACAGAAGCTAAACAACCTGTTAGCAGAACATACTGGCCAGCCTCTTGAAGTGATTGAACGCGATACCGATCGTGACAACTTCATGTCAGCAGAGCAGGCTGTGGAATACGGTATCGTGGATGCAGTGTTGAGCCATCGCGGCGCGTAATTTAGCCAGCGCATTTTGGCAAAAATTGATATACACTCATTCATGAAGAGTAAAGGCTAAGAGGTTAGCGAATGACAGATAAAAGCAAAGAAAGTGGCAGCGGTAAATTGCTGTACTGTTCTTTCTGCGGCAAAAGTCAGCACGAAGTTCGCAAGCTAATCGCAGGTCCGTCAGTTTACATTTGCGACGAGTGTGTCGACCTATGTAACGATATTATTCGCGAAGAAATCAAGGATGTTCTCCCTAAGAAAGAATCTGAAGCGTTACCAACGCCAAAACAGATCCGTGAACACCTTGACGACTATGTGATCGGACAAGATTACGCGAAAAAAGTGCTCGCAGTTGCGGTATATAACCACTACAAGCGTTTACGCAATGGTGATACAACGAGCGAAGGTGTGGAGCTTGGTAAAAGTAACATCCTTCTAATTGGTCCTACAGGTAGTGGTAAAACGCTGCTTGCTGAGACGCTAGCTCGATTCTTGGATGTGCCATTCACAATGGCAGACGCAACCACACTAACCGAAGCTGGTTATGTGGGTGAAGACGTTGAAAACATCATCCAAAAGCTTCTGCAAAAATGTGATTACGATGTAGCGAAGGCTGAACGCGGCATTGTTTACATTGACGAAATTGACAAAATTTCTCGCAAAGCTGAAAACCCATCAATTACGCGTGACGTATCTGGTGAGGGTGTTCAGCAAGCGCTATTGAAACTTATCGAAGGTACGGTTGCTTCAGTTCCACCTCAAGGTGGTCGTAAGCATCCACAGCAAGAATTCCTGCAAGTGGACACGTCTAAGATCCTGTTCATCTGTGGTGGTGCATTTGCTGGTTTAGATAAAGTTATCGAACAGCGTGTAGCTACGGGTACTGGTATCGGCTTTGGTGCAGAAGTGCGCTCGAAGAACGAAACCAAAACCGTCGGCGAACTGTTTACTCAGGTTGAGCCAGAAGATCTAGTGAAGTATGGTTTGATTCCAGAATTCATTGGTCGTCTTCCTGTGACAACAACACTGACAGAGCTTGATGAAGAAGCGTTGATTCAGATCCTATGTGAACCGAAAAACGCACTGACCAAGCAGTATGCAGCATTGTTTGAGCTAGAAAACGCAGAGCTTGAATTCCGTGAAGATGCCCTTCGTGCTATCGCGAAGAAAGCAATGGAACGTAAGACAGGTGCTCGTGGTTTGCGTTCAATTCTGGAAAGTGTTCTGCTTGAAACCATGTACGAACTGCCATCTGCGACAGATGTAAGTAAAGTTGTGATTGATGAATCCGTCATCAATGGTGAGTCAGAACCACTGCTTATTTACAGCAATGCCGACAATCAGGCAGCTGGAGCAGAATAAATTCAGCCATGAATGAAAAAGGAGGTAAGTAATTACCTCCTTTTTTTATTTCTCTTATTGAATCCAAACAATTAGCCCCCATATACTGCCTTAAGTAATACGTTAAACGTGAAAGCGGAAGAGAGAATTATATGAACTTGGAACGTTCCGAGCGTATCGAGATCCCGGTATTACCTCTACGTGACGTAGTGGTCTACCCGCACATGGTGATTCCATTGTTTGTTGGTCGTGAGAAATCGATTAGCTGTCTAGAAACGGCGATGGAAACAAACAAACAAGTTCTGCTTGTGGCTCAAAAACAAGCTGACACTGATGAACCAACGGTTGATGACCTATTCGAAGTGGGTACGGTAGCTACCATTCTCCAACTTCTAAAGCTCCCTGATGGCACAGTAAAAGTACTGGTTGAAGGTCAGCAGCGCGCAAAAATTAATCATTTCAAAGAAAGTGATTTCTTCTTAGCTGAGGCGGAATTCATCGTAACACCAGAATTGGATGAACGTGAGCAAGAAGTGATTGTTCGCAGCGCAATCAACCAATTCGAAGGCTTCATTAAGTTAAACAAAAAGATTCCACCAGAAGTGCTAACGTCACTGAATGGTATCGATGAAGCGGCACGCCTAGCTGATACGATTGCGGCACATATGCCTCTTAAACTTGTTGATAAACAACAAGTGCTTGAAATTATTGATGTTACTGAGCGTCTAGAGTTCCTAATGGGCCAGATGGAATCAGAGATCGATTTGCTACAAGTTGAGAAACGCATTCGTGGTCGCGTGAAAAAGCAAATGGAGAAGTCTCAGCGTGAGTACTATCTGAATGAGCAAATGAAAGCGATTCAGAAAGAGCTGGGTGAGATGGAAGACGCTCCTGATGAGTTCGAGACTCTGCAAAAGAAGATCGACGAATCAAAAATGCCGCAAGAAGCACGTGAAAAGACAGAGCAAGAGCTGCAAAAGCTTAAGATGATGTCTCCAATGTCCGCAGAAGCGACCGTGGTTCGTAGCTACATCGACTGGATGGTAAGTGTACCTTGGACTAAGCGTTCTAAAGTGAAGAAAAATCTTGCGAAAGCGGAAGAGATTCTGAACGAAGACCATTATGGTCTAGAGCGCGTGAAAGAGCGTATTCTGGAATACTTGGCAGTTCAAAACCGCATTAACAAGCTAAAAGGTCCAATCCTTTGTCTTGTTGGTCCTCCAGGCGTGGGTAAAACATCGCTTGGCCGCTCAATTGCATCTGCTACTGGCCGTAAATACGTACGTATGGCCCTAGGTGGCGTGCGTGATGAAGCAGAGATTCGAGGCCACCGTCGTACTTACATTGGTTCATTGCCAGGTAAGCTGATTCAGAAAATGTCGAAAGTTGGTGTGAAAAACCCTCTCTTCCTTCTGGATGAAATCGACAAAATGTCTTCAGACATGCGTGGTGACCCGGCTTCAGCGTTGCTTGAAGTATTAGACCCTGAACAAAACAACTCATTCAACGACCACTACCTAGAAGTGGATTACGACTTGTCTGATGTGATGTTTGTTGCAACGTCTAACTCGATGAATATTCCTGGTCCGTTACTTGATCGTATGGAAGTGATTCGTCTATCCGGTTACACCGAAGATGAAAAACTAAACATTGCGAAGCGTCACCTTGTTGAAAAACAAGTGCAACGTAATGGCTTGAAACCAAACGAGATAGTCATCGAAGATTCAGCAATCATCGGTATTATCCGTTACTACACTCGTGAAGCGGGTGTGCGTGGTCTTGAGCGTGAGATTTCTAAGATCTGCCGCAAAGCAGTGAAGAACATCCTGCTAGATAAAGACATCAAATCAGTGACGGTAACGATGGACAACCTAAAAGAATACTTGGGTGTTCAACGTTTCGATTACGGGAAAGCTGATGAAAGCAACCGAATTGGTCAAGTTACTGGTCTAGCTTGGACTGAAGTGGGTGGCGATCTATTAACGATTGAAACTCAATCTATGCCAGGTAAAGGTAAGCTGACTCAAACAGGTTCGCTGGGCGACGTAATGCAAGAGTCTATCCAAGCAGCAATGACCGTGGTGCGCTCTCGTGCAGATAAACTGGGCATTAACTCAGATTTCTACGAGAAAAAAGACATCCACGTTCACGTGCCTGAAGGTGCGACGCCGAAAGATGGCCCAAGTGCGGGTACAGCAATGTGTACTGCTTTGGTATCGGCTCTTACAGGTAACCCGGTAAAAGCTGAAGTTGCGATGACGGGTGAGATCACCCTACGTGGTGAAGTATTACCAATCGGTGGCTTAAAAGAGAAGTTACTTGCGGCACACCGTGGCGGCATAAAGACAGTGCTTATCCCGAAAGATAACGAGCGTGATCTGGAAGAGATTCCTGAGAATGTTATCGCAGATCTGCAAGTTATCCCTGTTCAGTGGATTGATGAAGTACTTAAAGTTGCACTAGAGCGAGACCCGACAGGCGTTGAGTTTGAAGCTACAAAATAGTGATGTGCAGCAAAAATAAGTAAAAGTTTGCGCTGATAAGCCTAAAAAGGCTTGTCAGCGTTTTTTTTGGGCGCTAAGTTAGTTTCGATAGCTGCCAGCCCTTGAAAAATAAGGGTTGGAGCATATTTTCTTAACTATGGAACGAAAAGTCATCACAAAAATAATCACAGATGGCACAAAGGGGAAATCACAGTGAATAAAACTCAATTAGTAGAACAAATCGCAGAAAATGCAGACATCTCTAAAGCGTCAGCGGGTCGTGCTCTAGATGCATTCATCGAAGCAGTAAGTGGCACACTTCAGTCTGGTGATCAAGTTGCTCTAGTTGGCTTCGGTACATTCAGCGTTCGCACTCGTGCTGCACGTACTGGTCGTAACCCAAAAACTGGTGAAGAAATCCAAATCGCAGAAGCAAAAGTACCAGCTTTCAAAGCAGGTAAAGCACTGAAAGACGCTTGTAACTAATTAAAGCGTGATTCTGTTGCCGGCCATTTGAATAACTTTTGCTCAAACAATAAGTTTCGAACAAAAATTTACAAACTTCGAGCCGAACTTTTTTAAATTATGCGCATCATACTGATGCGCATTTCTTTTTCTGATATTATCGCGTCATTATATTTTCTATTAGAAGCCGTACGCTTCAATTGTGGAGAGCAGTTAAATTATGATGGATCGACTACGCGAAGGCGTGAATAGCATCGCGGTCAAAATTATCCTTGGACTTATCATCCTGTCTTTCGTATTTGCCGGTGTAGGTAGCTACCTAGTGAATGGCAGCAACAATTCAGCAGCGAAAGTAGGTAACACCGAGATTCCTCGTGGTGAGTTCGAGATGGCTTACCAAAATGAGCGCAATCGCATGCAAGCTCAATTGGGTGACTACTTCTCTCAAATGTTGGCTGACCCTGCATACGTTGAATCTTTCCGCAAATCAGTGCTTGATCGTATGATTAATGACGTATTGCTTGACCAACAAGCTGAAGCACTTGGCTTACGAATCAGCGATGCTCAAGTTCGTAGCATGATTCTTGAAATGCCTCAGTTCCAATCTAACGGTCAGTTTGATCAAGAAATTTACCAAGCATCGCTACGTCGTGCAGGTTTCTCTCCTGATTCTTTTGCTGAGTACATGCGTCGTGAATTGGTGCGTGAGCAGCTTCTAACAGCGCTTCAAAGCAGTGAGTTTACTCTTCCAGGCGAAGTTCAATCTCAGGGTAAACTGTTTACCCAAACACGCGACATCCGCACTGTAACCATCGATTTGGCAGAGTTTGCGAAGAAAGTTGAGTTAACTGACGAAGAAATTCAAGCTTACTACAAAGCAAACCCAGATAACTTCACTCGTCCAGAGCAAGTGAAAGTGTCTTACGTTGAGTTGTCTGCTGAAGCACTTAAGAAGCAGATTCAAGTAACAGATGAAGACGTTAAGAAATACTACGACGAGCATCTAGACAAATACTCTTCAGAAGAGCAACGCCGAGTGGCGCACATTCTTGTTGAAGGTGATGATGAAGCAAAAGCACAAGCTATCTTAGATGAATTGAACGCAGGTGCAGATTTTGCTGCGGTAGCGCAAGAGAAGTCTGATGATTTCGGTAGTGCTGAAAACGGCGGTGACTTAGGTTGGATCGAACGTGATGTTATGGATCCTGCGTTTGAAGAAGCTGCGTTTGCACTTAAGAACCCAGGTGACATGTCTGGTCTAGTAAAATCTGACTTTGGCTACCACATTATCAAGCTAGAAGAGCTGAAAGATGCCGTTGCAAAACCATTTGATGAAGTGGCTGCTGAGATTAAGCAAGAGCTAGTAGACCAAAAAGCGGTGGATCAATTCTACGAGCTTCAAAACGAGCTTGAGCGTGTTGCTTTTGAGTACCCTGATTCACTAGATGATGCTTCTAAAGCTATTAACCAAGAAGTGAAGACAACAGACTTCATCTCTCAAGTTGATGCACCTGAGGTTCTACGTAACCAAGCCGTTATGCAAGCACTACTGAGCCCAGAAGTGAAAGAAGACGGTCTGAACTCTGAAGCGATTGAAGTTGCGCCTGAGCACATTATTGTTGTTCGTGTTGAAGATTCTCGTGACGAAACAGTGCTTCCATTAGCTGAAGTGAAAGAACAAGTTGTGGCGGAACTATCTCGCGTTAAAGGTGAGCAAGGTGCCCTAGAGCTAGGTACAAAAGTGGTAGCTGCTCTGAATGAAGGCAATACGGCTGTTCTTGCGGAAAACAACCTAACATTTGGTGAGCAAGAGACTGTTGACCGTCGTTCGCCACTAGCAACTACCGTCTTTGCAATGGCGAAGCCAGTAGATGGCAAACCTGTCTACGGTCAGTCGAAAGACCTTGAAGGCAACATCGTAGTGATTGAACTGGATGCTGTGAAAGCGGAACTAGATAGTTCGCTAGAAGATCAAGTTGCGATGCAAATGCAACGTGCATCATCTCAGCAGGATCTATCTTCTGTTCTCGCTGTATTGCGTGCTAACACAGACATTGAGTACTTTGTTGTGAGCAACTAAGCACTAATTATGTAATTTGCATGTTAACTAAAACGGGTCGCGTAAGCGGCCCGTTTTATTTTTGTTTAAACAAACTTCAATGACGATGAGTGTTTGCCTACATTAGGGCGGATTATTTCAGAGCGTTAATTTGGAGTGTATATGTTCAATATGAAATGGATTTTAACCTTGTGTTTAGTGGTGTTCGCACCACTCAGTTTGGCCGCTGATACCAAGGCTGATAAATATGAAGGAATTGAAATTACGGTCAATATCAATACTGCTTCTGCAGAAGAGATAGCAACGATGCTGAAAGGTATTGGCGAAAAGAAAGCGCAAAGCATAGTTGACTACCGTACTGAGCACGGCCCATTTAAAACAGCAGCTGATTTAACCAATGTAAAAGGAATTGGTGAAGCAACCATCAAGAAAAACAAAGACCGCATTCTTCTATAAACGCGGGCTTCGACCATTGTATTCTTACTGAGTTTTCGTTTCCGGTTACTGCTTTCCCGAACCAAACCCTCTTTCGTGGTTCGGGATTTTTTATCCAAATATACGGCGATGGAATCCTTTCTCTACTAATGCCATACCTAAGCCTCCCATTGCACCAAACAGGTGTGCATCAACAGCAACACGAGCGCCTATCATTGCAGCAGTGCTGGTTGAAGGGCCATAAAATTGCTCCCATGCGATTTTCGCAATAAGTCCGGCGACTAAGAGTAGGCTACTTCTTCTGTTTTCAAACACTTCTCTGAGAGCCCAAAAACCAAACAAACCGTGTAAGACGCCAGACAAGCCGACATAGACTGACATGCTAGTCAGTAAGTTCATTGCGCCGACAAAGGCACAAAGCAAAAGAAAAACAGTCGAGAAGTTGCGCGCACTAGGACGGAATATAAACGCGATAACCCATAATCCAGCCAAGTTCATTCCAAGGTGGGCAAAGTTGGTATGCGTGAGATTTCCTGTTACGATTCGCCACCATTCACCATGACGTATGTTGTAAGCGTGCCATTCGGTGAGGCTCGCCATTGGTTCGAATTGTAGTACTAAGCAGATAACGCTGATGATGGTCAGCAATGTATAAAGGTTCACTCTATGTCTCGTTATTGTTCTCAGTGTGGAAAATCGCGCAAAGCCTGTATTTGCCAATGGATTGTACCGCTAGCAAGCGGGGTTGAACTTATCATTCTTCAGCATACGAGTGAAGCGCATCGTCCACTTGGTACGGCACGGATTCTCAATTTGAGTTTAAAGAACTGTACTTGTTTGATTGGCGAGGATTTTTCTGATGACGCACAGTTAAACGCGTTGCTCACCGATAAAGCGTATCAGCATTTTATCCTTTATCCGTCTGAGCAATCACAGTGCCTTTCAGACATTGCGTGTACCGAGAGCGAGCGCACAAGAAAAACACGCCTAATTTTGCTCGATGGCACGTGGAAAAAAGCCTATAAAATGTGGCAGCTTTCCACCAACTTGCACGCTTTAACCACAGTAAAGCTTCCCGAGGATTTACAAGGTCACTATACAATTCGTAAAGCGCCTTCAGACAACAGTCTTTCGACAGTGGAAGCAGGGTTTTATGCGTTGAGTTTGTTGGAGCCGGATAACGACTTCTCGCCGCTACTTAATGCTTTTGACAGGATGATTGAATTTCAAATCGCCCAGATGCCTCCGGGCGTATTTGAAAAGAATTATTTGAACAAGTAGAACAGTCTACAAAACAATAGAAGAGAACAATTGGCGGTGTAGCTTTTGCGCATGACCATCGGTCATTGCGGATATGTAATCGGCAATGACTCGCATTTTGCCACTACCGCTAGTTGCACTCTGCCAAAGCTCTTTTGTGTGTATTGGCAACAATCGTTCAGGATCGGCACTTAGTGCTTCGAATATATCCATGATGATTTGTTGCCCTTTGTATTCGACAATCTGTACCTGCGGCACTTGAATGACATACTGACTGACGAAATGTTTAAGCACATCTAGCGCTTTCGCCACATGCGGTTCTAAACAAGCATTCCATGCCAGTAAAGGGTTTTGGAATGGTTCATCAACCACTTTAATAGAGATGCTTGTAAGTAGGGCATTGACCATACCGCCAATCGCATCTTTGCGTTGGTGATGTTTACCGCTAAACAGCATTTGTCCAATAGAGCCGATATGTTCTTCAAACCAAGGATCACCGCAATCAGCTAACTGACTTGCAGCACCTTCTTGCCATTGCTGACGTGTGACCATACCCAACACAATGGCATCTTCTAAGTCGTGCACGCCATACGCAATATCATCGGCGAGCTCCATAATGGAGCAGTCGAGGGATTTAAAGCGCGTTTTGCTGTGCTCTAAATCGGAGTCTGGTCGATAGCGCATTTGGCTCAACAGGCTTTTGTCATTCTCGCTGAGTGGAGCGATAACCCAATCAAACAGATCTTTATCGCAATCGTAGATGCCTTTCGCTGGGCTCCATTCTTTGGCTTTTAATCGGCGTTGATGTTCTGCAGGGTTTGGCAGCTTGACTGAACGAGTCTGACTGATGAGTGCTGGGTATTTGATCAAACCTAACAAAGTTCGGCGCGATAGATTCATCCCGAAGTGCTCAGTGTATGGCTCCAATTTGGTCACAATACGAAAAGTCTGCGCATTGCCTTCAAAGCCACCATGGTCACGCATCATATAGTTCAATGCGACTTCACCACCGTGTCCGTATGGTGGGTGGCCAATATCGTGCGCGAGACACAGAGAGTCAATCAAACTGTCCGAGGGCAATAGTTCTTTAAATTCAGACTGTTTCTTTTTGAGTTGTGCGACAATACCTGTGCCTAATTGGGCCGCTTCTAACGAGTGGGTAAGTCGACTTCTATGAAAGTCTTCCAAGCTGTTGCCATGAACTTGAGTTTTCGCTTGTAGGCGTCGAAATGCCGCAGAGTGCAGGATTCTCGCTCTATCACGTTGATAGGGGCTGCGGTGGTCATCACGGCGGATTTTATGCTCATCGTCGTGGCGCTCTTGCCACAAAGAGTGTAATTCAAACGACACGTTTATCTCCATAAACTAAACTGGCTAACTGATTTCATCCAGCGATAGCCCAAAGCTTGGGGCGAATGTATTAAGGAAGTATTCCATTTCTGGCGTTTTACGTTCTTGTAAAGTGACGTCTAGGCGCTTTTTCGCTAAGGCAAACTCATGGTTACCTGCGCTTAGTTCTTCCAAACATTTTAAGTACGCACAGATGGAGTCAGCCTGTTTTACTATCTGAGAGTCTTCTTCGTGAGACGAATGAGAAAGTAGAAATGGGGCAAAATCTTCCTGAAATTCTTCCGGTAACATAGAAAGTAATTTGTGCTCGGCAGCGGCTTCTATCTTCTTATATTCTTTTGCGATTTCGGGATTGTAGTACTTAACGGGAGTTGGCAAATCGCCAGTGAGCACTTCACTTGAATCGTGATACATCGCGAGAAGAGCAATGCGTTCAGGATTAAGCGTGCCGCCGAACTTTTTGTTTTTAATTAACGCGAGTGCGTGAGCGACAAATGCGACTTGTAAGCTGTGTTCCGAAACGTTTTCTGGTGATACAGAGCGCATCAAAGGCCAGCGTTGGATAAGCTTCATTCGTGCCAAGTGGGCGAAAAAATGGCTTTCTTTCATGGCTTTCTCCGTTTCTGGTATAAAAAAAGGAACTCACTAGGAGTTCCTCTAAGCATATGAGAGATCAACACTAATTACTACCAGTGATTCTTTACTGGCTGTAGGTTGATAGGAATCGCTCGAAGCGTCCGATTGCGGTTTCCAGATCTTCAACGTGTGGCAAAGTCACAATGCGGAAATGGTCTGGTTTTGGCCAGTTAAAACCTGAGCCTTGTACTAGCAGTACTTTTTCCTGTTTCAAGAAATCGAGCACCATCTGTTGGTCATTCTTGATGTTGTACATCTTGGTATCGATTTTAGGGAATAAGTACATGGCACCTTTGGGTTTCACACAAGATACCCCTGGGATCTGGTTGATCAGCTCGAACGCGCGATTACGCTGCTCTAGCAATCGACCACCAGGTAAGATCAACTCATTGATACTTTGGTAGCCACCTAGCGCGGTTTGAATCGCATGTTGCATCGGCACGTTGGCACAAAGACGCATAGAAGAGAGCAACTCTAGACCGTTAACGTAGCCTTGTGCTAAGTGTTTTGGACCAGTTAAGAACATCCACCCACCACGGAAACCACATACCCGGTAAGCTTTCGACAAACCATTGAAGGTCATCACAAGTACGTCTTCCGTTAGCGTCGCAACAGAAGTGTGTGTTGCGCCATCGTAAAGCACTTTGTCGTAAATCTCGTCAGCGAAAATGATCAGCTTGTGTTGGCGAGCAATCTCAATCACTTCAAGCAAGAAGTCACGACTATATACAGCACCTGTTGGGTTGTTCGGGTTGATCAGAACAATACCGCGAGTCTTCGGCGTGATTTTCTTTTTGATGTCATCAAGGTCTGGATACCAATCCGATTGTTCATCACACAAATAATGAACGGGGTTGCCACCAGACAACGCTACTGATGCCGTCCACAATGGGTAGTCAGGCGCAGGGATGAGCATTTCATCGCCGTTGTTTAGCAACGCTTGCATTGCCATCACGATCAGCTCAGACACGCCATTACCGACGTACACATCTTCTACGTCTAAAGAACGAATGCCTTTGCGTTGGTAATGTTGAACCACCGCTTTACGCGCAGAGTAAATGCCTTTGGAATCACAGTAGCCTTGAGAGGTCGGTAGATTACGAATTACATCTACAAGAATCTCATCAGGGGCGTCAAAACCAAATGGGGCAGGGTTACCAATGTTCAACTTTAGGATTTTATGCCCTTCTTCCTCCATGCGCTTAGCATGTTTGAGTACAGGACCCCTAATGTCGTAGCAGACATTGTCGAGTTTTGACGACATCCCGATATTTTGCATTGTATAATTCCTAAAAATTCGTTAATTTCTTTATTAAAATACAATAATTTGTTTTTTATTAGAATATAAATCTGTAAATTATCCGTTCGCAGGCTAACTTTTGTTCGCTTGCTATCACAGGATTTTGCAAAAGATCGCATACGACCTTGATTTGCTTTGGGTCTAAACTTAGAGTAGCCGTCAGTTACCTTTATCCTCACATACTTCGAGGTTGATTTGTCAGAGTTCCATCAAGCCGTAAAAAGAATTATCGAGCGAGTTCAGCACACGGAAGGCAATCAAGTACGTCTGGTCGAGCCCCTCAGCGAAAAACCGAATTTCGCATTTATTGATTGGCTTGATGCACAACCACTTTTCCCCAAGTTTTATTGGCAATCCCGTGATACTCGTGAAGAGGTCGTCGCGCTAGGACAGTTGCACTCTTTTGTTGAGCCGGGTCCTGCCTATACAATTCTTGGTGAAGGGCAGCGAGTATGGGGCGGGCGATCGTTTGATGGCCAGCACGAAAAAAATCGCCGTTGCATGCCTTCTTTCTTCTTTTTGCCTCAAATTGAACTGATTCGATTTGATCAGCAGTGGTCACTTGCGGTTAACCTAACTGAAGACAAAGCGCGCACGCTTGCAGGCTTGAGAAAGCTTATTTGCGATGTCGCCGCTTTACCTCCGATCTCGTCACACATTCGCTCGATTGTTCATACTCCTGTCAAATCTGAGTGGGATGCGCTGGTACATAAAGTTCTGACTGGGATTGAGAATGATGAGTTTAAAAAAGTTGTGTTGGCTCGCCGTTCTACTGTCCAACTGGATAACAGGTTGAGCGCTGCACAACTGCTTAAAGCGAGCTATTTGAACAACCATCACAGCTTTCATTTCTTGCTGAGTTTAGACAGCAAACACAGTTTTATGGGCTCTACGCCAGAGCGTTTGTATTCTCGTGTTGGACATGAGCTTCATACCGAAGCTTTAGCGGGCACCATTGGTCGTGGCGACAATGCCACTCATGATATGGAGTTGGCGAACTGGTTATCTCAGGATTCAAAAAACTTAAACGAAAACCAGTACGTCGTGGACGATATCGTGGAACGCCTTTCTCCTCATTCCGAAATGGTAGAAGTAGAAACCGAACCGAGATTGGTGCGTTTACGTAAGGTGCAGCACCTCAAGCGCAATATTCATGCAAGCTTAAAAACAGGCACAAATGGCGTACAACTGCTTTCTGCATTGCAGCCGACGGCCGCAGTGGCAGGTTTGCCTCGTAAAGAGTCGATGCAGTTCATCCTTGATAACGAGCCGTTTGCTCGTGGCTGGTATGCTGGCTCTATGGGTTACATCAGCCATGAACGCGCAGAGTTTTGTGTGGCAATAAGAAGTGCATTGGTGCTTGGCGATCAAGTTCAGCTGTTTGCTGGAGCGGGTATTGTTCCTGGATCAGTTGCTGAACACGAATGGGCTGAGTTAGATAAAAAGATGTCGACGCTATTAACGTTGATTTCCGATCATCCGCCGCTTGGAGTGGCATCATGAGTTACGATCAAGCGGTTCTCAATCGAATTTGGTCAGAGACCATTTTGACTGAGCTTCACCGATTTGGTGTGAAGCATGTTTGTATCGCGCCGGGATCGCGTTCGACTCCTTTGACTTTAGAAGCGGCGGAACAGCCAAATTTTTCCATTCATACTCATTTTGATGAGCGTGGATTAGGTTTTATGGCGCTTGGCTTGGCGAAAGCTAGCCAAGAGCCGGTAGCCGTTATTGTGACTTCTGGCACTGCGGTCGCAAACTTGTTGCCTGCGGTAGCAGAAGCTAAATTAACGGGCGAAAAACTGGTTTTGCTTACTGCTGACCGCCCTGTTGAACTCGTCGGTTGTGGCGCAAACCAAGCAATTAATCAGCTTGGGATTTTTTCGCATCATGTATCGGCAAATTTGAACTTGCCAAGTCCGAGTTTAAATACGCCGCTCAACTGGTTACTCACTTCGGTTGATGAGGTGATGTTTAACCAGCAGTTACATGGCAGCGCGGTTCACATTAACTGCGCCTTTCCTGAGCCGCTGTATTCTGACGGGGAAAAAAGCGCTTACCAAAGCTACCTGAACAGTGTCGAAGCGTGGCGCAAAGGCGGTCAAACATATACTCAACGATTCGTCAGTCCATCATTTCGTGACATTCCATTTTGTGCTGATAGAAAAGGCGTGGTTGTTATTGGCAGCTTACTTGCTGATCACGCGCAAGCGGCAAAAGCGTTTGCACAGCAAATGGGGTGGCCTGTATTGGCGGATCCGCAAAGTGGAGTTAGCTCCGATTGGTCACATTATGATTTGTGGTTACAACAGCCTAAGTTGGCCAGCCAACTCGACGAATGTGATTTGGTGCTCCAGTTTGGTAGCCGCATCATATCTAAGCGATTGAACCAATGGATTAATAAACAGGTGTCGCAAAGCCAACAAGGCCGAGATGTTCAGTACTGGTTTATCTCGCCAAGTTTAAGCCGAGATAACCAAACACACCTTCCGCAATTGCATTGGGCTGCATCACCTAAAAGTTGGGTCGAGCGTGTTGATGTTAAGAGCTCAAGTACTCAAGGGTGGGCTGATGGATTGCTGACCGATATAGCCCATGTTCGCGCTCACATTCGCGATGAGTTTCTGTCTTCATCAGCTTCAACGCTTAATGAAATCGCGTTAGCGGCTGACATTGAAGAGCGAACGCAGAACGTCGATGTCTTTCTCGGTAACAGCTTGTTTGTTCGATTGGTCGATATGTTTGGCCGATTAAATACTGAGGTGTTTACCAATCGCGGAGCGTCGGGTATTGATGGTCTATTTGCCACAGCTTCGGGTGTTCAGCGTTCGCGAGGCAAGCCGCTATTGATGTACATCGGAGATACATCGGCGCTTTATGACCTCAACTCACTCGCGCTGTTTTCTCGTAATGATCTGCCGTCAGTTCTTGTGGTCACAAACAATGATGGTGGTGCGATTTTCGATATGTTGCCAGTGCCTCAGGAGCATCGCACTGCGTACTACCAAATGCCCCACGGTTATCAGTTTGAACATGCAGCTAAGCAGTTTGGCTTAAAGTATGAAAAGCCAACTACATTACAAATGTATCAAGCAATGGTTACCGAGCACCTGTCGAGCGGCCAAGGCACACTGTTGGTGGAAGTTCAAACCCCACCAAGCCAAGCCGCAGAGTTGATAAAGGCATTTAATAAGAGCCTGCATGCTTCACTCTGAGCGTCTCTCTCCAACTGAAAAACACCAAAGTGGTGATCTTCCCACTCTGGTGTTTTTGCATGGTCTTTTAGGAAGTGGTGCTGATTGGCAAGCTTGTTTGGATGAGCTGACTCAGTTTGAACGAGTCGTTATCGACCTTCCTGGTCATGGTCGCAGCCAGTTTACAAAGTGCAACGATCTCGATGATTGCTGCAAACTTCTTAATTCCACACTATCTTTATTATTTCCTCCGCAACAACCACTTATTTTGATTGGCTACTCAATGGGTGGAAGAATCGCAATGCACGGTCTTGCTGGTGAGTGCTTCTCAGATCTCAATATTGTCGGCGCGATTGTGGAAGGGGGAAACTTCGGGCTTCAAACAGAGTCAGAGACACAGTCAAGATTGCACAACGACCAAAAATGGGCACTGCGCTTCGAGAGTGAACCACTTGAACGTGTTTTGAGCGATTGGTATCAACAAGCGGTGTTTTCTTCACTAAACCATGAGCAAAGACAAACATTAATTACCAAGCGAAGTGCTAATCTTGGCTCGGCAATTGCGAACATGTTGATGGCAACATCGTTAGCCAAGCAGGCGTATTTACTGCCCGCACTGCAACAACAGCACATACCCATTTATTATGTGTGTGGCGCGAAAGACAAAAAATTTAGCCAACTGGCACAAACAAGCGGGTTGGCGTATCGACAAATTGAAGGCGCAGGACATAACGTTCATCAAGAGCAGCCAAAGCAGTTTGCGATGCACATTAAGCAAATAATTCATTCTCACTTTCAGTGAGAGCAACGAGAACAATGGGAATCACCATGGCTAAAACAGTAGGCATTTCTGAAGAAGAACTTTACGCTCCGGTTCAATGGAAAGATTGCGGCGAGAAATACGAGGATATTCATTACCACAAGTCTGAAGATGGTATCGCGAAAATTACCATTGCACGCCCTCAAGTGCGTAACGCGTTCCGCCCTCAAACGGTAAAAGAGATGATTGATGCGTTGGCAGATGCACGCTACGACTCAGGTGTTGGCGTTATCATCCTAACTGGCTTGGGTGAAGATGCATTCTGTTCTGGTGGTGACCAGAAGATTCGTGGCGACTACGGCGGTTACAAAGATGACCAAGGTACGCATCACCTAAACGTATTGGACTTCCAACGTGATATTCGTACGTGTCCAAAACCTGTTATTGCTTCCGTAGCGGGTTGGGCTGTTGGCGGCGGTCATGTACTGCACATGATGTGTGACCTAACAATTGCAGCGGACAACGCACAGTTTGGTCAAACGGGCCCTAAAGTGGGTTCATTTGATGGTGGTTGGGGCGCGTCTTACATGGCCCGTATCGTAGGCCAGAAGAAAGCGCGCGAAATCTGGTTCCTATGTCGTTTCTACAACGCGCAAGAAGCGTTAGACATGGGCTTAGTCAACACGGTTGTGCCTCTAGAAGATCTAGAGAAAGAAACCGTTCGATGGTGTCGTGAAGTTCTTCAGCATAGCCCAATGGCGCTACGCTGCCTGAAAGCGGCATTGAACGCGGATTGTGATGGTCAAGCTGGTCTTCAAGAGCTTGCGGGCAACGCAACGATGATGTTCTACATGACAGATGAAGGACAAGAAGGTCGTAACGCATTCAACGAGAAACGTCGCCCAGATTTCGACAAGTTCCCTCGTAACCCATAATCCGTAAATAAAGAGGAGCCAGAGTGCTCCTCTGCTTCGTTTTTAGTCCCGAGCGCCTCGCCCTCAGGGAGGATGGTTCGTTCTTATAGCCAGCAAGCTTGGGTTGTACGTAATAGGACAGGAATTATGCGTAAAGCAAAGATTTACCGTTACTGCCTTCCAATGGACAGTGGCGTAATACTGCGTGATAACAAGCTGACGGAACGCATCGGCTACATTGTTGAGCTATCTGATGGCGAGAACACGGGATTAGGTGAAGTCGCACCGCTTTTTGGTTTTAGCTTGGAAAGTACCGAAGAGGCTGGCATTCAGTTACAAGAACAGGCTGAACGCTGGGTCGCGGGTATACCGGTTGATTATGCCAATATGTATCCTTCGGTTGCGTTTGGCTTATCTATGGCTCAATTGGAGTTAGAAGGTGGTTTGCCGACGCAAGGCAAATATCAAACTGCTCCACTGTGTACGGGCGATCCCGATGAGTTGATTCCAAAACTCAACGAGATGGAAGGCGAGAAAGTGGCAAAAGTGAAAGTGGGTCTGTATGAGCCCATTCGCGACGGCATGCTTGTGAATCTCTTCCTTGAATCTATCCCTCAATTAACGCTTCGACTGGATGCGAACCGCGCTTGGACTCCCGAAAAAGCGCAGCAGTTTGCTAAGTACATTACACCGTCTCTTCGCCAACGAATTACGTTTTTGGAAGAGCCATGCCGAGCTCCAGGCGACAGCATGTCTTTTGCCATTAATACTGGTATCGCGATTGCTTGGGATGAAACGCTGCAAGATGCCGTTCGTCGAGAAGACTTTAGCCTTGAAGATTTGACAGGCGTGAAAGCGATCATTATCAAACCGACATTAATCGGCTCCGTCGATTTCTGCATTAAATTGATCGAAAAAGCAAAAGCGTTAGGAATGAAAGCGGTGATCAGCTCAAGCATTGAGTCGAGCCTTGGCTTGAACCAATTAGCACGTTTGGCGCAATGGCAGTTGCCTGATGAAGTTCCTGGTTTGGACACTATCGGGTTGTTCAAAGCGCAGCTAGAGCAAGGTTGGCCAAAGTGCGAACTTCCTGTGCTTCCTTTGTCTGAGCAGGAGTTAGTGTGGCATTCAGCATAGAGCCATTCTCTACAGAAAATAGTGCGATTCCACCTTGGAAGTATTGGGCTCAAACGAGCCCTTTTTCTATTGCACTCGCAACATCTCAAGAAACATTGAATTGGCAACAGCTCTCGCTTCGTGTTACTCAATACGCGCAATCGCTCTTGCAGCAAGGTGTTACGCGCGATGATGTGGTGACTCTGGTAGGGAAGAACCAAGTTGAAACAGTACTGTTTTATTTAGCTGCGCAACAGTTAGGCGCTATCACCGCGTTGACTATGCCTCAGCCAATCGAGGCGCTACAAGGTAAGCTCTGCACTCTGTACGGCGATCATAAAACGCGTTTTGTTTGGTTAACTCCGGAGTGTGAGTTCGCTTACTCTAGCGAAGAGAAAGCAGCATTAAATGCGATTTTTCTCACTTTGCCTACGGTAGATACCGTGGTTGAAAACACTGCGGATGACTATCAGCACGACAGGTTGGCTTCGATTGTGTTTACCTCAGGCTCAACGGGGGCACCGAAAGCGGTGGTTCATACGCATCGACAGCACCTCGCTTCGGCAGAGGGATTACTATGTGAGTTCACCTTCCATCAACAAGACACTTGGCTGTTGTCGCTTCCACTTTATCATGTTTCCGGCCTTGCGATTGTCTATCGCTGGTTGTTTGTTGGCGCAACGTTGAAAATCGGCACGGGAAGACTGGCAGACGATATCCTCGCGGTTTCACACGCCTCTTTAGTGGCGACTCAACTTAAACGCTTGCTAGATGATTATGTTGAACTGTCACTGACGCACGTTTTGCTGGGGGGCAGTCATGTGGCTCATGAGCTAGCGGTAAGAGCCACAGAAAAAGGCATCGAAACGTGGCTAGGTTATGGTATGACCGAGGCTGCATCTACCGTTACGGCAAAACAGATCAATGACGTAAGCAATGCTGGGCATTTACTAAAAAATCGTAAGATTAAGTTGGTTGATGAGCGCATTTACATTGGTGGACAAACGCTAGCTTCAGGCTATTTTCACCAAGGTCAAGTGACGGTATTCGTGGACGAGGATGGTTGGTTCGACAGTAAGGATCTCGGTACTTGGCAAGGAGATGAGTTAAAGATCATCGGTCGGGCCGATAATCAATTTATCTCAGGTGGAGAAAACGTTCACTGTGAGGAAATAGAAGTAGTATTGAACCAAATTCCAAGCGTCATTCAGAGCATTGTCGTGCCAGTCGAAGATGCTGAGTTCGGTCATCGTCCTATAGCCGTTATTCAATCAGAAGCGTTACTGAGCCAACAGGAATTCGAGCAATACTTGCGGAAAAAGCTTGAGAAGTTTAAATGGCCAATCGCTTACTATTTGATGCCACAAGCCTTGTTAGAAGGTGGGATTAAAGTCTCGCGTAAAGCGGTAAAAGAGTGGCTGCTTTCTGAGTTAGATAATCAACGTTAAATAGCTGGCGCTCATTCTCCCGGCGGAAATGAGGCGAAGATTAGTCAATTTTGCTATGTGTTAGTCGGAAAGGGAATTTCGTAACCTTATAACTCTGAATCATAATTATGTCTCAACGTAGAGCAGAAAGGCATAAGCTTCAGAATGGTGAAATCGGTTTTATTGATAGCAGTGGTATTACAAATTGGCATCGCAATTAGCAGTGAAGGGCTCACTCGCTCGTTAGCGGAATTGACGGCGTTTTTAATCGCTATCGCGTTGGTGTTTGCGCTCAAGAGTGACAAACAAGAGTCAACCTCCGACCAACGCGATAAGTCGACAACGATTATCTAAGTACTAGCCAGCTTAGTGACGTGGTGGAAATTAATACCCATAAAGTCACACCAAACAACAGCGGTTTAGGGCCCGAAGATTTCAGTTTCGAAATCGAAATACTACATCCTATCAAGAATAAGCACACCACCAGAGCTTGCTTCGCAATGGTAAAAATACCGTGATACACCACCTCAAATTGTGGGAAGAAATCACTAAAGGCGATGGCCGCGCAATACCAGAAAATGAAGTAAGGAATCACTAACTTTTTCGAACCGTTCTCTTTGTTCCCACGTGAGAAAATCACGGCGCTAATCAAAGCAACAGGAATGATCCACAAGGCTCGCGCCAGTTTGAGCGTGGTTGCAGTTGTCAGTGCCTCTTCACCGTAGGCAGAGGCAGCGCCAACAACAGACGAAGTATCATGAATCGCAATTGCCGCCCATGTCCCAAAGGTGTGTTGGTCTAGGTTTAACGCATGACCAATGACGGGGAAGATGAACAACGCTAGAGAGTTGAGTACAAAAACGGTAGCGAGTGCCAAACCTATTTGTTCATCTTTGGCTCTGATTGCTGGTGCGACCGCAGCAATTGCGCTGCCACCACATATCGCAGTTCCGGATGAAATGAGATACGCAGTCGTCGTTTCGAGTTTGATTACTTTGGCGATGAGTGAGCCAATGACGAGTGTGCCGACAATCGTAGCGATAATTAGCCCGATACCATCTGACGTGACAGACAATGCCTGTTCAAAATTGATACCAAACCCTAAACCGATAATAGAATAAGAAAGCAGTTTTTTGGTGAAAGAGGCGATGGGTAACTCAGTAGGAACTAAGCCAAAGCTGGCAAGTAAGAAGCCAATAACAAGTGCAATAGGGGATGACACAAAAGGAGTTAAGCAAAAAAGCAGTGCCAGTCCAAAGGGGATGTACTTTCTGTTCAAGATTTATGATTCATTGTCGTTAGTGAAAGCGAGAGTATATCGCACTGTATCTGGTCAGTTTGTCTTAATGATTTGAACACACGTTCAGATAATTTAAACGTGTGCTCAAATAATTCTCAACGTTTTGTTTATCGCCAATCTCCGCGCAATGCGTGCACTTTTTCGAACATAGTTTGTGCGGTGGCTGAGCTAGGATCTACCGGTTCGCCAGCTTCAATTTCCAATTTGGACCAGAAGCGAGTCGGAAACCCTCTGCATGCTCGTCCTTTAGCGCGGCTAAAATAACTACCCCACAATCCTTTCAATGCCATCGGAATCACAGGTACTGGGCTTCGACGCAGAATAATGTCGATGCCACGCATGAAGTCGTTCATTTCGCCATCGGAGGTCAATCGCCCTTCAGGGAAGATACAGACAATATGGCCTTCATTGAGAGCTTCTTCGACGTCGTTAAATGCTCGACGAATAGAACTTCGGTTGCTAGCAGAAATTGGTATCACGCCAGCACGGCGTAAAAAGCGTCTTAGCGGCGGCAGGTTGGCGTAATCTTCTTCCATCACAAAGCGAATCAAACGAGGGCATACGGCACTCAGTAACAGGGCATCCATGTAGCTCACATGATTGCACACAATCAATGCACCACCATGCTCAGGTAAGTTGTGCAGATTTTTGTGTTTAACACGATAGATGGTGTGCGTGAGCATCCACATTGCAAAGCGAACCACAAAAATCGGGATTTGTAGAAAGATATATGCCGCGACTAAGAAATTAAGCACTGCAAGAAGCGCAAACAATTGTGGAATACTCATCTCTACTACGCTTAGGCATATAATGCCAAGGATCGCGCTGCCCACCATAAATAGTGAGTTAAAGATATTCAGACCTGCTATCACTTGCGCACGTTCAGTCTCCTTCGCTCGGTGTTGCATTAAGGCGTACAGTGGGACGATAAATAATCCGCCCGATGCTCCTATCATGAGCAGATAGAAAAACAGAGGCCAGAAAGGCTCGAAACGAACAAATTCAATGAAGTTTGCGAACTCAGGTAGCTCAGTTGGTACTGATGTCGCCATAAAGTAACCGAAGATGGTGATGCCTAAGGCACCGATTGGCACGATGCCCACTTCGATTCGATGATTTGAGATCCAGTTGCAAGCCAGTGAGCCTAGAGCAATCCCTACTGAGAAGAGTGCAAGTAAGAAGGATACGGCGCTTTCTGTACCGTTCAGATAGACCTTGGTGAAGTTTGGGAACTGAGTAAGATATGCAGCACCGAGAAACCAAAACCAACTGATGGCCATGATGCATTGAAATACGATGCGATCGGATTTCGCGATCGCCAGCGTGTGCTTAGTTTGCTGATAAGGTCGCCAACGGAATTTAAGTTCAGGGGCACTTGCCGCAGCAAATGGAATCGAGCGACTGGATAAGTAACCGAGCAGGGCAAATAGAACCACGCAGAAAGCGGCCAGATATTTCGCGTTGTCAGCAGAAGCAATAATGCCTGCACCGAGCGTGCCGATAAGAATGGCGATAAATGTCCCGGCTTCAACCAAGGCATTGCCCGGTACCAGTTCCTTAGCGTTTAATTCCTGAGGAAGAAGCGCGTACTTGACGGGGCCGAAGAACGCGGATTGCGTACCCATTAAGAAAAGCAGCAGAAGTAAGACACCATAGCTTTCTGTTATAAAGCCAACGGCGCCTAGCAGCATGATGGCGATTTCAAACAGTTTTACTTTGCGAATAAACCACGATTTCTCGTATTTATCCGCCAAAACTCCAGCAGAGGCAGAAAAAAGGAAGAATGGAAGAATGAATAAGCCCGCTGCTAAGTTTATGAATAAATTACTAGAAATGGGTAATGCGCTAGAACCAGCGAAAGCGACAAACAGCAACAAAACGTTTTTAAAAATGTTGTCGTTGAAAGCGCCAAAAAACTGAGTAACAAAATAGGGCAGGAACTTTCTTTGCGTAAGCAAGGACGGCTGTCTGTCGGATGACATGGATAATCCTTTGTTTGTTACCAGTTCATGATGTAGTTAGAAAGCAAGTTACTGATTAACTCTTTACCATCTACAGGCTCACTTGAGAAAAACTTGTCATCAACGCTTAGAAGAGTAATGCCGTGTACGCCAGCCCATAGTACGCGACTCGCTTGAATGACTTCGGATTCCGTACGTTGAGGAGCGATTTGTGCGAGTAATGATTCGAGCATGCCTGTCATGCCATCAATACGTTTCGCATGCCATTCTGGAAGTTCGGCACCGTTCATGTTGTGTTCGAAAACCAATTGCCAACGGTAAGGATGTTTTTGCGCGAAATCGTGGTAGCAGTATGCAAGTTCAAAAAGTGCTTGATGAGCATCTTTACTGCTTTTTGTTGCATTTAGCGCTTCTTGCGATAACTCATCTAAAGTTTGAGCCACGGCATGAAGTAGCAACAAATTATAGTTACCAAAAATATTCACCAAGGTGCTTGGCACGTAACCAATCATGTTAGCGATCTTACGAAGGCTAAGTTCGTGGTAAGAGTTCTCATCTAAAAAATTTTTGACCGTCGTTAAGGTCAAGTTAATCAACTCTTCTCTGGTGTGATCGTTTCTGCGCGCCATACTCTCAAACTGCTTTATTGAACAACGTTCAATATGATAGACAGCTACTTAATGAGCGTCAACCGCGCAATCACGTCAGAAGGCGACATGTTTGGCAATATTCTGATACATGTCAGACTCTTTAGATTGTTTTCATAAGGTGACATACGGAGTATGATGAACCAACAATCATCTTTGGCGTGCTACTGCTTGTATGTACAAGGTTTGGAGCACAATCTGAGATGTACCCAAACGGCTTCTTTTACCTGAGGTTGCGTGGGTATAACAATCGTCAACTTTAAGGATAACGATGAAACGTTTATTTTCTATTGTTGCTCTATTAATGTTTACCGTTGCTGTCACTCCTATCGCAGAAGCGAAGAAGTTTGGTGGCGGTAAGTCTTTTGGTAAGAGCTACAAAACAGCACCTGCACCTAAACAGCAGCAACAAAACACCAATACGATCGGTAAAGAGCAAACGACCAAGTCTTCTAGCAAGAAAGGTTTGATGGGCGGTCTATTAGGAGGCCTTCTAGCTGGTGGTCTACTTGCTGCGTTCTTCGGTGGTGCTTTTGAAGGTATCCAGTTTATGGATATCCTAATCATTGGTTTAATTGCCTTTATTATCTTTAAGCTTATGCGCGGAATGTTAGGTGCGAAGCAGGGCAGTATGAACCAGCAACGTCAACAACCGGCATTTGGTGGTAACGCGTCAAAGTTTGAACAACCAAACATGCAGAACTTTGAACAACAACCAAATACAAACGCAGGCGGTTTCACCGGTTTTGGTGCTCAAACAGATGTACCACACAATTACCCACCGGGTTTCGATCAAGCTGCGTTTATTAACGGTTCTCGTGAGCACTACCGCATTTTGCAAGGTGCGTGGAACCACAACCAACTAGACACCATTGAAGAATATGTTTCTCCAAGTCTATTTGAAGATCTGAAAGCTGAGCGCGCGAAGCTAGAAGGTGAGCAGCACACTGATGTGATGTATGTCGATGCAGAGATCGTTCGTGCTGAATACGATGCGAACAAAGCACAATTAAGTTTGCAATTTAGTGGCCGTTACCGTGATGCTGCAGAAGGTGTAGAGGAAGATATTGAAGATATCTGGCACCTAGAGCGTGACCTAACGGTACCGAATGCACCTTGGTTGATTGTTGGTATTCAAGGTTAATCACCAAGCTCGTTCAATTTAGTCTTAATTAAATCCCGCTATTTAGCGGGATTTTTTGTATCTGTTAATTGTTGGATGAGCGGAGATAGCTCTACAGGTAAAAGCGAAAGGCAATGCTCCGTAGCTAAGCACAATACAACTCAGTCGTTTTATGATTTAGCAGTCTAATGACTTAACCATCTGGTATCTGGGATAGCTCAGTTAGTATTTTGTTGTGTCTATTCTTGAGAGATTTAGAAAGTTAATACTATTCAGCGTCTTATCGAAGAACTCTTACCTGTTAAAAGATCGGTTCTAACGTTGAGTTTGGCTTAAAGCAATGTGTCGGTATTGGTTGAAGATCTTAGCTACATTAGGAGTTCGTAGAACATGAATGCGACGCTATGGGGTGAGCGAGAGATTGTTAGAATGGGTGTTGATCTTACGATGTATAGAACGAAAAAAGCCAGCTCGATGAGCTGGCTTTTTCAATATGGTGGAGGGGGACGG